>JAJPKB010000127.1 GCA_021323915.1 Chloroflexota bacterium | reverse complement strand
GTGATGGGCGGCGTGGCCGGTAAATACCTCCTGGAGGAGTATCGGCGGGGAGCTTGCGGGACGATGCCGGCCTGCGAGGCGACCGACGTTCACGCCCAGGTGTGGAACGCGCTCGACGCCGGGGAGGAGCGGAAGGCGCGCGACCTCTTCAACCGCCTGCTACCGCTGCTCAACTACGAGGCGCTGCTTCCGGGCGTCTACAAGGCGGTGCTCAAGCGACGGGGAATTATCGCGTCCGATTACCTGCGCAGTCACGCCGGTAATCCGCTCGACGCCTCGGATCACCGGGAGCTGAGCGCTATCTTCGCCGATATGAAGGATCTCTTCCGGCTGTCGCCGCCGACGTAGCCAATATCCGCCGGTTGAATGATCGCGCCCCAAAACGCGCGCTTATGCGCGCGGTCGGGAGGAACAGGTGAAGATTGTCATCACCGGCGCGAGCGGGCGCGTCGGCAGCTACGTTCTCGCCGAGGTCGCCGGTTCACACGAGATCGTCGCGTTCGACCGCGTCCCGCCGCGCGACGCCGCGGTCGAGTTCGTCGAGGGGGACATCACCGATCTCGACGATTGTCGCCGGGCGGTCGCCGGGGCGGAGGTCGTCATTCACCTGGCGGCGATACCGAATCCGCTCGGCGATCCGGCCGATCGGATCATGCGGATCAACGCCATGGGAACCTTAAACGTCGTCGACGCCGCGGCACGGGCCGGGGTGCGCCGGGTCGTGCTGGCGAGCACCGACTCGGCGCTGGGCTTCGTTTTCCGCTCGCGCGAGTTCCTTCCGGAATATCTCCCGATCGACGAGAATCATCCCCTGCGGCCCCAGGATCCCTACGGACTGAGCAAGCTGATCGGCGAGGAGATCGCGAAGAGTTACACCCGTTCCTCGGGCCTGGAGACGGTGCGGGTGCGGATCTGTCGGGTCATCTTCCCGGCGGAAGTCGACCTGAACCGCCGGCTCGTCGACGATCCGTCGATCCTGGCCAAGGGGCTGTGGGTGTACGTCGACGCGCGCGACGCGGCACGCGCCTTTCGCCTGGCGGCGGAGCGGCCGGGCTTGAGCGACGAGGCGTTGTTCGTGGTGGCACCCGACTGCTACGCCCGCGAGGAGACGCGCCGTCTTCTCGAGCGCTTCTACCCCGCGCTCTTGCCCTGGTCGGACCGCGTGCCGGGGCACCGGGCGCTGATCACCGGCGCCCGGGCCGAGCGTCTCCTCGGCTTCACGCCCCGGTATACCTGGCGCGACGTCGTGCCGGAGTGACGACAAAAACGGCCTGCAAGATACGCTATCCCAGGATTTCCGCGACCGCGAACTCGCGGCCGGGGAAGGCTTGGGCGGCGATCGACTCGCCGCCACGGAGCGTCACGATAGTTCGGTAACCCTCGGGCGCGGGATCGCGGAACGTGGTGACGGTGCCCGCGTTGAGGTCGACGAGCCACGCTTCTGAAACGCCGCGCTGAGCGTAGAGAGGAATCTTCACCTCGCGGTCGAAGTCGATCGACGAGTCGGCCACCTCGATCACGAGGAGCACGTCAGGCGCGGAAGGGTGACCCGAGGAGTAGAAGTCGGGTCGAGGAACGAGCAGGGCCAGGTCCGGCTGTGGCTCGGTGTATTCGTCCAGGTGCAACGGGTTCTGAACCCTGACCTGAGCGACGTCGCCGAGGCGGACGACGAACAGGTGATTGAGGCGGTCGACGGTACCGGCGTGGAGCCGACCGATCGGCGACATCTGGATGATCTCCCCCTCGATCAGCTCGACCCGGTCATCCTCCGTAAGGATCCCCGCCTCGGCCATCCGGTAGTATTCAGATACGGTGAACCGTCGTGTCGGCAATCGCCAGGTGGTCAGTTGAAGCGTCATCGCTCGCCTCCCCGTGCCATTATACCGTGTCTCGATTCAATGGCTCAGCTGATCGAACTGGAAGATTTACCCAAGCTGTCCGCTCCCTTGCGCCGGTGCTGGACCGGTCCTATAATGGGCGCTACGGCCGGTGGGGGGGGATTGTTTTCGACATGCCGTGTATTCTCCTGGTGGAAGACGACGAGACTATTCGACGTCTGGTGTTGTTTGCTCTTCACCAGGATGGGCTGGACGTCGAGATCGCGGCGGACGGGGCTTCGGCCCTGGTCGCCTTCGAAAAACGGCGCCCTGACCTGGTGGTTCTCGACCTGCTCCTGCCCGATATCGACGGCTTCGAAGTCTGCCGCCGAATCCGCCAGCTTGACCCAACGCCGATTCTGATGCTGACGGCGCTGGTTCACGAAGACAACGTCGTCCGCGGCTTCGAGCTTGGCGCCGACGATTACCTGACCAAGCCGTTCAGCGTGCGGGTATTTCTAGCCCGGGTGGAAGCGCTGCTCCGACGCAGCGGAAAGCAGGGTTCGGGGGTCGAGCAGACGATCGAGATCGGCGATCTGGTCGTGGACCTTCAACGCGTCGAGGTTCGGCTTCGTGGCGAGGCTGTTGACCTGACGCCGACCGAGTTTCGAGTCCTGGGATACCTGGCGCGGTACGCCGGCCAGGTCGTCAACGGAGCGAGTCTGGTTCGGCAGATCCAGGACCCGACCTACGACGAGCGCGACGCGCTGGAGATTGTCCGGGTCCACATCCGCCATCTCCGGAACAAGATCGAGGACGATCCAGACCACCCGCGATTCATTCGAACGGTCCGCGGTTTTGGGTACATTCTGGACAATCCGGCGAAGCGCGACGGGTTACCTTAAGCAAACCTTAAGGTAACCTTCAGCTAACCTTAAGGTTTGCACCCTGATATCCATGGTAGAGTACGAACGGCTGCTAGCGTACAGCCGAAAATAGGCGAGAGCAGAGGAGTTGTCGTATGAATCGCGTGCGTGTGACCTGGTACCGCGTGGCTATCATCGTCGGGATGATCGCGGCGGTCGCGATCGCGGCCGG
>JAJPKB010000009.1 GCA_021323915.1 Chloroflexota bacterium | reverse complement strand
CTGGAAGATCTCGGCTATGCGGTGACCGTGACGCCTGCGCCGGTCGCTGCCTAAACAAGCAACTCGGTGCCGCACCAAGCGGTAGGAACGATATTTTCAAGGGAGGAAGCAAGGGAGCAATGAATGATAGCACTCAATCTGAGCAGCGATCCGCCGCGGGGAATGGTGTGACGAGCGTGGAGAGGGCAGTGCTCCTGGCGCTCTACGCCGAGACGCCGCTCCATCCCGGCACCGGTCAGAGTACGGGAGTGATCGATCTCCCGGTGCAGCGCGAGCGGCACACCGGCTTTCCCCTCATCCCATCGACCAGCCTGAAGGGGAGCTTGCGGAGCGTGGCCGAGCAGCGCTGGCGAAATGATCAGGATCTTGTTTCGATTCTCTTCGGACCGGAGCCCGATTCACGAGGAGACTTGTACGCTGGCGCCCTTGCCTTCACTGATGCGCGGCTGCTGGCCTTCCCGGTCCGGAGTCTCCAGCATGTCTTCCTCTGGATCACCTGCCCGCTCGTGCTCGGTCGGCTGGCGCGCGATTGGCGACTCGCCGGACACAGGTTCGAGGCCGTCGCGATTGAATTGCCAGCGTCGGGCAAGCTCCGCGTCTCCCCGGGCTTCGCTAGTGGGACGGTCGTGCTGGAAGACCTTTTGCTCCAGGTCGAACCATCAGCGGAGTGGTCGGCGACGATCGAGCGGCTGGTCAGCTTTCTGCCGAAGGGAAACGCCCATCGTGTCTATCGTGAGAAGTTCCGCCGCCACCTCGTGCTGGCGAATGATGAGGACTTTGCCTACCTGGTGAAGCACGCCACTTCGGTAACCGCTCGGATCAAGCTCAACCAGAAGAAGACGACAACCGGGGACGGCGGCAACCTGTGGTACGAGGAAACGATTCCAACCGACTCACTGTTCTACGAGCTAGTGTTCGCCGAGAGTCCGCGTAGCCCCGGCGGCGAGATCCAGAGCGCCACCGACGTCCGGGCGAAACTTCTCGAACTGCTCGCCGGGGATCCGTTCTTTCTCCAGGTCGGCGGCAACGAGACGGTCGGACAGGGCTGGTGCATGGTGCACGCGATTGGGAATAGCAGAGGAGGAAGTAGCGCAAATGGAGCAAACACTTGAACAGCGAGTGGCCAAGTATGCGCTCAATATCATCGAGAAACACCGTGGCGCGGACTCCGACGACGCGGGCCGCTATGCCACGCTGGTGCGGTCAGTTCCATCGATGGTGCTCCAAAATGGCCTGGGCCAGGCGCTGGCGTACCTCCTGGCGGACGCCGAAGGCAAACAGGGGAAGCCTTCGATGCAGCTTTACAAAGAGCTTCAGGAATGGCTGCTCGGCGACTTGTCCGAGGAGCGCCCCCAGCGCGTCTATCGTGCAGGGAAAGACCTTATCACTGCCTTAATCGATGGACCCCGGTCTGATTATCAGCGCGCCCAGGAGGCAGCGCTCGCGCTTCTTGGCTGGATGCGCAAGTTCGCCGACGCCTACCTGCCAAAGGGGGAGGCATGAGACGGTCAAGCCGCCCGCGAGCCCCTCGGCCAGGCGCGCCCCGCCCGGGCGCGTCGACCGACGGGAAGCGAGTCCGTCCGGTCTACGAGCACGGACTGAGCACCGTTTTCCGTCCGAGGCCACCGTCCACGGCCAACACCGGACTGCTGTACGATCGATATGCCAATATCTGGTCCGGTGCCGAAGGGAGTTGGAAGCCGAAGGAACCGCGACGTGGTCAGTCGGTGCGCCAGGCGTACCTGGCTGAGATCGTCGAGCACGCGGATGGCGTCGGGCCACACGTGGAGAACCTGCTCGGCGCGCTGCACGAGCGGCGGAAACGCCTCTGGGAAGCACTAGGAGCGAAAGAGATCGAACTGACGCTTGCCGCTCCGCTGGTGAGCGGCCTTGGTATGACCCACGCTCTGGACGCGGGCTTTGTTTGGGATCGCAACCTCGGGGTGCCATATCTGCCAGCCACGAGCTTGAAGGGGGTGGCGCGTGCCTGGGCGCTTGACTGGAGTGGTCTCGACGAGCGCGACGCTCTCCGCATCTTTGGCGACTTGCGTGACCAGGGCGCGGGTAGCGTCGTGTTCCACGCCCTGTACCCGGCGGTACCTCCGCGTCTTCGGATCGACGTACTGAACCCCCACTTCCAGGACTACTACCGAAGGATTCCGAGCAAGCAAACGGCGCCCGGCGATTGGCTCTCGCCCGTGCCGGTGTTCTTTCTGACCGTTCCGGCGGGCACCGGCTTTCTCACCGCGCTTCATCTGCGCCCAGGCTTCCCGAGTGACGACCTGGGCCAGGCTGAACAGTGCCTGAGAGAGGCGCTGGCCGAGCTGGGTGCTGCCGGAAAGAACGCCGCCGGCTATGGCCATTTCGAAGCATCCATTCCTTGATTCGGTAAAGTGTTAACCCTTCCGGACCGTGCTACAATGTAGTCACGAATATGTCCACAAATCGGGGGTAGCGAATGCGCACGGTCGGAAGCCGCGAGCTGAAGGCGAAGCTGAGTGAGGTGTTGCGGGTGGTGAGGGAGAATGACGAGGTTGTCGTCGTGACCCACCGGGGGCGTCCGGTCGCCCGGATCGTCCCGGAGCCTCGCGGGGGATCAGCGAAGCGCTTTGATGAGGTCTGGTCGGAGATGGACCAGATCGCGGCGGCGATCGCGCGCGACTGGCCGGAGGGGGTCTCGGCGGCCGGCGCGGTCGCCGAAGACCGACGAGCAGTCGGAAACGGATGAGAGCCACGTCGTTTCCGCCCCGCTGGGCGGTCGTCGACGCTAGCGTCTGGGTCAGCCGCTTCGTCCCGGCCGACGTCCACCACGCCCAGAGTCGCCAATGGCTTGAAGAGCATCTGGCCAATGGCCGACGGGTGCTGGCGCCGACCCTGCTCCTCGTCGAGGTCGCCGGGGCGATCGCTCGACGGACCACCGATCCGGCAGTCGCGCGGCGGGTCGTCGACAGCCTGCGCGCGCTGCCCGGCTTGACCTGGGTCGGTCTCCCGGGAGATGTTCGCGACCACGCCGCGCATCTCGCCGTGGACTTCCGTCTGCGGGGCGCCGACGCGATCTACGTCGCGATCGCCGACCTTCTGCAAGTCCCGCTGGTGACCTGGGACGCCGAGCAATTGGCGCGGGCAAGCGCCAGCGTCTCAACCCTGACGCCGGGCTGAACGCCTGATCCGAGCCCGGCTGTTCGCGGAGGTCTGCCGTGAGTCCGGTCCATCCTGTCGTTGACCAGCTGGTGCCGCAACGGGGGCTCACGATTCCGTTCTGGGATGATGACGGAAGCGACCCGCCCGAGCGAGTGGCTTTGGGTGACTGGCTTTCGCCCGTCCCGGTTGTCCCCCTGGCGGTACCGGCGCACGCCCGCTTTCTCAGCGGGCTTCATCTGCGCACGGGCTCTCCGAGCGACGACCTTGGCCTTGCTGAACAGCGCCCGGCAGAGGCGCTGACTGAGTTGGGTGCTGGCGGGAAGGCAGCAGTTGGCTGGGGTCGTTTCCAGGCATCGAGCGCCGGAGGTGTCGGCCGATGAGTCACCCGATCGTCTTCACCCCGCTCCAGGCCCGCTTCCTCACGATCCCCCAGGCGCCGCTCTGCTACTGGCTGCGGGAGCGCTTCTTCGAGCTGCTGGCCGGGAGGACGCTGGGCGACGTGGCGGACGTTCCGGAAGGGCTGGGGACGCGCGACGATGCCCACTTCGTGCGCTTTACCTGGGAGATATGCCCTGATCAGTGGGCGCGACCGGTGCGCGAGCGCCGTTGGGTGCCCTTCGAGAAAGGCGGCGGGTACGGCAAGTGGTTCGGCCACCACTGGTGGGTGGTGGACTGGGAGCATGGTGGGGCGCGAATCAAAGCATTCCCTTCCAGCGTGGTGAGGAACGAGCAGTACTACTTTCGGGAGGGGTGGACATACTCCCATATTGCGCGTGGCAGCCTTGGATTCCGGAAGCTTCTAGGGACAGACATCTTTTCAGATAAGTCGGCGGGAGTTATCACTGACAAGAATTCTCTTGGTCTATCTTCGATGTTGAATTGTCGACTTGCGAGTTTCATTGGGCGGTCAACAGCACAAAGCATCGATATCCGTGAGAGCTACGTCGCCCGCATTCCTCTTCCCGAGCGCATCCCCGATGTGCTGGCCCACTATGAGGCCGCGTGCGTGGCACTGAAACGATGGCTGGTAGCGCGCGACCCGACCGAGCGGACGTTTGGGCCCTCACCCCCGGCCCCTCTCCCGCCGTGCGGGAGAGGGGAGGCGAGCGGAGCGAGACGGGGTGAGGGTCCGCCCGTCGCTCCTGGGCGCATTTTGCGGGGAGACAGCAGCACCGCGATCCGCGAGTTAGCGCGCTCGCTTCGCCGTGCCGGTAACCGGCCAGAGGAAGTCCTGTGGGAGGCCTTGCGGGACCGACGATTCCTCGGCCTGAAGTTCCGTCGCCAACACCCTCTCGGGCCGTTTATCGCTGACTTCTACTGCGCGGACCATCTCTTGGCGGTAGAGATAGATGGCGGGGCCCACAGCCCGCCGCAGGCGCGAGACCGGGACGTGGCTCGGGACGAGTGGCTGACGCAGCGCGGAATTCGTGTGGTTCGTATCCCCGCGGACATCGTGCTTGAGGCGCCAGAAGAAGCGTTGGCGGCGATCGCCGATGCGGTGCGGGAGCCCTCACCCCGGCCTATCGGCCACCCCTCTCCCGCTCGCGGGAGAGGGGACGGGGGTGAGGGTCCGCCCGAGGGCGAGGGCCTTCGGGCATCCTGGCGCCTGGCGACCGACGAAGCCGAGACAGTCGCGGCGGTGCTCCACACTCTCGAAGGCCTCTCGGAGCGCGAGGTGTTCGGGGCCTATGGTATCGCCGGTGAGGACCTCCAGGCAGTCCTGGATGAAACCGGCACGCCCGCGGGCTGGTATCCCCTGGTGGCCGGGTACGACGCGCTACCGCCGCTTCCTGCGGGGCTCTCGGTCGATCCGGAGGTACTGGAACCCCTCGCCCGCGAGCCCCGGCACGCGCTCTCACCCGAGGAGCTGGCCGATCTCAAACGACGGCTGTGTGTTCTGTACGAAGCCGGGCCCGGCGCGCGGGGCGAGGACGCACCCTCACCCCCGGCCCCTCGCCCGCTCGGCGGGCGAGGGGAGGCGAGCGGAGCGAGCCGGGGTGAGGGCGAGCCGGAGGGTGAGGGCGACGACGAGGAAGAGGAGGCGGCGGTCTCGGGAGCCCGCATCCCCATCCCGGCCGAGACCTTCCTCGAGGAATTGGCGCAGAAGCTGGAGATTCACCCCATTTCGGTCTACTGGCTGCTCAAAGAGCTACGAGAGCGGGAGGGGGGCGTCTGCCGGCCGGAGCTGCGTCGTTTCGTGGAGGACTATTTCTCGGTGCTGATCCTGCGCCTGCTGGGCCACCGCTGGCCCGCCGAGGCCCTCACCCCTGGCTCCCCTCTCCCGCTGCGCGGGAGAGGGGCGGGGGGCGAGGGCAGCACCGCGCTCCCGCCAGGCGGGAGAGGGGCCGGGGGTGAGGGCAGCGCCCCTCTCCAGGAGGCGGGAGAGAGGCCGGGGGTGAGGGCTGCCGAGGACGGCATCATCCCGCTGTCCGACGGGACGGGCCAGCCCACGCTCCTCGACCGCGTGCGCGAGCGGATCGCGGCTGACTTCGGCGCAGCGCTCGTCGACGCCATCGAGCAGGAGTTCCGGCAGATCATGGGCCGCAGCCTGGCAGACTGGCTGGCGCGGGACTTTTTCCCCGCCCACGTTTCGCGGTTCAAGAAGCGTCCCATCGCCTGGCTGCTGGAGAGCGGCCACGCCCTCGATCCGCGCTGGGAGGTTACCTCGCCCAGGCGAAAGGGTCAACGCGCCGGGCGCAATGGGGGGCCGGCGTTCGCCTGCCTGGTCTCATACCACCGCCTGACCGCGGATACCCTGACGCGCGTCAAGACGCACGTCCTGCGCCCCGTGCTCCAGCGGCGCGAGTTCGAGCTGGCCGAGACACGCCGGCAGGTGGCCGAAGGCAACGTCACCGCGCGCGCCGCTGCCGAGCGCCTGGCGGAGAGCGTCGACGAGCTGAAGGCCTTTGAAGCCACGCTGGACCGGGTCAGCGAACGGGGCTTCTGGTCGCCGCGGCTCGAAGCCCTGCTGGCCAGAGAGCAGCCCGATGCGTGGGCGCGGCGGACACCGAAGAGTCCGGTCCCCGATCGGGAAAGTTTTCTGCGCCAGGAGCAAGCCTACGATCCAGACCTCAACGACGGCGTGCGCGTGAACATCGCCCCGTTGCAGAAGTATGGCCTTCTGGCGGCCGACGTGCTTGCGCCAAAAGACGTGGACAAGGCGATCGCTGACCGGGCCGAGTGGCGGGCCGACGAGCGCCGCTGGTGCCGCGAGGGGAAGTTGCCGAAACCGGGATGGTGGGAGTACGATAACGCTCCGGAGCGGGTGTGAGCAGCTCCATGACCACGGCACCCATCACCGAAGCGGAAGTTGCGCGCATCCTTGCAGGGGAAATGCGCATTGATGAGCGAGTGCAATGGATGCAGAAAAGCCACGACGCCTGGGCTGAAGCGACCATACGTGTG
>JAJPKB010000269.1 GCA_021323915.1 Chloroflexota bacterium | reverse complement strand
TTGAGGTCAAGCCCCTCGTGAACCGGGAAATCCTGATTGATCGGCGCCCCGAACAAACTGAAGTGAAATCCCGGCGACGATGGATCCGCGATGAACAGAGCGAACGCCGCGACGATGAGGATACCGATCAGCATCCGCAGGTCTCGTTGAAGAAACACGCTAGCTCCTCGGTCGGTTTACTGCCTAGTCGACTCTCAGACGTCCTCGTCTCGGACCTGCAACACGTTCGCGATCAGGTCGGCAATTTCGGTTGGAGTATCCGCGACCTGGATGCCGGCCGCTCGCAGGGTCGCGATCTTCTCCTGGGCGGTGCCGGCTGTCCCGGAGATGATCGCGCCGGCGTGTCCCATACGGCGTCCGGGAGGAGCGGTCCGCCCGGCGATGAAGGCAACGACCGGCTTTCGAACGTTGCTTTGGATGTAGCGGGCGGCGTTTTCTTCGGCGTCGCCCCCGATCTCGCCGATCAGGACGATCGCCTTGGTTTGCGGATCGGCCTGGAACTGCTCCAGCACGTCGACGAAGGAAGTTCCGATGATCGGATCGCCGCCGATGCCGACCGCGGTCGACTGACCGTACCCACGTGCGGACAGCGCCGCCACCACCTCGTAGGTCAGGGTTCCACTTCGCGAGACGACCGCGACCGAGCCGGGGCGGTGAATGTGGGCCGGCATGATCCCCACCTTTGCCTTACCCGGCGAGATCAGGCCGGGGCAGTTCGGGCCAATGAGCCGAACCCCGCGGTTCCGAACGTAGGTGTAAAGCGGAATCATCTCGTGGACCGGAATGCCCTCGGTGATGGCGACGACCAGTGGAATCTCGTACGCCGCCGCTTCACGGATCGCGTCGGGCGCGAACGGGGCGGGCACGAAGATGATCGAGCAGTTGGGCCGCGTCGCCTCCATCGCGTCGGCGACGGTATTAAAGACCGGAACGCCGGCGACCTCCTGGCCACCGCGGCCGGGCGTCACCCCGGCGACGACGTTGGTCCCGTATTGAACCATCTGACGGGTGTGGAACTCGCCCTCGCGGCCGGTGATTCCCTGCACCAGCACCCGCGTGTCTTTGCCGACCAGCACGCTCATCGTCGCGCCTCCCCGGTCGTGTTCGATGCCGCCGCGACCACCGCCCGAGCGGCCTCGGGCATCGAGGTGAAGGCGACCAGATTCGCGGACTGAAGGATTCGCCGTCCTTCGTCCTCGTTCACACCGGCCAGGCGGATCACCAGCGGAGCCCGCCGGGCAACCTCGCCCAGGGCGCTGAGCGCGGTCAGGATGCCTCTCGCCACCTCGTCGCACCGGGTGATTCCACCAAAGATGTTGAACAGCACCGCCTCGACCTTGGGATCAGAGAGCACCAGCTCCAGCGCGCTCGTGACCCGCTCGGCCCGCGCCCCGCCGCCGATATCGAGGAAGTTCGCCGGCTCCCCTCCGTACAGCTTGATCACGTCCATCGTCGCCATCGCCAGACCGGCCCCGTTGACGATACAGCCGATCGTGCCGTCGAGCTTGACGTAAGTGATCCCTTCCTCGCGCGCCCGACGTTCGATGGGATTCTCTTCCGAGGCGTCGCGTAGCGCTTCGAGCGTCTTGTGCCGATAGAGCGCGTTGTCGTCGACGACCATCTTCGCGTCGAGTCCAACCAGGTCTCCGGTCGGGGTGATCGCCAGCGGATTGATCTCGAGCAGCGTGGCGTCGCACTCGACCAGCGTGCCGTGGAGCGCGCGGGCGATCTTTGCGAAGGCGCCAACCTGGGACGGGGCTAGCCCGAGTCCAAAACCAAGCTCCCGCGCCTGGAACTCGGCGAATCCCAGCAATGGATCGACCGAGCGGCGCAGTATCTTCTCCGGCATGGTTCTCGCCACTTCTTCGATGTCGATCCCGCCCTCGGCGCTCGCCATGAAAACGATGCTCTTGCTGGAGCGATCGACAATCGCCCCCAGGTAAAGCTCGCGCGCGATCTCAGCCGCCTCGGTTACCAGCACGCGATGGACGACGTGGCCTCGGATGTCCATGCCGAGGATCTTCGCGGCGACCGCTTCCGCCTCGGCGGGCGTCGACGCCAGCTTGACTCCCCCGGCCTTACCCCGTCCACCGGTCAGGACCTGGGCCTTCACCACCACCGGGCGCCCGATTCTCCGGGCGATCTCTCCTGCCTCGGCGGGCGTCGTCGCGATCTCGCCCTCGGGGATGGGAACACCGTGTTGTCGGAGAAAATCCTTGGCTTGGTACTCGTGTAAGTTCACCGGCACTCCTTGTGCGTGGCGCGGGGGTCGCGCCGCACGACTCTCAGACCGCACGTACAACCAGGATCCAGCCCATCCGGTACACAAAAGGGTAGGGGCGTTCCTACTGTCCCGCCCCTACCGTTAGCGCCGTCGATGTAGCTCTCGCGATCGTCCTGACCGTACCGTTCCAGGGTAGCGTCTCTGACGCCGGTTGCGACACGTCACGCTTCGACCGTCTCCGCCACGTGCTCGGCCCGACGCAATTGCTCGGGACTTTCGAGGTGATCGAAGAAGAGGACACCATCGAGGTGATCGTTTTCGTGTTGCAGCGCTTGAGCGAGCAGTCCCTCGGCCTTGATCCTAATTTCCTTCCCTTGACGGTTTCGACCTTTGACCAACACGTTCTTGTACCGCGGCACGTTCGCCACCCAACCGGGCATCGAGAGGCAGCCTTCTTCCGGATAGTAGAGGTCGGACTTCTTCAGAATCTCCGGATTGTACAACACGAACAATTCGCCAGCGTGGGGCTCATCCAGGTCCTCGGACGTCTCGACGACGAACAGACGCACCGGCACTCCGACCTGTGGCGCGGCCAGGCCAACTCCGTTGGCGTGCCGCATTGTCTCGATCATGTCGTCCACGAGCCGCTGCAGGCTAGGATCGAGGTGATGAATTTTTGTGCATTTTCGTCGAAGTGTCGGATGTTCCACCGACAGAATCTCGCGGATGGCCATGACCACCTCCAGTCGAGTGCCGGGACCATTTGCCCGCGCTCTTCTAGCGGATTGTTCGGATCAACGCACAATTTTACATCATCGTGGTGGCGCACGGCAACCGCCAACGCGATTCCGGCCGCGCATAAAGTGGAAACCCACGCGTCGGCACCGCGTTGTCTCGCGGACAAACAATCATTAAACTCGATGCGATTGTACAATCAGAGCGGGGGCTCGCCCACGGAACCGGGGTCGCGTCGGATTGATCGCGGGCGACGGCCATCGCCGAATCAAGAGGGCACGTTTCCGTCAGATCGAAGGGCCCGACGTTGCGCCTTAAAGAAGTCGATCAGTCCGTGGAAGGTCTCGGGAGACACCAGCCAGACGATCCCGGCGCCGAGCGCCAGCGTCAGAAACAGCCCCCACGGGACCGACGACTCGCCCCCTTCTCCCAGGATACCAACGATGCCGCGTGCCTCCTGGCCCAGGTTTTCGGTTCGGGCAGTAAGATCCTCGAAGGACTGAACGGTGTGATCCAGACTCGTTTTCAGCGCATCGACCTGTTTGCGCAGGTGTTCTACCTGCTCCGAAAGACCGTTGCGACTCATGGTCGTTCTACCTCTTCTCGATGGTTCGTCGACGCGCTCGTGCAAGAGGCATACCGATCATTCGGATTGATGGTATCATTGACCCGTTTTTCCCGATTTCCCATTGCCCGGAGGCAGCGTGGCTGAGATTCGACCTTTTCGCGGCGTTCGTTACGACCCTGCCGTGACCGGCGACCTCGCGGCGGTGGTTTCCGCCCCGTACGATATTATCTCGCCCGAGGCCCAGGCCGCGTACTACGCGCGCAGTCGCTACAACGTCATCTCGTTGGAGCTGGGAAGCCAGCTAGTCACCGACGACCAGATCGACAACCGGTACACGCGTGCCTCGGCGACCTATCGGCGGTGGAAGGAGGACCGGGCGCTGAAGTCTGACCCGCTGGCCGGATTCTACCTTTACGAAGAGGAGTTCGACGATCGGGGCGAACGCTTCGTTCGGCGAAGTCTCTTCGCTCCGGTGCGTCTCGCGGATTGGGACGAGAAGGTCGTCCTTCCTCACGAGTTCACGATGCCCGGGCCAAAGGTCGACCGGCTCAATCTCCTGAACCTGACCCACGCCCAGTTCAGCCCCTTGCTGGCGATGTACGACGAACCGGGTCCACTCCGGGGCCTCCTTTCCGACGTCGCCAGCCGCCCTCCGACCGTCTCGTTCACGCTCGCTCCCGGCTCGGTGGCGGCCGCCGCTCGAACGCACCGGCTCTGGTACGTCGCGGACGGAGACGTCGTCGGGAGCATCGTCGACGCGTTCCGGGCGCTCCAGATCTATATCGCGGACGGTCACCACCGCTACGAGACTGCCCTCGTCTACCGCGATCAGCAGCGCCGAGCCGGCGCGACCGAGGACGCGCCGTCCGAGTTCGTGCTTATGGCTCTCGTCGAGACCAGCGATCCGGGCCTGCTGATCCTTCCGACCCATCGTCTGCTGAATGGATTAGGACCGATTGATCCAGCTACGGCGCTTCGCCGATTGAGCGAATCCTTCGAGGTCGAGCGGATCCGTTCAGAGGAGGTGAGCCTTGAGACGCCGGTGATCTTCGCCGAAAAGCGCGGTCGGCCGTCGTTCACCGTCCTTGGACTGGAGGCGGGTTGGGCGCACCGGCTCACGTTGCGGGCATCGGTCGACCTGTCGCGCGAGCTTCCGAATGTTCCCGCGGTCTTACGAGACCTGGACACCGTGGTGCTCCAGCGGCTTATCTTCGAGAGGGTGCTCGGGTTGTCCGACGCGGACGTCGAACGGGGCGAGCGCATCCAGTACACGCGTGATCCGAGGGAGGCAATGTCGGCGCTCGCCGACGGACGGGCGCAGCTCGCCGTCTTCCTTGCGCCAACCCCGATGGATCAGCTCAGGGCAGCGACCAGAGCCGGCGAGCGAATGCCCCAGAAGTCGACCTATTTCTACCCGAAGCCGGTCACCGGCACGGTCTTCTTCGATCACGAGACCGCGTTCACGCGCGGTCAGGATGGCATCTGATCGGGCCAGTCCCCGAGCTGCACCGTCAGGGTCAACGACTTCCCACCACGCAGCACGGTGAGAGTAACGCTGTCGCCAGGACTCTTGCCGTCGAGGTCGTTGCCGATGTCCTGAACCGAGTGAACGTCGACGCCGTCCACCTGGGTGATGACGTCGCCGCCCGCCGGCGTCTGGTCGCCGGCCGCATTGCCCGGCGCCCCGTGAACTCCGGCGCTGTCGGCTGGCCCACCGGGGGCCACGCTCACCACGTATACCCCCGAGGTGACGGTCAGGCCGAGGTTTCGTGCCAGATCAGGGGTGATCTCCTCACCGCTGATTCCCAGCCAGGCGTGGTGCACCTTTCCTCCCGCTTCGAGCGTGGAAAGGTTCCGCGTCAGCGTACTCGACGGTATCGCGAATCCGACGCCGACCGACCCCCGAACGGGACTCTCGATCTGCGAGACGATGCCTACGACATTCCCCTGGTCGTCGAGGAGCGGACCACCGCTATTACCCGGATTCACCGGCGCGTCGGTCTGGATCATATTGGCGATCGACCGCCCATTCGGCGCCGTCCGCGTTCGTCCCAACGCGCTGACGATGCCGTTGGTCACCGTGTTGTGAAGATCGAAGGGATTACCGATCGCCACCACCGGTTCTCCGATCGCCACCGTGCTGGAGTCGCCGATGGTGAGAGGGTGGAGGCGGTTTGCTGCTACGTCCACCTTCACTACCGCGAGGTCATCTCCGGGATCCTGCCCCACGACCTTGCCGGAGACGCTCGTCCCGTCGTTGAAGACCACGCGCACGCTGGTGGCGTCGTTCACGACGTGATCGTTGGTCACCACGTTACCCTGGGTATCGACGACAAAGCCAGATCCCGCGCCCTCCGACTGCCCCTGCCGCCCGAAAAGATTCGTCGCCGGGCTCGCTTGCGAGGTCTCGATGCTGACGACTCCCGCATTGTCCTGCCGGTAAACTGCCCCCACCGCAGACGAGACCGTGGGAACGTCGACTGCCTGGTGCACGTGGGAGGCCTCCAACTGGCTGCTCGCCCGCGCGTCGCCAACCGGCGTCGCGCGGATCACCACCAGCACCAGCGCTGCTCCGAACGCCGCGCCGAAGAATGCCGAGAGAACCGTTCGCAGGGCTACCATGTATTGATCCTCCTCGATCTCACGCTGCCGACGGTAGATAAACGGTGAACGTCGTGCCGGTCGCGGCATCGCTTTTCACCGTCACTCGACCGTCGTGCGCCTGGACGATCTCGCGAACGATCGCCAGACCCAGCCCGCTGCTATCGTCGGAGCGGGAACGATCGACCCGATAGAAGCGCTCGAAGATTCGATTGATGTGCTCGGGTGGAATGTGCGAGCCCGGATTGTGCACCTCGACGGCCACCCAGCCCGGGGCCGACTTTCGCCGTGCGCGCGCGGCATCGAGGTCGCTCGTCTGACTGACGTCGCTGTAGGCGCGCACCTGAACGATGCCTCCCGACGGCGTGTGCTTGACCGCGTTGTCCAGTAAGTTGACAAACACCTGTTGGAGGCGGTGCCCGTCTGCCATCACCGCCGGCACCGGCGCGGCGACGAACTCGACCGATAACCCGGCGTGGGAGGCCTGAGGCTGCACCTGACGGACACAGGCCTGCAGCAGATCGGGAAGCTGGAGGCTCTTGCGCTGGATCGGAATCTGTCCTGACTCGATCTTCGAGAGGTAGAGGAGATCTTCGACCAGACGGCGCATTCGGTCGGCCTCTTCGCCGATGATGCGCGCCGCGTCGGCGTACTCGTCGGGCGTCTTGATCGTGCCGTCGGTCATCGCCTGGGCGAAGCCTTCGATCGAGGTGAGCGGCGTGCGCAGATCGTGGGAGACATTCGCCAGTAGATCGCGCATCGTTTGATGCATGCGTCCGACCTCGCGCGCCATCGTGTTGAAGCTGGTCGCGAGCTGACCGACCTCGTCGTGGCTGCCGACCGGGATGAACTGCTCGAAGTCGCCACGCGCCATCTGTTCCGACGCTCGGGTGACCTGACCCAGGGGACCGGCGATCGATCGGGCAAGCCAGAGGGCAACCGCAATCGAGATGATGACGGCGAGAATCGCGGCGCCGGTCAGCCCCGGCGCCATCTGAAGCCAAGCGCTCGAGACCGACTGCTCGGGAACGGCGAGGGCGAGATCGTCGGGGGCGGGGTGGGCCCCATCACGATCTCCCCCGGACTCGACGATGACAAACGTCAGGGGTTGCTCTCCCGGTGGCTCGAGCCGGCCCCATTCGAGAGTAATCGCCGAACGGGTACGCTGGTCCGAGGGGGCTGGTAAATACTGTCCAAGCAATGTCGTGCCGGTATCGTGGGTGATCTGATGCTGCGAATTGACCAGGATCAACCGCACGTGAAGCTGGCTCGCCTGATCTCTCAAGAATTGGTCGATCTCCAACGGGGAAGCACCAGCGCGCTCGAAGCGCCGGAGCTGAAACGTGAGTGGCAGCGATAGATCGCCGAGCTGGTTCAGACGGAGCTGAGTCTGATAAGCGCGCACCAGGTAAGTGAAGCCGCTTCCCGCGAGGGCGAGCGAAAGAAAGATGACGATCAGATACGAGGCGATCAGCTTGGAGCGAAGGCTGCCGAACACGTCAGGCGACCTCTTGGTTCACCAGCTTGTAGCCGACGCCCCAGACGGTTTGGATCCGACAGGTGCTTCCGGCGAGCTTCTCGCGCAACCAGGTCACGTGAACGTCGATGGTTCGCGAGTCGCCGAGGTAGTCGTATCCCCAGACCAGGTTGAGCAGGCGTTCCCGGTCGAGAACCAATCCCTCGTTCTGGACGAACGTCAGGAGAAGATCGAACTCCTTCGCCCGAAGGGTCACCGGCCGGTCGCCCACCGATACCTCACGCCGAGCTGGATCGACCCGTAGATTGCCGAGAGAGAGGGCTTCCGGTGGCTTGTCGACCGGACGGCTGCGGCGAAGAACCGCCTTCACCCGAGCCACCAGCTCGCGCGGATTGAAGGGCTTCGGAAGGTAGTCATCTGCCCCGAGCTCCAGACCGACAATTCGGTCCACGTCGTCTCCGCGGGCGGTCAGCATAATAATCGGAACGTCGCTCTCGCGCCGAATCTGCTTGCACACCTCCAGGCCGTCAATTTGCGGCAGCATCAGGTCCAGAATAACCAGGCTTGGCTTCGATTGCCGCGCCTTTTCCAGCGCTTCGCGGCCATCGTACGCGACCTCGACCTGAAACCCCTCGTTTGTCAGGTACATGCGCGTGAGCTGCACGATGTTTTTTTCATCGTCGACGATGAGTATGGTACTCACGATTCACCTTTTTTCCAGGACACGACTCGATCGTACGAGTCCGTGTAGTCGAGCGCCGTCGTACCCACCGGCACGACGGAGGACCCATCACGATTCATGATATACAAATTCCAGCTTCCTGACCGATTTGAAACGAAGATCAGATGCTGGCTATCGGGAGACCAGGCGGCTGATGCGTTGCTCACCGCGGCCGACGCCATCACCGTGCCGCTCGTGAGCAGGCCGAATCCGGTGCCGTCCGGGTTGATCACCCCGACGTCCCAGTGGTCGTGATTGCGATAGGTGAAAGCGATTTGTTTGCCGTCGGGCGACCAGGTAGGGGTGGTAAACAGGAAGTCGGTGTTCGGGATCTGGGTTATCGGCTGGTTTTCGGTGGCGAGATACAATCCGCCGTCGCAGTTCATCACGAGCTGCTTGCCATCCGGCGACCAGCTGGGAGAATAGCAATGCTCCGTTTGATTGGACGGCAGCCAGCTCGTGTTGTCCTTCAGGTTCAGCACAACCACCTGGAAGAAGTCTTCCTTCGACGAGTGATCCGGCTTCCAGAGGTCGCCGTCGTATCGCCGATAGAAGGCGATCTGGGTACCATCCGGCGACCAGACCGGCGCTCGATCCTGGGGATCCGCGTAGATCTGGTGGGCGCCGGTACCGTCCGCGTTCATGACGTAAATGCCAGCGTTTTCTCCCCACTTGGCGTAAGCGATCTTCGTCCCGTCCGGCGACCACGCCGGATCCATTCCCAGTCCCACCACGTGCGCATCGGTCTCGTCGAGGTTGGACACGATCAGGTCGCCGCTGGGCTTCGTCTGAAAGACGATCTTTCCATCTCCGGTATTCGCGAGCGTCGGCACCGCGTCGCCCGAGACCGGGCGGGTGGCCGCGGGCGAAACCATGTCCATTCCGAACACGTACTCGTCGCCCAGGAGGCCGAGCGAGACCTGATAGTCCGTCGGAAGCTCGGAATGGTACTCCATTCGGGCACGCTGGAACCGCTGAATGAGGAAGCCGCTCGGACCGACGTACGGCTCCGAGGTCGGATAGCCAAAGATCATCAAGCCGCCGTGGGCGTTGAAGTAATCACGAAACGCCCCGGAAAGGGTGTGGCCGGTTTGCGGGAAATAGGTGCGCGTCGGATCGTTGGGCGTGGGAATCTGGCTGGCCGGAATCGGGGGGTCGCCTGGCCCCATGACCGCGTCGCCGATCAGCATCAGCTGAACGTTGTACGGTGGCGGATTACTTGGCCAGCTTTCCATGCGGGCGCGCTGAAAATACTGAACAACCCGCCCATCGCTGACCATCTGCTCGGTCCTTGGATAGCCGAAGATCGCCAGCCCACCGTGCTGATCGAAGAACGCGAGAAAGTCTCCCTGGACCCAGTGACCGGTTTGCGGAAAGTACCGCGCCGCCGGTGCCCCGAACGCCGTCGACGGCGCCAGGGAAAGGGCCAGCGCGAACGCGACGATCCAGAGATAAGCCTTCCTCACATTCCCCTCCCACGGTTATTCGTAGCGAAGCGCATCGATGGGGTGAAGGCGCGAGGCCCGCAGCGCCGGGTAGAACCCGAAGAACAGGCCAACTGCCGCCGACACCCCGAAGGCGAGCACCACCGAGCCCGGCGAGACAACCGTCTCGAGATACTGACCGTTGACCGGCACGCGCGACAGGGCACGAGCGATCGCGACGCCGAGCATAACGCCCATTGCTCCGCCGACCAGGCTGACGACCACTGCCTCGACAAGAAACTGGACCAGGATGTCCCGGCGGCGTGCGCCAACTGCGCGCCGTATGCCGATCTCGCGAGTCCGCTCGGTCACCGATACGAGCATGATGTTCATGATCCCGATGCCGCCAACCACGAGCGAGATCCCGGCGATGGCCCCGAGAACGATCGTAAAGACGCTGGTCACCTGACCGAAGAAGCCAAGGATGTCTTGCTCGCTCGTGATCGTAAAGTCGTCCTGACTCACTCGATGCCGTTCGCGCAGCAGCTCGCCAATGCCGGCGATTGCCTGGCTCATCTGGCTCGGCGAGATCACCTGGACATTGATCACGTTGACGTTGCGAAGCCCTCGAGCCGTGACCTGGGCCAGGATCCGCTGCTGCATCGTCGTTAACGGGACGAATACCTGGTCGTCCTCGCTGCCGAAGCCGCTAGCGCCCTTGGCTTTCGTCACTCCCACGACTTTGAAGTTCTCGCCAACCCGCCCCGAGACGCTGATCTTGACCGTCTGGCCGACCGGATCGCGGTCAGGAAACAGGTTCGAAGCCACGGTTGGGCCGAGGACGACGACCCGCGAACGCGCGTCGAGCTCGTGTTGATCGATGAACGCGCCGTCCGCCACCGAGAAGTTTCGAACCTCCGCGTACGACGGCGTTGTTCCGGTGATTCGGGTGTTCCAGTTGTGTCGGTTAAAGACGATCTGACCGTATGCGCCTACCTCCGGGGCGACGGCGACGATCGGCAAATCCCCGTCGCGCGCGATCGCCTGGGCATCTTCGTAGGTAAGGGTCGGCGAGCTTCCCGATTGCTGGCGGACGCCAGCCGTTTGCAGCGCTCCCGGTCGAATGAAAAGCAAATTCGTTCCAAGCGACTGAATACTCTGAGTAATCTGGGTTTGGGCTCCCTGGCCAACCGAGATGAGCGCGATCACTGCCCCGACGCCGATGATGATACCAAGCACCGTCAAAATCGCCCGTAGCTTATTGGCGAGCAGGGCGCGCAAGGCAACCCGGGCGCTTTCCCAGACGTTCATCCGCTCGCCCTCACGCCATCGGGCTGGTAGGCCTGACGAGGCGACCGATTCGGTTCGTCGCTGACGATCGAGCCGTCTCGGATCAGAATGATCCGTCGGGTATGCGCAGCGATGTCGGCTTCGTGGGTCACGAAAGCGACCGTGATCCCACGTTCCTGATTCAGCCGCTGGAAGATCGCCATGATCTCTTCGCTGGAGCGGGTATCAAGGTTTCCGGTTGGCTCGTCCGCGAGAATCAGGCTTGGACCGGTCACCAGAGCCCGCGCGATCGCGACTCGTTGCTGCTGCCCACCGGATAATTCGGTGGGGCGGTGGCGACCCCGGTCCGCCAGCCCCACCATGGCAAGCGCCTCGAGCGCCCTCTGGCGACGGTGGGGCGCTCCCGCGTACAGCAGAGGCAGCTCCACCTGTTCCACCGCGGTCGTGCGCGCCAGCAGGTTGAACGTCTGGAAGACGAAGCCGATCTTTCGGTTGCGTATCGCGGACAATCGGTCGTCGTCAAGGCGGGCGATCTCGACCCCGTCAAGAAAGTACTGGCCGGTCGTGGGTTGATCCAGGCATCCCAGCACGTTCATCAGCGTCGATTTTCCGGAGCCCGATGGTCCCATGATCGCGACCAACTCGCCGCGCTCGATTGTAAACGACACCCCGCGTAGCGCGTGGACCTCTTGCGTTCCGACCCGGTACACCTTGGTTAGATCTCGGGCAACGATGACCGGCTGCCCGGCCGCTCCGTCGCGGCCGTCAGCACGTAATGCGCTCACATTAGCGTCCCGGTCCTCCCGCGAACGGTGGCAGAACGGACGAGGTGACCGGAATCACCACCTGGTCGCCCTGCTTCAGGCCGGATAGGATCTCGGTATTTTGATCGTCGCTGATTCCGACCGTCACCGGATGAGGGACGATCTTATTGCCGTCCAGCACCGACACGACCCGACGATTGCCTTCGGTGCGCACCGCGCGATTCGGAACCAGAAGCACGTTGTCGTGGCGCGCGTAGACGATGTCGGCGTTTCCAGTCATGCCGGGCCTCACCCCGGCCGCGTTCTTCAGCGAGATCGACACCAGATACGTTGCGACGCCCTGCTGGACCGACGCGCTCGGCGCGATGGAAACCACCCTTCCGGGAAACGTCTTCGACGGCAGGGCATCGAACGTCACATTGGCGTCGCGACCGACCGCCACGTTGGCGATGTCGGTCTCGTCGACGCTGACGTCAAGGCGAAGGTCATTCGGGTCCACGATCGAGACGATCGACCCACCGGCTCCGCTCGAGGCAAGCTCGCCCACGTCGGCGTTCACCGCGCTGACGATCCCGTCGAAGGGCGCCTTCAAGGTGGCGGAATCCAGATTGTATTGGGCGAGGTCGAGCTGCGCCTTGGCCTGGCTTACCGCGGCTTTCGCGGCCTCGACGTCCGACTGGGTGTAAGGGGCCATCTTCAGAGCGAGCTGGGCCTGCGCCTGGGCAACCGCCTGACGCTGCTGAGCGATGTCCGAGTCGCTGTACGGCTGCTTCTTCAAGTCCAGATTCTGTTGGGCCTGGGTCACCGCCGCCTCGGCCTGGATGACGTCGTCGGACACCGGCGCGGCCTTCAATTGAGCCAGCTTCACCCTGGCGCTGTCGAGCTGAGTCTGGGCACTCGCCACGGCCGCCTTGGCTGCCGCGACGTCTTCCGGCTTCGCCGTCTCCTGCAGTTGCGCGAGCTTCACCTGCGCCTGCTGGAGCGCCACCCCGTCAGATGCGACGGTCGCGTCCGCCGCGTCGCAGAGATAACGGGGATTCTGGGGAGCGCAGGTTCCGTCGCGACTTGACTGCGCCGACCAGAGGGCATCCTGAGCCTGCTGAACCGCCAACTGCGCGGATTGGACCGCGAGCGGGTCCGGCGGGCGCAGCAGGTTCGCGAGGTTCGCGTTCGCGGTCGCCAGGGTCGATTGGGCCTTATCGACGTCGGATTGGGCGGACGCCAGGTCGCTCGGCAGCGAGCCGGCCTTCAGCTCGTGCAGCTTGGCCTGGGCGCTCGCGAGCGCCGCCTGAGCCGACTTGACGTCCTCGGGCCGTCCCCCGGCCAGCATCCCGTCGAGCTTAGCCTGGGCGGCGTCCCGCGCGGCCTTCGCGGCCGCGACGTCCTCGGGGCGCGGTCCCGTCTCGATCGCGTCCAGCTTCGCCTGAGCGCTGTCGAGATTTGCCTGGGACTGCTCTACCTGGATCTTCAGGTCGGTCGTATCCAGGCTCGCGAGGGTGGCGCCGGCCTTGACCGCGTCGCCCACGCGCACCGGGATCGAGACGATTCGCCCGCTCGTTCGAAAGGACAGCTTGGCCTCGGTTAGCGGTGCGACCTGTCCGGTGCTGTTCACGACTCCGCTGATCGATCCCAGCTCGGCCGGCACCGTGGACACGGCCGGAGCCGTGTTTTCCGGCGAGCGGACGAGCACATACGCGGCGTATACGAGGACCGCCACGATGACCAGAATTATTGTCCAGAAGACGAATCGATTCACGCCGAGAGGACCTCGGCTCGCCGGCTCGGTGGCGGTCAACTCCGCGGTTTGCATGGGCATTGCGCTCCCGTCATTTGCCAGCCAGGGCTGCTGGCTTCGCTACCAAGATTCGCGACGATTATAGTGGCGGGCAAAGGAGCGGGTCAAATACGCGAAACACGACAACACTACCGCAGACCATCGACCCACTCCGCCAGGAATCCCGCTACCTCCGCTTCGTGGCCGGTGTAGCTATGGTCGGCGCCTTCAAACAGGTGGGTGGTCACCCGGGCGGAACGGCTTGCGTTCTTGCGAATCACCTCCAGCTCGGCCGCGCCGCCGACCCACGCCTCGTCGGTGCCGAATAGGGCGAGGAGCGGACAGCGGACGCTGCTAACTTCGGGATTCGGCTTCCGGAAGCCGAAAACGTCGATACCGACCTCGTCGCGGTTCACGTACGTCTGGGCGCTGTGGGTGCCGGCCCCCGCGGGAAAGCTTTCCCAGGGAAGAAGATCCATTCCGCGCTGCTCGGCAACCATCCGTCGCGCGGTCTCCAGGATGCCAGGGTTCAGGTCCCCGGCCCGCAGGGGCGGCGATGCGGCGATCAGTCCGACGACTCGCTGATCCTGGCGCCTGGCCTGGTAGTAGCACACTTTGAGCGCACCCAGGCTGTGCCCCAGCAGCGCGACCCCGGAGAAGCCGAGGCCAGCCGCGAAGCTGATCCACGCGTCGACGTCGCGCGGCGACTCGTCGAAGCGCTCCCAGCCTCCGCCCTGGATCAAGCGGCGGCCATCCGTCGTTCGGTACACCGCGCCAAAATCGTGCCCGCGGTTGTTGCCGGTTATGAACGTGTATCCTCGACTCGCCAGGCCACGGCCAATGCCGACCGCGCTCGGCGAATAGAACTTGCTGGTTAAGCCATGGATCCAGACGATCGCCAGGGGCTT
This sequence comes from Chloroflexota bacterium, assembly GCA_021323915.1. Taxonomy (GTDB): domain Bacteria; phylum Chloroflexota; class UBA6077; order FW602-bin22; family CADDYW01; genus JAJPKB01. The sequence continues at coordinate 17,653 of JAJPKB010000269.1, read as the reverse complement.
CCGGGGCCCTTCAGCGGGTTGGATCACCGCGCCCTCGAGCAACAGGTCGTCGTCGGTTCGGGTGTAAACCAGCTCTTCAACGTAACTCTTCGGCACGTTCGATTCTCCTTTGGAAGCCTCGGGCTCAAATCGTGGGGGTGCGCCCCTCACAATCCCCAATCACCCGCCGGGTCGGCGCGACGAGGCGAGCAAGGGGTGAGGACGCATCCCATGTTGCACGAACCTCCGCCGGCGCGCAATAATCGGGGGAATGACCCGCGACAGCGAACGTGAGGAGTAAAGCGATGGGAACCGCCAAGGGGCCGCGACCGACGGCCGACAACTACCGGGGGATGGTTCGCAACTACATCGGCGGCGAATGGGTGAACAGCACTGGCGCCGAGAGTCAGCAGGTTATCAACCCCGCCGTCGGGAAAGCGATCGCCGACGTCCCGCTCGGTACTGCGGAGGACGTGGACGCCGCCGTGGCGGCGGCGCAAGACGCCTTCTGGTCGTGGCGTCAGACCCCGCCGCAGCAGCGGGTCCAGTGCCTGTATCGACTGAAGCGTCTCCTGGAAGAGAACCACGAAAAGCTCGCCCGCATCGTCACCGAGGAGCACGGCAAGGCTCTCGACGACGCCCGCGGCTCGGTCCAGCGGGCGATCGAGAACGTCGAGGTCGCGTGCGGCATCCCATCGCTGATGATGGGCTATGGTCTTGAAGACGGCGCGGCGCGAGGCATCGACGAAGATCTCGTCCGCCAGCCGCTCGGGGTTTTCGCCGCGATCTGCCCGTTCAATTTTCCGGCGATGGTTCCGTTCTGGTTTCTGCCCTACGCCGTCGCCTGCGGCGATACCTTCATCGTCAAGCCGTCGGAGCAGGTGCCTTTGACCCAGCAGGCCATTTTCGAGCTGATCGCGGAATCCGGCTTTCCCCCGGGTGTGATCAATCTCGTCAACGGCGCCCGCACCGTCGTCGACGCGATCCTGGACCATCCGAAGATCCGCGGCGTCTCTTTCGTCGGATCCACGCCGGTCGCCCGCTACATTTACCGGCGGGCCTCGGAAAACGGCAAACGGGTGCAGGCCCAGGGCGGCGCGAAGAACGTGCTGGTGCTGATGCCCGACGCGGTCCTCGACAAGACCGTCCCGAACGTGATGGGTTCGTCGTTCGGCTCGGCCGGCCAGCGTTGCCTCGCCGGCTCGCTGGCGGTAACGGTGGGCGACCGCGACGGCCGAGCGGTCAAGGCGATCGCCGACGCCGCCCGGGCGCTCCGCGTTGGAAACGGGCTCGAGCCGGGCGTCGACGTGGGCCCGGTCATCTCCGAGCAAGCCCAGGAGAGGATTCTGGCCTCAATCCGGCGCGGCATCGACGACGGCGCACGTCTGGTCGTCGACGGCCGGGGCGCCGCCGAGAAGCGCGACGGTTTCTTCGTCGGTCCAACCGTCTTCGATCAGGTAACACCCGAAATGTCGATCGCGAAGACGGAGATCTTCGGCCCGGTGCTCGGGATCATCGCCGTCGATACGCTCGACCAGGCGCTCAAAGTCATCGACGACATCCCGTACGGAAACGCGGCTTCGATCTTCACCCAGGACGGCAAAGCCGCCCGTGAGTTTCGCTACCGCGCTCACGTCGGCAACGTCGGGATCAATATCGGGGTCGCCGCGCCGATGGCCTATTTCCCCTTCAGCGGATGGAAAGACTCGTTCTTCGGAACCCTCCACGGGCAGGGGCGTGACGCGATCGACTTCTTCACCGACCGGAAGGTCGTGATCACCCGCTGGTTCTAGTCCGGAAACCGCGCGACCAGGAGCGACAATTGTCGACCACCGACGATCCATCGACCGAGGCTCGCCTGCTGGAAGTTCTGCGGTCTCTGCGGGCGGTTCGCCGCTACGCTCCGACTTCGGTGCCCGACGAGGTCGTTCAGGACGTCCTCGAGGTCGGGCGCTGGACCGGAAGCGGCAAAAACGTCCAGCCCTGGGAGATGCTGGTCGTCAGAAATCGCTCCTCGTTGCGCGAGCTGGCGACGCTCAGCCAGTTCGCCGACCACCTGGCCGGCGCGTCGTTCGCCATTGCTCTGGTCATGGCGTCGCCGAGCCATCGGCTGGACGCCGGTCGGCTCGCCGAGCGGTTGATGCTTGCGGCCTGGTGCCACGGCGTCGGTTCCTGCATCGGCTCGATCTTTCCCGACGAGAACGAGGCGAAAGCGAAGGGCCTCCTCGGTGTGCCCGACGAGCGCGACCTGCGCACGACGATCGCTTTTGGCTATCCAGCCGACGCCGACGCGCGACGGATTCGTGCGACGCCCAACATTAAGACGGTCTTGCCGTCGATCGGGCGCAAGCCGCTCTCGTCGATCGCATATCTGGATCGGTACGGCGCTCCCTGGTCAAGGAGGAACGCGTCGTGAAGCTCGGTCTCGGACTCTACCCCCGGCTCCTCACTCCGGAGAACTTTCGCTTCGCGCGCCAGATCGGCGCGACCCACTTTGTGGCGCACCTTCCGGACTGGTCGAGCTCCGGCGTGCGGCCCGGTCGCCGGCGCCGGCCAATCGGCTCTGTACTTACGAAGAGCTGCGCGGCCTGCGAGCCGCCATCCGCCTGGTGACCGAGGGCTAATGCCCCGCCCGCGTCAGGTCAAGTCGTCGACGGCCGTGGGCACGTTTCGAAGAGAGACGACCGGCGATACGCCTAGCCAGACCGCGCCGCCGATCGTTCCGAGGGCTCCGACGACCAGCGTCGCGCGGAGCCCGACCGCGTCCCCCAGGATGCCCCCGATCAACGCTCCGAGGAGCATCGCCCCGAGACCGCCAACCCGAACGGTGGCGTTGACGCGACCGAGCAAGCGATCGGGCGTGATCGCCTGTCGCAGCGTAATCTGGTTCACGTCGTAAACCATGTAGAATCCGTCGCCGAAGAGCTGCTGGGCGACCAGACAAAACGCGCCGACGGCGGTTGGTCCTGGCGCGAGCGGGAGCCAGAGGATCGACAAACCCATCATCAACACCCCGGCCACCATCGCCCGCCCGGTGCCGAGGCGGCGCGCCGCCGGCACCGCCAGGAGCGATCCGACGACCGAGCTGATGCCGCCCACCGCGTAGATCGTCCCGAGGACGCCCGGCGCGAATCCGAGCCCACGCAGCCCGAACAGGTTGATCACCGCCCCGACGATTTGAAACGACAGCTCGAAGAGAATCGTCGTGACCGCCAGCGCTCGCAGGTACGGGTCCCTGGCAACCAGGTCGAGGCCCTCGATGGCTTCTCGCCAGATGCTTCGATCGGAACGAGCGACCGCGGGTGTCGGCTCCGGCGTGCGGATGAGCGCGACCGCGAGGGCGGAGGCGACGAAAGATGCCGCGTCGACCAGGATCGCGAATGGCGCGGTGACGAGCTGTACCAGCCAGCCGGCGACGCCGAACCCGCTGATCTCGGCGATTGACTCGGTCGTCGCGAGCTTGCTGTTACCCTCGATGAGCTGATCGCGGGTCACGAGCGTCGGCAAATAGGACTGGTAGGAGACGTCGAAGAACGCCGTGAGGATTCCGTCCAGGAAGGCGATCGCATAGAGATGCTCGATTCGGAGGACCCCGAGGAGCCACGCCGCGGGAATCGTCGCGAGGAGAAACGCTCGACCGCAATCCGCCGCGATCATAATCGGTCGGCGACGCAGGCGATCGACCCACACCCCGGCGACCGGACCGGCCAGAAAGGCCGGCAGGCGCGAGGCGATGGCGAGAAGCGCGATCTGAAGGGGAGTCGCTCCGAGAACGAGGATCGCCAAGAACTGCAGGGCGATGCCGCCGACCAGCGAGCCGAACTGCGAGACCGTCTCGCCACCCCAGAGCTTCAGAAAGTCGGAGTGACGCCAGAGTCCCGAGAAACGATCTGACATGGCCAAATGATAACGAATTCGCCCGAACGTGTTCTCACACCGGCGAACAAATCAGATCGTGGTATCCTTGCCGCGGGTGTCCTTTTTGGCGGGTCGCCGTTCGTCGTATAAGTGACTCGCGGACGTGAGCAGCGTGCCACCGTCGGCGAATCTGAGATGACGGAGGGAAATCCAATGAAGATCAAATTGACCAGCGTTTACGTGGACGACCAGGAGAAGGCCTTGCGCTTCTACACCGAAGTGCTGGGCTTTACCAAGAAGGCTGATTTCAGCCAGGGGCCGTTTCGGTGGCTGACCGTGGCCTCACCGGAAGAGCCCGACGGAACCGAGCTGCAGCTGTTTCTCAACGACAACCCGGCGGCCAGAGCCTATCAGCAAGCTATGTTTCAGCAGAGCCAGCCGGCCGCCATGTTCTACACCGACGACCTGCAGTCCGATTATGAGCGCATCAGGGCTCGGGGAGCCGAGTTCACCGCGCCGCCAGCCAAATTCCCCTGGGGCCTCATGGCCAGGCTGAACGACACCTGCGGCAATCTGATCCAGATTACGCAGCTGGCACGCTGGTAGGCCGGGCGCTCAGCAGGATGGCGGGCCGGTGAGCGCCAACGTCCACCATCCGCGGGGCGGTCAGCGGCCGCGGAACGCCGGCGTCGTTCCGCGGCCGCACCAAAGGAGGGGTTCGCGATGAAGTATCTGCTGATGTTCTGTTTCTCCCAGGAGCACAACGAGCACCTGAACACCGCACCTCCCGAAGCGTACAAGGAGATCTACCAGAAGGTCCAGAGCTGGATCGCCGAGCACAACGTGACCAGTTATCCCCGCCTTCAGCCAGCGTCCACCGCTACGACGGTGCGTATCAGGGACGACGGATCGGCCATGGTGACCGATGGGCCATTTGTCGAGGCGAAAGAAGCGATCGCCGGCTTCGCGTCGATCGAGGTCCCCGACCTCGACGAAGCCATTCGGATCGCGAAGGCGTGGCCGCTGGGCGGGGCCGTCGAGATTCGGCCGTTCTGGGGGCAGCGCCAACGGTAGGCGTTCCTGTCGAGCCGTCGCGCGATGCCCTGACCTCCGTTTTTCGTGAAGAGTCGGGGCGGCTCACCGCCGCGCTGGTCCGCATTTTGGGAGATTTCGACATCGCGGAGGAGATCGTTCAGGACGCGCTGGTGAGCGCGCTTGAGCGCTGGCCGATCGATGGAATCCCCCGTAAGCCCGGCGCCTGGCTGCAGACCGTGGCGCGACGTCGAGCCCTCGACTTGCTACGGCGTGAGACCCGCTATCGGGAAAAGCTCATGGAATTGACCTGGCCCCTTCGGCAGGAGCCGGACGATCGTTTGAGGCTGATCTTCACCTGCTGCCACCCCGCGCTGGCGCGGGAAGCTCAGGTTGCACTCACCCTCCGAACCATTTGCGGCCTATCGGTCGCCGAGATCGCCCGGGCATTCCTGACGTCCGAAGCGACGATCGCCAAGCGGCTGGTTCGGGCGCGGCGCAAGATCGCCGACGCCGGCATTCCGTACCGCGTGCCCGCGGACGACGAGCTCGACGAGCGGCTTCGCGAGGTTCTCGCCGTCCTCTACCTGATGTTTAACGAGGGATATCTGGCGCACGTCGGCCCGGAGCCCATGCGGCGCGACGTCGCCGAGGACGCCACCTGGCTAACGGAGCTCCTAACGCGATTACTCCCCGGCGAGCCCGAGCCGGTCGGACTGCTTGCACTGATGCGCCTGCACCTCGCACGATCGAGCGGCCGATTCAACGCGCGGGGCGAGCTGGTATTGCTGCGGGAGCAGGATCGCTCGCTCTGGGATCGCAAGATGATCGACTCGGCGACCCGGCTGCTGGAAGAAGCCGCCCGGCAGAAGCGCCCGGGCCCCTATCAGATTCAGGCGGCGATCGTCGCCTGCCACGCCGAGGCACTCTCCTGGGAACAGACAGACTGGCCGCAGATCGTCGCGTTGTACGACGTCTTGTTGCGGATGCGTCCGTCGCCGGTCGTCCGACTCAACCGCGCGATCGCTCTCGACCACGTCGCCGGTCCCGACGTCGCGCTCGCGGAGGTAGACGTGCTTGCGAGTGAGCTCGACGGCTACTATCTCTTTCACGCGACGCGCGCCGAGCTTCTGCGCGCGCTCGACCGCCGGGCCGAAGCTGCCACCGCGGCATCCCGCGCCCTGAAGCTAACGACCAACCCCGCCGAACGCGCCCTGCTGCAAAAGCGGATCGGCGAACTGTAGGTGCGCGAGCGAAACCACGTCTCATCGTAGGACCGGTCGACCGAATCGCACGAGCCTGGCCTTCCGAGTCTCGCGGCCAACGGCGGGGCACCGATCTGTTACCATGAGCGCGTTCGCCCGTGCGACAACGAAACATGGGGCTTACCGGGGAGACAGCCGTGGAAGATCGGTTCGACGTCGAAGTGACCAAGATTCTCGACGAAGACGAAGAGGTGGAGATCGAGACGCGCCGATCGCCGGAGCGCCCATCCAGCCGCCTCATCATTTGGGTCGTCGTCGTTGACGGCCAGGCCTACGTACGGTCGGTTCGTGGCCTCGCGGGCCGCTGGTATCGCAACCTGGTCGCCAATCCATCGGGCATTCTTCACCTGCGCGGCCGGGCGGTTTCGGTGCGCGCGGTCGCGGTGACCGACCCGGCGATCAACGAGAAGGTGAGCGCGGAGTATCTTCGGAAGTACGCGACCTCGCCCTACGCGCCGCAAATGACCCGCGGTGAAGTGCTGTCGACGACGTTGAGGCTGGAGCCAGCCTGACCGGTGAGCGACCCGCGGCCCTCCACGCGACGCAATATCCTAATATGCGCCCGAAGCGATAGTCGCTGTTCAAGCCTTCCCGGCCGGCCCACGCCCGGCGAACGTCGCGCTTAACCTCGCGATTGACCCGACTCGCCCGCGTTTCCTATAATCCTGGCGCGCCTCGGACGGAAAGGGCTTACCCACGTCCGTTCGATCGCCGAGCGATTGATCGAAGAAGCAAGGAAAAGGAACTGGTGAAATCGGGATGATTCAGAACTACTCAGACGCGCTGACACGACGGCGCTTTCTCGTGATGGGATCGACAACTCTGGCGGTAACCTTGCTGGCGGCGTGCTCGTCGGGCCAGGCCCCCGCGACCAGCGCGCCCGCCCCGACGAGCGCATCCGCCTCGAACGGCGGAGCGGCAGCTTCGAAGCCGACGGTCGCGCCGACCACGGCGCCAGCCTCGTCGACCTCGGCGTCGTCGAGCGGGCCGGCCACGATCGAGTTTCTGAACATCGGCGCACTCCAGCAGACGGTCACGCTGTTCAGCGACAAGCTGATTCCCGCCTTTGCCAAGGCGCAGCCGAGCATCACCGTCCACATGCAGACGATCGACTGGGGCCCCTCGTTCCAGAAGATCAGCACGGCGGTCGCCTCCGGCACCGCGCCGGACGTCTTCGTGATGGGTGGCATCTTTACCGATCCGCTCGCCTCGAAGGGCGCGCTGCTTCAAATCGACGATCGGGTGGCCAGGTGGGATGGCGCCAAGGATATCTACCCCAACGTCTGGTCCGACTCGAAGTACCAGGGCAAGACCTACGCGGTTCCGATGAACCTCGAGCCGCAGACGATCGTGTATCGGAAGGACTTCTACCAGTCGGCCGGTCTGAAGCCACCGGAGACCTGGGACGATCTAAAGGCCGCCGCCACGAAGCTGGTGAAGAAGAACGGATCGGCGGTTCAGGTCGAAGGAATGGACTGGAATCTGACCAACAACGTCTCCGCCCAGCAGTCGTTCATCAATCTACTCTACCAGGCCGGCGGTGACTACTTCGACGCGAGTGGGAAGCCCTCGTTCTCCAGCGATGCGGGCCACAAAGCGCTCGACTACATGGTTTCGTTTTACAAAGATAACCTGTCGTCGACGGCGTTCGTTCGGGCGGGCACCAACGCCGCCGACTTCACCGCCATCGGCAAGTCGGCGACCGGCCTGGTGCTGAATCAGGACGTCGCATCGGACAAGGAGAACGCTGCCAGCGTTTACGCCAACCTGGGAGCCGCCCTGCCGCTCAAGATGGACGCCCAGTCGAAGCCGAACGGCCTGATCTACATCAACAAGCTCGGTATCTTCGCGAAGACCAAGGTTCCGGACGCGGCCTGGACCTGGCTCACCTACACGATGGAGCCCGACGTGCTCGGTCCCTGGAACGAGACCCTGCTGAACTTCTCGTCGCGCAAGTCGGTGACCGACGCCGCGTCGTTCGTCAAAGACGACCCGAACCTCAAGGTCTTCGACGACGCGATTCAATACACCAAGCCGCAGTCTCAGCACCCGGCCATGTTCCAGATTATCCAGATTCTGAACAAGGCGGTGCTGAACGCGCTCTACCTTCGGGCGAGCGTCGACGATACGCTCAAGTCGATGGATAGCCAGGTCGCCGACGCGATCAAGGGCTAATCTCGGTGGCAACGGCGGCGAGCGCCGCGATTCGGAGAGGCCGGGCACCGCTGTCCGGGCAGATCGCCCGGGCCGGTTACGTGCTCGTCGCGCCCGGCTTCGCCCTGCTCGTGCTGGTCAGCGGGTTGCCGGTCGTCCTGGCGCTCCTCCTCAGCTTCACCGACTACAACCTGATCCAGGCGCCACACTGGGTCGGGCTCGCGAATTACAATCGTCTGGCCACCGACAACACCTTCGTTGTGTCGGTCGAGCGCTCGGCCGAGTTCGTCGTGATGATCGTGCCCAGCGGGACCGCGATCTCGCTCCTCGTCGCCCTCTTGATCCGCAACCAGCTACGAGGAATGGGAGCAATCCGTACGATTGTCTATATCCCGCAGGGAATTTCCTGGGTGGCGACGGCGCTGATCTGGTCGTGGCTCTACAACCCGATCTACGGCCTGATCGACCACATCCTGTCGCTGGTCGGCGTGGCGCCGGTTAGCTGGACGACCGACTTCAACACCGCGATGTTGTCGATCGTGATCATGAGTATCTGGCGCGACATCGGCTTCTTCGGCATCATCTTCCTGGCCGCGCTTCAGGGCATACCCCGGTCGCTTTACGAAGCGGCGTCGATCGACGGCGCCAATCGCTTCGCCTCGTTCCGATTCGTGACCCTGCCCATGCTCGGCCCGACCCTCTTCTTCGTCGTCGTGATCTGGTGCATCGGCGGCATGCAGATGTTCACCCAGGCGTTCGTCCTGACGAACGGCGGGCCGGTCGACGCGACCCAGACCGTGGTCTACACGATTTATCTCACCGCCTTTCAGTTCCTCAAGATGGGCTACGCGAGCGCCCAGGCGTTCGCCCTGTTCGTGGCGATCGTCGCGCTGACCCTGGTCAACCGGCGCCTCTTTCGCGACCAGGAGTACGAGCTATGATCGGTTCGCCCCCGGGAAGCCGTCTCGTCCTGGCGAGCCAGGGTCGATCGAGCCGACCGGCATTCCGCCCGCGCGTCCTGCTTTACCTTCCGTCGGTCGTGCTCTGCGCGGTGATTCTGCTGCCGGTCTTTTGGATGCTGGTGACCTCGCTGAAGCTCCCGGACGAAGTGGTGCTCGATCCATACGCGCTCTTGCCCTCTCACTGGGACGTCGGGAACTACCCGGCGGCCCTGGCGAGCGCGAATTTCACACTCTTTTTCTTCAACAGCGGTTCGATCTCGATCGCCTCGGCGATTCTTCAGGTAGCGCTTTGCGGGGGCGCCGGCTATGCCTTCGCGCGACTGCCGTTTCCCGGACGTGGTCCGCTGTTCGCTCTCACCCTGGCGACGATCATGGTCCCACCCCAGGTGACGATCGTGCCGCTCTTCGTCCTTTTGAAGGACGTTCCACTGGTCGGGGGAAACGGGTTGAACGGACAGGGCGGATTCGGGCTCCTCAACAGCTATCCGGGGCTCCTGGCGCCCCACGTCGTCGGCGCCTTCGGAATCTTCCTGATGCGGCAGTTCTTCCTGACCCTGCCCGGTGAGCTGGCCGATGCCGCCCGCATCGACGGGGCTGGCGAGTTCATGATCTGCTGGCGGATCTACGTTCCGCTCACCGGCTCCGCCATCGCGACCCTGGCGATCTTCAGCTTCCAGGATACCTGGAACGACTTCCTCTGGCCACTTGTCATAACGAAGTCGAGCTCGATGCAGACGCTCCAGCTCGCCCTGTCGATCTTTCAGCAGGAGTACAGCACCCAGTGGACACTGCTCATGGCGGCGACCGCGATGATCTGCGTCCCGATCGTGGTGCTCTTCGTCGTCTTTCAGCGCTACTTTCGGCAGGGCGTCGTCTTGTCCGGGTTGAAGGGGTAAGAGCTCGGAGGGGCGACGCATGGCTCGCCCCTCCGAATCGGCTCGCCGTGGCACCTGCTATAATCGATCCGGTTAGCTTCCTTTTTCGTACATGGAGTGAACATCGTGTCCCAGCGTCAATTTGTGAGCTTTTGTTTTTACAAGATCGACCCGTCGTGGCGGTCGCGTCCGGATGCCCAGCGCTGCGCGGATAAGCGCGAGCTGGCCGACGCGGTGAACCAGTTCGCCGACGATCTGCTGATTCGTACCTACACGACCGTGGGAACGCGTGGCGACGTCGACCTCCTGGTGTGGCGAGCGACCGAAGATCTCGACCTGTTGACCCGCGCGACCGCGGCGATCAATCACACGTCCCTGGCCCCGTTCCTGACCCTTCCGCATCATTACCTCGCGATGACTCGGCGATCGATTTACGTGACGACCCACCGGCACGAGGGACAGGATGGTGCCCGGACCCGGATTCGCCCGAGCGATGCCACGTATCTCGTGGTCTATCCGTTCGTGAAGACGCGGCCCTGGTACGCCCTACCGAAGGAAGAGCGCCAGCGCATGATGGACGTTCACATTCAGGTCGGCCACAAGTATCCGTCGGTGAAGATCAACACCACGTATTCCTTTGGACTGGACGATCAGGAGTTCGTCGTCGCCTTTGAAACCGACAACCTGACCGACTTCCTGGATCTGGTGATGGAGCTTCGGGAGTCCGAGGCGAGCGCCTACACCCTCCGCGACACGCCGACCTTCACCTGTCGGCGGATGGACATCGCCGAGGCGCTGGGCCTGGTGGGCTGATGCGGTTTGGCGGACACGTCTCGATCAACGGCGGGCTGGAGCGAGCGATCGAGCGCGGAATAGAGATTACCGCCGATTGCATCCAGATTTTCGTCGCCGCGCCCCAGCGCTGGCTCAAGGCGAACCACTCCGACGAATCGGTGGCGAAGTTTATCGCGGCGCGCCAGGAATCGGGCATCGGTCCCGTCCTCCTCCACGGCCCGTATCTGATCAATCTCGGCACCACCGACGAGGAGCTTCGCAAGAAATCGATCGACTCGCTGGTCTCCCAGCTCACCTGGGCGGATCGCCTGAACGCGATGGGCGTTGTCTTCCACGTTGGATCGAGCGGGAGCGGCGGCCACGAGGCGGGAATGTCCTTCGCGGTCGACGCGCTGAACGAGGTTCTCGCCCGCTCCCCGGGTAACGCACCGCTCCTCCTCGAAACGACGGCCGGTGGAACGAACAGCATCGGCGGCCGATTCGAGCACCTGGGAGAGCTGATTCGGCGGGCAGGAGAAACGTCTCGCCTTCAGGTCTGCCTCGACACCTGCCACGTGTTCGCCGCGGGCTATCCGATCTGCTCCCGCGACGAACTGGACCGGACAATCGAAGAGTTCGACCGGGCGGTGGGTCTCGGTCGCTTGACCGCGCTGCACCTGAACGACTCTCGTGACCCCTTCGGCTCGCACCGGGATCGGCATGCGAACGTCGGCGAGGGAGAGATCGGTCTCGAAGGTTTCGGGACAGTCGTCAACCATCCCGCCCTTCGCGACATTCCCGGGTTCCTCGAAGTTCCGGGCTTCGAGGACAAGGGGCCGGATGCCGAAAATCTGCGACGCCTGCGGGCGCTGGTCGAATAGAAGCGGGTCTCCGCGATCGTGAGGCTTCCTGAATCCCGAGCACGCGGGGACCGGCACCGCGAAGACCGCGAAGCGAGAGGGCAAGGGGCAATCGCGTCTCTCTCCTCGTTTCTGGATTCTGTCTTCTCACTTCAGGATTCTGACTTCGCGTCTTCGCGGTGAGCGTCCGCTCGGCGCCCCGGTTGCCGCTCTACCTGCCGACGAAGGCCATGCCGATGCCGAAGCTGATCACCGAGACCAGGAAGGTCAAATGATCGGCGGCGATGTAGCGGCGAATCTGCGCCCGTGGCGGAACGACGAGGGCCCAGAGTCCAACCAGGAACGCGATGATTGGACCGCCGACGTGAACGATCGCCAGGGCGTCCGGCGCCGGTCGATCGCCCCGCGATAGCAGATCAATCCCCGCCAGAATCTGTAATCCCAGCAATGCCATGACCGCGATCAGGGCGATCGTCAGGATGGGCATCGCCACCTTACTGGAGCGTCCGGCCACCACCAGCCAGCCTCCGACCAATAAACTTGTCACCAGAATGGCGCTCCCAATCATCGCGTGGACGTTCGGTGTCATAGATCCTTCTCCTTTGCGAGGCGATCGATCGTCGACGACAACCAGTGCAGCTCGGTCTCCAGGTGGGCAAGGTCGTGTTCCAGCGCCAGGCGAGCGTACGTGTTCCGGGGATGCGCCTGGACGATCGACGCGATCACCGCTCGCTGTTCTTCGACGCCGCGTCGACGTCGCTCGAACAGGGCGCGACGTTCCTCCCGCGGAATTCGGTCCGAGAAAAGGAGCGCCGCGTTTCCGGCGTGTATCGTCGGCCGTGCGGTCGCCAGCTCCTCCCGCAAGATCCGTTCGAAGTGCGCTCGCCCGGCCGGCGTGATGTGATACACCATCCGCTCCGGCCGTCTCCCCGGGCGCTCGGCTTCCCGCTCAACCAACCCGCGAGCAAGAAGCTGCTCCAGAAGGCGATAGGCGGTCGATCGTTTCAGATCCGAAATGAAGTGCAGGCGATGCTCGAGGATCTCGTGCAGCTTATACCCGTGCATCTCTTGCTGATCGAGCAGACCGAGCAGCAGGAGCTCGTTGGGATCCATCGAAATCTACGCTCCCCGAGGCTCCGCGACCGCCGTTCTCGCTGGTACGTTCAAGCCCACCAGGAGGCCAATCGCGATCGCCATGAGCGCCGTACCGCCGTCGTCATGCTGCCGCCGAACGCCCCGGCCACGACGCGGCTGAGGAGCAAAAACGCCAGGCTGCCGGCCAGACCTGTCATCGTCAGCGACACCGCGGACCCGACGAGGCTCGCGAGAAGCACCGGCCGTCGTCCGATCCGATCGCTCAATCGACCCAGGTAAAAGGCAGCGACGAACTGGGCTGCCGAGTACGCGGTGAGCACGGCGCCCACCCAGAAGCCGTTGGCTCCGAACTTCTCGGCGTAGAACGGGAGAATCGGCAGGATGATGCCGAATCCGAGTAAATCGACGAACACGGTCAGGTACACGACGATCCAGGACGAGCGCGCCACGACGATCCCCTGGCTGAGAAATATTCCGAAATGACTATATCAAGCCAAACTATTCACGCCAAATCATTCTCTGCATGCCCAGACGCAAAGAGGCAAGAAGACGAAGGCCACGCGCTCGTCAGGGTGAAAGCGCTGCCCGACGCTCCGGTTCGGCCACTCAGCTATCGTACCCGTTCGGGTGGCACGCGTGCCACGCCCACGCCGACGCGACGATTGATCGGAGGTCCGCGTGGATCGGCTGCCAACCCAGCCCGTCCATCGCACGGCGTGGGCTGGCCACCAGGATGGCCGGGTCGCCCGGCCGTCGTGGCGCGTCGACTGACGGTATCGGGTGTCCGGTCACCTGCCGGCAAGTGTCGACGACCTGCCGGACCGAGAAGCCGGTTCCGCTCCCGAGATTGAACGCGCGGGAGCGCGCGGAAGCCTCATCGGCCGTATCTCGCTCGGTCGCGGCAAGCGCCTGGACGTGTGCTTGCGCGAGGTCGGCGACGTGGACGTAGTCGCGGATCACCGTTCCATCGGGCGTTGGGTAGTCGTTTCCGTAGACCGACACGCTCTCCGCCTGACCAAGCGCCACCCGTAGGATGAGCGGAATGACGTGGGTTTCCGGCTGGTGGCCTTCGCCGACCCGCTCGGTCGCCCCGGCCGCGTTGAAGTAGCGGAGGAAGATCGATTGGATGCCGTGCGCCCGACCGTACCAGGTCGCGGCGCGCTCGATCGCGAGCTTGGTCTCGCCGTAGGTGTTCACCGGCGCTACCGGATCGTCTTCCTCGATCGGAATTCGGACCGGATCGCCGTACACCGCTGCCGACGACGAGAAGATGAAGCGCTGAATTCCGCGGGACACGATCGCGTCGAGCAGATTGATCGAGTTCACGACGTTCTCGCGGTAATACTTTCCCGGATCCTTCATCGACTCGCCCGCCTGGATCGAGCCGGCGACGTGGATCACCGCGTCGGCGTGAGCCCGACCGAGAGCGGTCTCCAGGCCGGAACGGTCACCCAGGTCGCCGCGGATTACCTCGACGTCGAGGCCGACCAGCGCAGAGCGATGACCTGTCGAGAGGTTGTCGAAGACCGTGACGCGGTGGCCGGCCGCCAGGAGCGCCTCGACGACGGCGCTCCCGACGTAGCCCGCGCCCCCGGTCACCAGTACCCGATCGCTCATCGGCTGACCGCCAGGGTCAGCCGATGGCCATCCAGATTCACCTGCTCGCGGTAGGCCTCCGTCGGCGCCGCGCTCCGCTTCAAGTCGCGCGAGAGAGTCTCCTGCTTGATGTAGGGGGCGAACCGGTCGAACACCTCTTCAATCACCGGATCGGCGGTTTCGTAGTAGGCCGTGATCCGGTCCTCGATGTTGAAGTCTGCGGCCTTCCGCATGGTTTGGATGCGGTGGACGAGCTCGCGCGCCATGCCCTCCTGTACCAGGATTGGCGTCAAATCGGTCGTGACCGCGACGGCCAGCCCGTTCTCGGTCGAGACGCTGAGCCCCGGTCGATCCGAGACCGTTACCTCGATCTCTTCCGGCGACAGGGTAAAGCCGTCGAGCGTCACCGATCGGCCCGCCTCGACCTCTCGCGCCACTTCGGCCGCGTTGGCGTTTTTCAGCGCGCCCATCACTCGGGGAAGCTCACGCTGATACTTGGGGCCGAGCAATTGCGGCTTCCCTTTTACCGCGTAGCTCACCAGATCGCCCAGGTCGTCGACAAACGTCACCGCCTTGACGTTGAGCTCGTCTTGAATCTGTCCTATCAGCCGCCCGAGCGACTGTTTCTCCGATGGCTCCGGCAGCTTGACCAGTACGTCGCCGAGCGGTTGACGCACTTTGAGCGCCGCCTTGTTGCGGGCCGCCCGTCCGAGCTCGACGACTTCCCGGAGCAGCTCGGTGTCGCGGAGAAGCTGCTCGTCGATCAGCGCCTCATCCGCCTGGGGATAGGCGCAGAGGTGAACGCTGACCGGCGCGGACGAGTCCGCCGACCGCACGAGATTTTGATACAGCGCCTCGGACAGGAACGGGATGATCGGCGCCAGGAGCTTCGAAAGCTGAACCAGAGTCTGATACAGCGTCTGGTAGGCCGCGGCCTTGTCGGTATCCGCTTCGCTCTTCCAGAAGCGCCGACGGCTGCGCCGAAGGTACCAGTTCGACAGATCTTCGAAGAACTCTTCGAGCCGGCGGGTCGCGTCGGTGGGGCTGTACCCGGCGATGCCACGGTTCGCCGAATCGGTCACTTCCTGGAGACGGGACAGGATCCACCGATCCAACGGCGATCGATCGGCGACCGGAACCGGCGGCGCGTTGGGATCGAACCCGTCGATGTTCGCGTAGGTGACGAAGAACGAGTAGACGTTCCAGACCGTCAGCAGCTTCCGGCGGGTCTCGTCGGCCAGGTTGAAGCCGAAGTTCAGGTTCGCCTCGGGATTCGACGCGCAGTAGATCCAGCGCATCACGTCGGCGCCCATCTTTTCGACCGCGTCGCTGAACGAGATCGCGTTTCCGGCGCTCTTGTGCATTGGGCGTCCGAACTCGTCGTAGACTTTCTCATAGACGAAGACCCGACGATACGGCGCCGTCCCGACGAGGGTAACGCTCATGAACAGCATCGAGTAGAACCAGAGACGAATCTGCTCGCGCATCTCGAGAACCAGGTCGGCCGGGAACCACTTCTCCCAGTACTCGCGGTTAGTCAGGTAGTCGAGGGTGGAGAACGGCACGATGCCAGCGTCGAGCCAGCAATCACCGACCTCGCTTACCCGCTCGGCGATGCTTCCGCACTTGGGACAGCGAATCTTGACCTGGTCGATCCAGGGGCGATGGAGCTCCTGGAGTTGATCGAGCCCGCTGACCGCGAGCTTCTCGAGCTCCTCTCGCGATCCCACGACCGTCAGCTCACCGCACCCACAGATGTAAAACGGAAGCGGCAAGCCCCAGTAGCGCTTTCGCGAGATGCTCCAGTCGCCCATGTTGTTGAGCCAGTCTTCCATGCGCTTGCCGGCCCAGTCCGGTACCCACTCAACCTGGCGCGCCGCCTGGATCATCAACGGGCGAATCTCGTTCGCCGAGATGAACCATTCGTCGGCGAGCTTGAAGACCAGCTCCGACGCGCAGCGCCAGCAGACCGGGTAGCGGTGGGTGTAGTCGGCCGCGACGTACAAGAGGCCCCGCTGGGTCAGATCGTTGACGATCGGCTGAGCGACCTCGGCCACGTTTCGCCGACTGAGCCACTCGAAGCCATCGTAGTAGTTGCCGGCGTCGTCGATCGGCACGATGACCGGTAGATTCTCGACCTTGCTTAGCTCGTAGTCCTCGGCCCCACAGCCCGGCGCGATGTGGACGACGCCGGTTCCCTCTTCTTCCGACACCTCGGTCCAGGGCACGATTCGATGAACCACGCCGCGCTGGACCGGCAGGCCGGCGTAGGGAGCGACGTACTCCAGTCCGACGAGCTCGGAGCCTTTGAAGGTTCGCTCCACGGTGTACGGACCGCGTAGCATGCCGACGGTGTTCCGGGCCAGGTAATACGTCTCGTCGCCCTGGTGCACCGCGAGGTAGTCCAGGTCGGGATGCACCGCGGCCGCGACGTTCGCGGGCAGCGTCCACGGCGTGGTCGTCCAGACGAGGATCGATTCGCTGGTACGCCCCTTCAGGGGGAGCTTGAGGGTAACCGAAAGGTGGGTTACCTCCCGATAGCTATCGATCAGCTCGTGCTGAGATAGCGAGGTGCCGCACCGCGTGCACCACGGCAGCGACCGCGCGCCACGGTAGAGCCACCCATTCTCCTGGCAGACCTTCAAGAAGTGCCAGATGTACTCGATGTTCTGGTCGGTCATCGTGTAGTACGAGTGATCCCAGTGCATCCATTGCCCGAGGCGGATCGATTGCTCGGTCTGCACGCCGGCGTAGGTACACACCCGTTCGCGGCAGCGCTTCGAGAACTCGGCCAGACCGTACGCCTCGATTTCGCGCTTGGAGTTGAGGCCAAGCTGCTTCTCGACTTCGACCTCGACCCAGAGCCCCTGGCAATCGAAGCCGTTCTGGTAGCGCTCGTCCTTCCCCAACATTGCCTGATAGCGCTGAAAGACATCTTTGTAAGTGCGTCCCCAAGCGTGGTGGACGCCCATCGGATTGTTCGCGGTGATTGGACCGTCGATGAACGAAAAGGGAGTATGCCCTTGGTTCTGCCGCACCAACTGGTCGAAAGCCTTCGACTCCGTCCAGAAGTCGAGGGTATGGTGCTCCATCGCCACGAAGTCCGGTTTGCTCGATACCGGTTTGAACAAGCGCTCCTCCTTCGATCATCCCGATTCCGATGCCGTGCCTCGCGACACATCGGAGAATTCTGCGTTTCACGT
>JAJPKB010000480.1 GCA_021323915.1 Chloroflexota bacterium | reverse complement strand
TTGAATACATCGAAAAATTCTGGTGCCCGTCAATCACGAGTGCCGACATCCTCGGCTTGTAACAGTCTCGGATTCCCGATTTGGACGCACTCCAAACCGATTTTCTAGCTTCAGGGAAGTCTGGCTGGCGATCATCGCGGTCGGCCTCCGATCTCCTGGTCGGCCGTGGTTATCTCACGACACGCCAGCGTCTTGCATGACCTCCGCCAGGCGCGCGCTCAGGTCGCGCATCGTCTGCGGCTGCTCGGACGCCAGATTCCGTTGCTCGGCCTCATCGGCATTGAGGTTGTAGAGTTGAAGCTGGCCATTTGCATCGTTGCGGATCAGCTTCCAGTCGCCCCAGGTTAGAACGGAGACAAAGGATTCGTCCGCCAATTCGGTGAAGGCGACACGCGTCCCCTCCGTCCCCGGACCAATGAGCAGCGGCAAGAACGACGTCCCCTGAATCGGCTGTTTCGCGTTCAGGCCGGTGAGGTCGAGCAGGGTGGGCATCACGTCGATCAATTGGACCGGTGCGCTAACGGCTGCCCCGGCCGGAAGCTTCCGTGGGTACCGTACGAGCAAAGGCACGCGGATAGCGGTCTCGAAGACGGTTAGACCATGGGTCCAATCACCGTGCTCTTCGAAGCTCTCCCCGTGGTCGCCGGCCACGACGAGGATCGTGTCGTCGGCGAGGCCAAGCTGACCGAGATGGTCCAGCATCTTGCCGAGCTGCGCATCGGTGAAAGCAATCTCGCCTTGGTACAACTCTTCCAACCGCGCCAGATCGGCGGGATTGGGATGCAGTTTGCCGGTTTCGAGCAGGTGGATCGTATCGACCGAGCCGTCGATGGTCCCGTGGTAGTCCAGCCCCAGGATGTGGTCGTATCCGGGTGGGGGAGTGTACGGGTAATGCGGATCGAAGTAGTGGATCCAGAGGAAGAACGGGCCGGCCGCGGCGTGCGCGTCGAGCCAGGAGAACACGGCCTGGTTGGTCACGTCCGCCCGACCATCCATCGTCGCCTCGTAGTCGGTGCTCGTGCCCAACGCCTGGTCCACGGTCTGGACGACCGGGATCGAGGTCTTCACCTGCCGATAGGCGGCTGCCACGCTTTCGAGCGTCGGATTCGAGAAGACCGTGCCGCGGTTGAGGACGTAACCCTCGTAGGTCTGGAAGCCCTGGTCCAACCCACAGAACTGTGGATCCAGGCTGACCCAACTGTAAAACCCGGCCGTCTGGTACCCGGCTCCTCGCAGGACACCGGCCAGGGTCTGGGTGCCGGGCTTGAGTTTGTCGACCATGTGGACTTTGACGCCGTTGGTGCTCGCGTACAGGCCGGTCAGGAGCGCCGCGTGGGAGGGATCGGTCTGCGGCAGCTGACAGATCGCGTGATCGCAGCGAACGCCCTCGCGCGCGATTTGATCGATGACGGGGGTGTGGGCCGGCGCGAAGCCGTAGGCGCCGAGCCGATCCGCGCGGAGGGTATCGATCGTCACGAGAAGTACGTTTGGTTGCTTGGCCGTCGCCGGTGGGGTTGGCGCGTTCGCAGTCGCCGCCGTCGCGACCGGGGTCGGAATGAGGCGGGGCGCGCCGGTGGCTGGCTGAGGCCCGCGCGACGGAGCAACCGGCGGTGGAACCTTCACCGCTGGCGCCGGTTCCGTGCAAGCCGTCGCACCAACCAGGACCGCGAGGGCCGACAGCCCGATGGGAATCGATCCTCTGAGAAACCCTCGCCGTGTCACGAGCGGACGGGATGGCGCTCGCAAGCTAGGACCAGCGCTGCTATCTGTCTCGTTCATCGGTTTCCTTTCTGATTCGACGATAACAGCGCCGATTAAGACGAGTATTAGGTGGACCTAAGAACAAGCTGAGAAAGCTGAGAGTTGTCTCAGCTAACGGCGGCGAACGCAAACGAGGGCGTGATCGATCGCGACGTGCGGAACGCGATGGCGTTACGGGTTGACGATTGGCGGGCCCACTATCAGGAGGCGACACCGCGGAAAGTTCTGGTGCCTGATCGTCGAGAGCGGCGACCTGATCTCCGAGTGAGCCGGGAACCGCCAGGATCCGATCCGACGCGAGAGCAGCTGCCGGTCGAAAGCGCTCCCGCGTCGGACTCCCTACCGCCGAGCCGCTTCGGCCCCGAAGTATTCGTCGGCCGAGACGGCGACGCGACTCGGTCGGGTCACGTCGAGCGACCGACTCCAGGTGCGCAGGCAATGCGGCGGCGTGCGATCGCCCGGCGCGTCGCCAGCCAGGGTGAAGGCGATGCCGAGCGGCTGCGGCCCGAGATCGTCCTCGCGGTTGTTGTACTGGTTGGCGCCCCAGCGCTGACCGACGGCTGCCAGCTCGAACGCGACGAAGGCGCCGATCGTATCATCCCAGGTCGCCTCGCCGCGCAGCGCGCAGTCGAAGCCGCTCGGATAGCGGCGCTCCTCGCCATCCTCGGGCCGGACCCAGTGAACGTCGGCCTCGAGATGAACCGCGCCGCAAAGCTCGAGGCGAATCGCCGATCCGTCGACGCCGACGATCACCGTCCAGAGCTCGCCGCGACGAATCGCTTCCTCCGGCCAGGCAAACGGCTCGCCTCGCACGAAGTCACGCAGGTGGAAGCGCGCGAGTCGGCGGACCACGCTCCACGGAGCGGCCCGCCGAGCACCGACGGCACGGGGTTCGGGGACGAGGGCGTGGGCCTCGCCGCGGGTGATCCAGGCATAGTCGATGTTCCAGGCGCGCTTCCGCCAATCGTCCGGGCGGGTGTCGACCGCTCGCGGCAGATCGCGCGCGACCAGCTGGAGGACGAGACCGCCGACTGGGCAACCGGCCTTGTCCACCTGGCGCTCGGCCAGCTGCGCCGGCGATGGGTCGCCGAGGTCCTCAGCGGACCGCCAGCGGTCCAGCGCCGACCGGAGCATCTCGGCCATTCGCGCGGGGTCGCGGGTGTTGATCGACCCGAGGAACCGTCCCTCGGCGCTAAAAGCGTAACTGCCCTGGCGGGTTCGGGTTGGATAGGTTCGCCCCCCGTAGTGGCCCTGTTCGGCGACGTGGCGGAAGAAGATGCCTTTATCGTCCTCCTCTCGCTCCAGCGCCGAGCTATTCTCGGCCACCGGGATGAACTGCTCGCTCGCGAGGGTGATGACAGAGGGGTCGCTGAAGGCCTGCGCCCGGCCGGCCACGCCGTTGTTTCAGGTGCAGCCGAGCGGGTTACCGTTCATCGCCCAGAGAAAGATCGGCTTCTGCTCCGCCACCGCCAACCGGCAGGCATCGCGCCGATCGGTCTGCCAGGGGATCTCTCGCCAGCGAAGCTCGTCCGGCCGCGGGCGCAGGAACGCGATGACGTCGCGGAACTCGTTTCCGTCGAGCGACGAGTTATCGTGCTCGGCACTTTGGAAGGTCGCCATGGCTCAGGCTCCGTGTAGTGATTGCTCGAACTCTTTGCGGATCTGCTCGCCGCCCCGGCTCTTCCACTCCTGGATGGCCGTATCGAGGTAGCTCATCGGCTGGCGCCCGGTGATGATGGCGGTGGCGGTGTTGAACCCGAACTGGTTCAGCTCGGAGGCCTTGGCGACGTTGGTTGGCGAGTAGAGCGGCCAGGTAGGATCGTCGATTCCCAGCTTAATGACCGAGTAATCGAGGTTCTGCGCCGTGACCGCGACCTCCGGCGCCTGGGGAATGTAGATGACCGGCAGCCCGCTCATCAGGTAGATCAGATCGCCGATCTCGCTGATCCCCTTCTTCGACACCTGCGGCGCGCCCTGGGCGTTCACCGAGTAGTCGACATCCTTGATGCCGTAGTGCAGGAAGATGTACTCCTCACTCCCAAAGGGAGCCGCGAGATAGTCGAGGATACGCAGGAGCTCCCTGACGCGCGCGTCGTTTTTCCCGACCGACGCCGGGATACCGGTGTACCCGAACGAGCCGGGTGTGTTCCGGGTCACTGCCTTGCTGCCACCCGGCACCGAGGGAAGCAGCCCGGTGAGAACCGCGTTCGGATTGACCTGGGCGACCTTGTAGTAGACCGTTCCCGGTACCTGCGGGCTGTAGAAGTTGCCGATCCCCTCGCTGTGCATGCCGGTCTTGCCGCTGATGAAGGCATTCTGGGCCTGGGCGAACGTCAGCGACCCCGCGTCGGGGTAATAGGCCCCGTCGGCGTAGATCTGCCGCAGGAAGTCGAGTCCCTGGCGAAACTCCGCCGTCTCGATCTGGTAGGTCATCGTGCCGTCGGAGTTCTTCCGCCAGTTGAAAGGAGTCCCGTACATATTGAAGGCCAGGGTATTGTCCCAGCCGGTCCAATCCGTACCGTAGCGGCCCATGCCCCAGGTATCCGCCTGACCGTCGCCGTCGGGGTCGTTTTTCGCGAAGGCGACCAGCAGATCGTGTACCGCCGCCGGGCTGGTCAGCGTCTCTTTTCCCAGCTTCTTGGCCCAATCGCCGCGGTAGATAGGGATGTTGCCGTTCCGCTGGATCGGCTTCGGCACCCCGTAGATCTTGCCCCGGAACTTCACGTTATCCCAGGCGTAGGCCGGAAACGTCGCGAGGTTCTTGTACTCCTTCAGGGCATCGCCGGTGAGATACGGCGTCAGATCGAGAAACGCGCCCTGCTGCATCGCCAGGTACTGGGGCGCCGCGTTCTGGCCGGGGTTCAGGTAGAAGAGGTCGGGCATGCTTCCGCCGGCGATGAGCGCCGCCGACTTCTCTCCGTAATCCGGCTGCGGGGTGATGATTGGCTCCCAGCTCACCCCCAGGCGCTTGTTGAGCTCCTGCCAGTACTGGTTCTGGCCCAGGGGCGTTGGCGGCGGCTGGTAGGCGATCGTAAAGGCGCTGACCTTGCCGCCGCTTCCCGGAGTGCCGCTGTAGGATTGGTAGGGCGTGGGCATCTTGAGGTAGGCGTCCGGCACCCCCACGCCTGGCGACGGAATCTTGGCCTCGGCCGCGGCAGCCGGGGTAGCGCTCCCACCGCCGGTGGCAGCGCTCGGGGTTGAACCGGTTGGCGCGCTCGTCGCGGCGGCCTTCGTGCCCGGCGTCGCCGTCGCTGCGGAGGCGGCCGTGGGACTCGCCCCGGTGGCAGCGGTGGGCGCGGGCGTGCTGGCCGCGGTTTGAGCGCCGCTCGTCGCCGTCGGCGCGCTGCTCCCCTGGCCACAGGCGGCCAGCAGCGCCGCTCCGCCGACGCCCGCCGCTCCGCGGAGCAACACCCGCCGGCTAAAAACCCTGGTTAGGATCGACTTCATCGTGTACACCCCTATCTGAAAATATTTGGATCCGCCGCGTCAGGGCTGAACGCCCAGCGACGACCGCCACGGCGGTCACTCCTCGGCGCGCCGTGGTTGCAGCCGCTTCACGCTCACGGTCCGCGCACTCAAACCGCACTTACCGGACGCCGGTTCATCCCTTGATCGCTCCCGTCAACACGCCCTTGGTGAAGTACTTCTGCAGGAACGGATAAACGATCAGGATCGGCACCGTCGCCAGGACGACGATCGCCATCTGGATCGTCTCGGCCGGCGGAGGCGGCTGATTAGGATTCAACTGCGTGGCCGAGGCCAGCGCGCTGCCTTGAAGGACGTACTGGCGCAAGACGAGCTGGATCGGCCACATGCTGGCGTCGTTGAGGTAGAGAAGCGCGTTGAAGAAGGCGTTCCAGATGTCGACGCCATAAAAGAGGACGATCACCGCGAGAACGGCCTTCGAGAGTGGCAAGAACACGCTCCATAGAAGCTGCCAGTCGTTTGCCCCGTCCATCTGCGCGGCCTCGACCAGATCGGTCGGAATATCCATGAAAAAGTTGCGCATGACGACGAGATTGAACACGCTGATCAGTCCCGGCAGGATGAGCGACTGATAGGTATTGATCATTCCCAGCGCCTTGACCAGCAGGTAATTGGGAATGATCCCCGGCGAGAAGAGGAACGTCCCGAGCACCATAAAAAGGATGAGCTTCGATCCCGGCACCCCGCGCTTCGATAGCCCGAACGCGAGCGCGGTCGTCGCGATCATCTTAGCAGCCGTCCCAAACACCACCAGCCCGACGCTCACGACCAGAGCGTGCGCCACCACCCCACCTTCGAGCAGCGCCTGGTAGGCATCCAGCGACGGGTGGCGAGGGAAGAGGATCAGCCCGCCGCTGAGCACGTCTTTGGACGAGGAGAAGCTGACGGCAAGGACGTACACGAACGGAAAGACCACGACGATGGCCACCAGGAAGAGAAAGAGGAATTTGACTGCCTGATCCAGGAAGCTTGGCTGCTCCATCCAGGGCGCCCGCCCGGTCGCCCGCCTCTCGGTCACCGCGAGATCCACCACCGGTCCTTCGATCAAGGTGTCGACCGCGGAGCTCGGGTTTTCCGGCGCCATCAGTACACCCCCGCCTCGCCGAAGCGCTTGGCGACGGCGTTTGACCCGACGACGAGCAGCGCTCCGACCACCCCGCGCACCAGCCCGACGGTGGTCGCGAAGCTCCAATCACCATCCTGGATGCCGCGGAAGTAAGTGAAGGTATCCAGTACCTCGGCGGCATCCGGCCCGACCGCCCCCTGCTGAAGATAGTACTGCTCGAAGCCGGTCGAGAGGGCCATGCCGAGGCGCAGGATCAGGAGAAGGATGATGATGCCACGGATGCCCGGCAGGGTAACGTGCCAGAGGCGACGAAAGCCGTCGGCACCATCGAGCGCCGCGGCCTCGTAGAGCTGCGTGTCGATCATGGTGAGCGCGGCTAGGAAGATGATCGTTCCCCACCCGGTCTCTTTCCACATGCTCTCGAGCACGACCAGCGGCTTGAAGAAGCCGGGGTTGCTCATCAGGTTGATCGTCGCCATCCCCTGGTTACGCAGGAACTGGTCGATGAATCCCGCGCCGCCGAAGACCTGCTCCCAGAGAGCGATCACGATGACCCACGAGAGGAAATGGGGCAGGTAGACGATGCTCTGCATCGCCCGCTTGGTCCAGACGCTGACGATGCTGTTGAGAACGAGCGCCAGGATCAGGGGCGCCGGAAAAGAGAAGATGAGCTGAAGAAGCTCGATCTCCAGCGTGTTTCGCAGGGCGATCGTGAACTCGTCGTCGGTGAAGAGCTTCGCGAAATTGGCGAGGCCAACCCAGGGGCTGCCGCCGAATCCCAGGAAGGGCGAGTAGTCTTGGAAGGCGATGACGTTGCCCAGCAGGGGCACGTACTGGAAGACGAGGAAATAGATGGCACCGGGTAGGATGTAGAGATAGATCCAACGTTCCCGCCAGATCTGTTGCCGCAGCCCGATCCGCTTCGAGGCGACTGCCGTCGCGCCCCGGTTTGGCGCCATACCACGCTCCTTGCTTTGTGATCACCAGCCCCGACCCGCCCCTCCGAATCACCTCGAAGGCCACGTCGGTGGCGCGGGCACGGTCGGACGCATCCAGCCAGTCGTCGTTGGTCAGGCGGGCTCGGACGTCGCCTGACCGGGCGGCGCACAGGACGACCGACAAACGAGATTTGGACGAAGCATCAGCTTTTCCTGACCGATTTTGTCCGGGTGACGAATGCGATCCTCGAGAACGTGGACCGCGAGCTCCCCGACCCGGCGGGCCGAGGGATCGACCGAAGTCAGGGGAACCTCCCACGCCGCGGCTAAGCTCGTGTTGTCGAACCCCACGATCGAGAGATCGTCGGGGACGCGCAATCCCGCGCGGCGCGCCGCCTGGTAAGCGCCAACCGCCGTGACGTCGTTGAAGGCAAACACCGCGGTTGGACGTGGCGCCTGCCCGAGTAGCGCGCTCGTCGCGCGCAGGCCGGCCTCCACGCTCACCCTGAGGTCATCGCCGCGCGGCTTGGCGAGCGGAGTGAGCGCGTGGTCGGCGAGCGCCTCGAGGTAGCCTTGCCAGCGTCCGCTGTTCTCGGGATTGCCCTCCGGGGCTCGATGCGCGACGTAGCCGATGTGTCGGTGCCCCAGGCCGATCAAGTACGCCACGGCATCGTACGCGCCGGCCCGACTGTCGACCACGACGGAGTCGGCGTCGATCTCCCGCAGAACGTGAGAGACGAACGCGAACGGAATCCGGGCCGCCCGCAGGTGCGCGTGGGCGTCCAGCCAGGCTGGCCGATCGCGCAGCGGGGCAGGCGCGATCAGGATCCCCTGGACCGATCGCTCCCGGGCGAGGTGATTCAAAAAGGCGACCTCATCGGCGGGATCGTAGTTAGTGAGGTGAAGCTGCAGGTGATAACCAAGCCGACAGGCCGCGTGATGCACGCCCTCGGCGAGCTCGGCGAACCACGGGTTGGTGATCTCGATCAGGACGAACGCGAGGCTGGCGCTCCCCGTCCGCGGAGCGCTTGACGATGGATCGACGACAAACGTCCCCGCGCCGGGATGACGCTGGAGCAGCCCTTCCTGAACAAGCCGGCCGACGGCAGCGCGGATGGTCGTCCGCGAGGCGGCGAACCGCGCGCAGAGATCCCGCTCCGAGGGAATCGCCTCGCCAGGGCGGTAGACGCCGGACGCGATGTTCGAGCGGATCGAGGCCGCCACCTGGGTGACGACCGGGACGCGTCGGGTCCGGTCAAGACCTGCCATTGGCCCCGCCACATATTCCGTACCGGTACGTGACCACTCAGGTACCAATCGCGCCTGATTATAGCGGGGCGGGCAGGCGTGTCAAGCGTTGGGCACCGCTCGATCGACCGGAACGATCCGCCCGGTCGCGGCCGAGCGGTAGGCGGCATCGAGAATCTCCAGCACCCGGAGGGCGTCGGTCTCGGTCGCCAGCGGAGAGCCCTTCCCGTCGATCGCGCTCTCGAGGAAGTCCTCGAAGAATTCGAGGCCGTGCGCGCCACCGTAGGCAGCGATGTCCGGCAGGGTGAAGCGGTAGACCTGACGGGGTGCGGCTCGCCAGCGAGACGCTCGGCTTTCCAGCGCGACGATGTGCTCCGACCCCTCGACCCGGTGCTGGAGGAAACCCTCGGTTCCCCAGAGCACCAGCCGGTTGTCGTAGCGCGCGCCCTGGTAGCCAGCGCGTCCAAACGCCAGAAGGTATCCTGCCTGCAAGCTCGCCAGGGTCCCGTCGGCGAGTCGCAGCTGCACGCTCGCGACGTCCTCGACGTCGATCGCCTCGCCGCTTCGCGTCTCGACCATCGCGCCGACCTCGGCAACCTCCTGGCCCGTCAGGTAGCGCAGCAGGTCGAGCCAGTGGCAGCCAAGCCACGAAAGGATGCCCCCGCCGGCAATCTCCCGTCGGAAGAGCCAGTGCGAGGGATCACGCATCCAGACCTGAGTCGTGACCATCCGGAGATCGACCGCGACGAGACGGCCCAGCGCGCCGTCTCCGAGCAGCTCCCGCATCTTCCGAATAGCGGGATTCGCTCGCCAGAGGTAGGCGACCGCGAACCGAACCCTGGCCGCTTCGAGCGCGGCGAGCACCGGCTGCATCTCCCGGGCGGAGCGCGCGCACGGCTTCTCGCAGAAGATGTGCTTGCCGGCCCGGGCGGCGGAGATGACCGTATCCGGCACTCGGTTGGTCGGGAGGGCGACGAGGACGACCGGGACGTCGGCTCGCTCCCAGAGCTCGCCCGGCTCGGCGCAGCTGGACCGGACCTTCGGGTGTTCGCGGGCCACGCGTTCCCGCAGCTCAGAATCGGCATCGCAGGCGACGACGCCCTCGACCGACGCGAGCGCGTCGAGGGTCCGCAGGTAGGCCGGCGAATGCGGGTGACTCAGCCCGATCATCCCGATGGTGATTCCCATGGCGCGCCTCCTTGAAGGGGTAGGATTGTGACCGTCAGAGATCCTGAATCGGGAACCTGACCCGCGCCCCGCCCATCGCGTTGGACTGGAGGATGCCAAGCAGGATCGACAGCACCC
>JAJPKB010000297.1 GCA_021323915.1 Chloroflexota bacterium | reverse complement strand
GCCTTTCGGCGTAATGGTTGCCACGAATAAGAAGGAGGCTAGGTCAGTGAGTCACGGAATAGCGGAAGTTCGAACGACTCGGCGACGAGTTCTCGTCGGCTCGCTCGGTATTGGCGCCGCGCTACTATCGGCCGCGTGCTCCCAATCAGCGCCCGCGGCTTCCCCGACCACGGCGCCCGCCGCGACGAGCGCGGCTGCTCCAACCCAGGCACCCACGTCCGCTCCGGCCGCCGCTGCGACGGCCGCGCCGACGACGGCAGCCGCGGCCGCGGCGACGGCTCCGGCCCCAACGACGGCTTCCCAGGCATCCTCTGCGGCGGCACCGGCGGCAAACCCCACCCCGTCCAACGCGACCGGCACCTTGACCTTCTGGGGCCATTCCGATCACCCGATGGACAAGGCGGTGCCAGGCTTCCAGAAGCGGTTCCCCAACGTCAAGATGGACTGGCAACACCTCGGCGATTGGCTGACGAAGTTCAAGGCATCGCTCGCGTCGGGCCAGGGCGTGCCCGATCTGGTCTGGCTGGAGGCCACCGACGTCCAGAATTTCGGCTCTCAGGGCGTTCTCCTGGACGTCACCGAGAACCTGAAGCCGATCAAGGACCAGTTCACCGCGGGAAAGGTCGCCGAAGTCTTCATCGTCAAGAAGCAGCAGTACGTGGCGATGCCCGGCGACACCGGCCTGGTTGGTCTGTGGTATCGCCCGGACTTGCTCGCGAACGCGGGAATCAGCGACCTTCCGCAAGACCTGACCTTCGACCAGTTCGTGACCGACATCGCGCAGCTGCACCAGAAAACCGGCGTCGCGGGTTACCTGTTCCCCAGCGCGGGCTGGTCCTGGCCGTTCGAGATCATCCTGAGCGAGCTTGGCGGGAGTATCACCAGCACCGATGGAACGAATGTTACCATCGACGATGCGAAGGGTATCCAGACCATGACGATGGTCAAGCAGCTCTGGGATACCAAGTCGAACCTCGATACCGCCTGGCTGCAGGCCGACTATTACGCCGCGGTGAAGGCAGGGAAGATCGCCTCGGACTTCATGCCGGCCTGGATGCGCGGGTTCTTCGAGAGCGAGCTCAAGACACCGGCGGATGGCGCGGGTAAGTGGAAGGTGATGCCGCTGCCGTCGGTGAAGGGGGGTGTGTCGCGCACCGCCCAGATCGGTGGAGCGAGCCTGGCGTCGACCAAGTTCTCGAAAGTGCCTGACATTGCCTGGGCGTTCATGCAGTACGCGCTCGGCTCGCAGGAAGGCTGTGATGCGACCGGCGGCTGGGGCATTCTGCCGTCCTGGATTCCCTACCTCAAGAGCGACAGCTTCATCAACACCAAGTCGCCGGTGTTCGGCGACTTCCAGTTCAACAAGGTATGGTCCGATCTGGCCCCGACCCTCTCACCGGCCTACGCCCGGACCGCCGTCTTCAGCGAGGCCGACACCGACATCACCCAGAACATTATGCCGATGTTGACCGGGAAGACGACCATCGTTCAGGGCATGCATTCTCTCGGCGATATGGTTCGCCAGGCGAACCAGAGGTACCAGTAAGGCGGTTCGGGAGAAGCCCGGCTAACTAGCCGGGCTTCTCCCGAATAGTTTCCGGGTCCTCGGTTACCCCGCCGCCGAGAAATCCGAGGGATGGCGCGGGAATCCTCGGATCTGTTGGGAGGAGACGTGCCCGACGCTGCGATCGGCGCGGCACCAGCGACGACGCTCGAGCGACCGACTCGGTCGCTCTGGGACGAAGTCTGGCGACATCGCATCGATTATCTCTTCATTTCTCCGTTCTTCCTTATCTACGCCGTCTTCAACCTGTATCCACTGGGCTGGGCGTTCTACCTCAGCTTTCAGCAGTGGTCCGGGTTCGGTGACATGCGGTTCGTCGGCCTTAGTAACTATCGGGCGGTCCTGACCGAAACGATCACCCGCACCGCTTTCATCAACACGGTGATCTTCACCGCGGTGCTCGTGCCCACCGGGGTGCTGCTGTCTCTCGTCTTCGCCGTGCTGCTCAATCGACGGGATCTCCTGGGGCGCGGGATCTTTCGGACAGCGTACTTCTTACCTTACATCACCTCGAGCGTCATCATCGCGATCGTGTTCCAGGAGTTCTTCGACAAAGGCTACGGATGGGCGAACGACCTGCTCCGCACGTTGAGTCTGCAGCCGATTCCCTGGTTGACGGATCCGATCTGGGCGAAGTTCGTCATCATCTTCCTTGCCCACTGGCAGGGGCTGGGCTACAACATTCTGATCATGCTGGGCGGGCTGCAGGGAATCGAGCGAGAGGTCTACGAGGCCGCGGCGATCGACGGCGCCGGCCGCTGGAACACGTTCTGGAGCATCACGACCCCCCTGATGCGGCCGATCATGCTCTTCATCACCATCGTCGGAACGATCGGCGTGCTGAACATGTTCAACCAGCCGTATATCCTGACCCAGGGTGGGCCACAAAACAGCACCCTGACCCTGACCCTGCGGCTCTATCAGCTCGCCTTCGCGAACACACGCTACGGCGACGGTGCCGCGCTCGGCTTCCTCATCGGCCTGCTTATCGTTCTCGTGACGATGACCCAGCTTCGTTTTCTCGGCTCCTGGAGGCAATGATCCATTATGGCCGTTACCTCGATTCGCCCGGAGAGAGCACGCGACCGCCGCGATAGCCTCAGCGTCGTCGGGCACGGAGCGTTTCAGATCCTGATCTACGCGCTCATGATCCTGCTGGCGATTGTCTTTCTGTTTCCGTTTTACACGATGCTCGTCGGATCGTTCATGCCG
>JAJPKB010000103.1 GCA_021323915.1 Chloroflexota bacterium | reverse complement strand
CGCCTCGAACGGCTCAATCGAACCTTAAGACGCATGGTGCGCCAGGTGGTCGTCTTCCATGCCGAAGCCGGGCTGGACGTGCGGGTCTACCTCACCCTGATGCAGGCGGGTGAACTACGGCTCGCACACGGAGCGGACTGGTCGGACGTCATTGAAGACGCGCTCGCCGCCACCTAATTACCTCCCACCAAACTGACACAATCCGGCGCATAGTTCCATCTTGGAAGCGGATCAGAAAGCACCCCGCAAACAGCGCCACACCGCCCACCGGATTTTCACGCGGATCCAGCAGGAACACCCCGAAAGCACTATCGCCGAGTCCACCGTGCGTCGCTACGTGCGCGAGCGGAAGGTGGCGTTGGGCTTAGCCGGACGGGAAACGTACGTGCCACAGAGCTACCCGTGGGGAAGCGAGACCCAAGTCGATTGGTATGAGGCCGTGGCCGACCTCGACGGGGTCGGCATGGCGGTCTCGGTGTTTGTGATCCGGAGCATGGCGAGCGGAGCAGCGTTCCATCGCGCGTATCCGCGGGCCACCCAACAAGCGTTTCTGGAAGCGCATCAACTGGCCTTCCACCACTTCGGGGGGGTCTTCCGGCGGCTGCGCTACGACAACCTGAGCGCAGCGGTCAAGCGGATTTTGCGGGGCTCCCAACGGGAAGAAACGCAGCGTTTCATGGCGTTCCGCTCGCATTGGCGGTTCGAGGCGGAGTTCTGCAACGTGGCCGAGGGGCATGAGAAAGGCGGGGTGGAGAACGAGGTCGGGACGTTTCGCCGCAATCACCTGGTCCCGATTCCTCAGGCAAAAGATCTTGCCGACCTGAATCAGCAGTTGGTCGCGGCGTGTCGAGAGGATGAAGCGCGGATCCTGGACGGGCGGGAGCAAACCATCGGCGCCCAGATTCTTCTCGAACGCAACCACCTCCTCCCGCTCGCCCGGGAAGATTTTGACTTGACCGAGACGGCCTTTCTGAAAGTCAGCGCGCTGGGCTGGGTGAAAGTGCGCACCAACGCGTACTCGGTGCCGGTTGCCGCCGGGAAGACGGTCCAGGCGAAAATCCTCCCGAGCACAATCGAGTTGTGGTACGACGGGAAGCTCGTCGCCTCCCACGCGCGATCCTATGGACGGCACCAGGAGATTCTCAATCTCGAACACTACCTCGACGTTTTGGAGCACAAACCGGGCGCTTTCGCGGGGAGCAAACCGTTGGAGCAGTGGCGCAAACAGGGCCGCTGGCCGAAAAGCTATGACCAATTCTGGGATGGACTGATTGCGCGACACGGGAAAGCCACGGGAACCAAGGAGATGATTGGGCTGGTGCAGCTTGGCAAAATGCACGGGCAGGAGAAGTTGCGCGCGGCGATCGAAGAGGCGTTGGCATTGGGGTGCCAGGATAGTGCCGCAGTGCGCCATCTCCTGAACCGCGCCGCTCTCCAGAAAGCGCCCCCGGAGCCGCTCGACGTGGGGTCCCTCGCCGGCTTTTCCTGTCCCTTGCCGACGTTGGATTGCTACGATCAACTCCTGGTCGCGGGAGGGACCCGATGAGCGAGGCATTGCAGGCCAGCGTGATCATAGAGCAGTGCAAGCAGTTACGTCTTCCCACCATCGCCGGCCAGTTCACCAAGCTGGCTGAGCAGGCGCAACGGGAGAATCAGAGCCATCTGCACTACCTGGAGACGTTGCTGGCCGCGGAGATCGAGGAACGCGAGCAGAGCACGATCGCCCGCCGGCTGCGGGAAGCCCATCTCCCCAAGGTCAAGACGCTCGAAGAGTTCGATTTTACCCAGACCCCCCAGGTCTCAGCAAGCCAGATTCGAGTGCTCGCCGAAGGGGGCTACATCGCGCGGGCCGAGCCAGTGGTGTTCCTGGGTGATTGCGGCACCGGCAAGACGCACTCAGCAAACTACCCCTATTGAGATAACCGCTCTCGCCACTGATACCGTCGACATTGTTGATCCGACTCATCCCCTCTATGGTCTGACCCTCCCGGTGCTGGGGATTACGCACAAGCAATACCTGGGGCGAGTCTGCGTCGTCTGGCTTCAGCCCGGCGTCGAGCGCCTGGTTCGCGTGAGTGCCACCAACCTCGGTGACGGCATTCGCCCTCTCTCTCCCTGTCGGCTTTCGCTCGCTGCTATTCAAGCCTTAGTGCGGGTGGTAGCGTCGCTGGGAGATTCGGGTCGGGAGGACGCCGATGCCCATCACGAGCCCACCAGCAGAGCAAGCTCGCCAGCTCCCTCTTCCGTTGGACCTGCCCCCCACGCCGATTGCCCCGTCGGTCGCGATTGCCTCAATCCACCCAACGCAAGTCCTGGCCACACTCCCTCCGAGTGTCCATCGGCACATGCGCCAGGTCTGGATCCGGGTGTTTCAGGAGGTGATGCGTGATGGCAACGGCGCCTGAGAAGATCACCCCGCGTCATCTCGGTGGACGTGCCTACGTCTATATCCGGCAGTCCAGCACCAAGCAGGTCCTCCGCAACCAGGAGAGTCAGCACAACCAGCGTGCCCTGGTCGATCGTGCGCGGGCGCTCGGTTGGCCTCTGGAGCGGATCGAGGTGATCGATGCCGACCAAGGACAATCCGGCCAGGACGGCGAACGCGTGGGCTTTCAGGGTCTGGTCGCGGCAGTCTCTCTTGGCCAGGTCGGCTGCATCTTTGCCTACGAGGCGAGCCGGCTGGCCCGCAACAACCGCGACTGGTACACCCTGCTCGACCTGGCGACCGTGGTCGGGACGCTGATCGCCGATGTCGACGGCGTCTACGACCCGCGCAGCTACAACGACCGCCTGCTCTTGGGCTTACGGGGCATGCTGAGTGAAGCCGAACTTCACTTACTGCGGCTACGCCTAGACGCCGGACGGATGCGGCAGGTGGAACGCGGGACCTATCGGCAGCACCTGCCGACGGGTCTGGTGCGCCTGGAGGACGGTCGCGTCGTGAAGGATCCCGACGAGCAGGTCCAACGAACCATTGCGCTCGTGTTCAGCCACTTCACGTCTCTGGGGAGTGCCCAGAAAGTGTTGCGCCACCTCCACGCCGACGGCATTCTCCTTCCCCGACACCAGACGTCGGGATTGCACGCTGGTCGGCTCATCTGGAAGAAGCCGACCGCCTCGACGATCCAGGAGATCTTGCATAACCCCGCCTACGCCGGAGCCTTCGTCTACGGGCGCCACGGTCCCCATCCGGACCGACGTCCCGGCCAGATCCGTCAGATCAAACGCGCGCCCGAGGAATGGACAGTCATCCGCCACAATGTGTACCCTGCCTACATCAGTTGGGAGGAGTTCGTGGCGAACCAGGCACGCCTGACCGACAACGCCAATCGTTTCGCTGAGCGGACCCGGGGAGCACCCCGGGAGGGGGCGGCGCTCCTGGTCGGACTGGTCGTCTGCGGGCAGTGTGGCCGCCAGATGCGGGTGACCTACAAACCCCAAGTCCGCTACTTCTGTAACGCTCTCAGCGGGACATTCGCCGAGCCGATGTGCCTGCACGTCGATGGGGTGAGCATCGAGGCCGCCGTAGTCAACGCCTTTTTCGCCGCGATCCAACCCGCCGAACTCGATCTCCTCGACGAGGTGCTCGCCGCGGCGCACGCCGATCACGCCCGATTGGCCCAGCATTACATCGATCAAGTGAAACGCGCCGAGTACGAGGCGCGGCTGGCCCAACGTCAATACGATGCGATCGACCCGGATAATCGTTTGGTGGCAGCAGAGTTGGAGCGACGCTGGGAGTTGGCGCTCCGGGCACTCGCCGAGGCACGGGAGGCCGCCGAACACTTCCAGCAGCAGCCAGGGCCAAACGGGCTGGATCCCACGCTGCGAGAGCAACTGCGCAACGTGAGTGCCCACTTGCCCGCGTTGTGGGAGAGTGGGCGCTTGAGG
The DNA here is from genome assembly GCA_021323915.1 of Chloroflexota bacterium. Lineage (GTDB taxonomy): Bacteria > Chloroflexota > UBA6077 > FW602-bin22 > CADDYW01 > JAJPKB01. The sequence goes on along the minus strand of JAJPKB010000103.1, from coordinate 2,445 downwards.
CCAGCCCAGAAGAAGGAATTGCTGCGCAGCCTGATCCGCCGCGTGATCCTGTCTCGCCCGGTCCGCGACACCGTCGAGATCAAAGTTGTGTGGGTCAGCGGGGCAATCTCCCTGCTTCAGGTTCATCCACCGATTTATCGCGACGTCGACCTGGGCGATTACGCTCAATTGGTAGAGCGCACTCTGGGCTTGCGCCGAGAGGGGCACACCGAGAAGGAGATCGCTCGCCGCTTAACCGAGGAAGGGTTTCGCTCGGCGCGGCTACATCGTGTGCCGAAGACAGAAGTGGGCAGGATTTGTCGGGCCCACGGTCTCATCTCGGTGACCGAGCAATTTCGCGGGCAAGTGATGATCGACGGCCAATGGACGGTCTGGGGCCTCTCTCGCCACCTCGGGGTCCAGCGCAATTGGCTGTACAAGCGCATTCGAGCCGGGCGTGTGATGGTAACGCGTCATCCGGTCACGGGCCACTACCTGATCCCGAACGACCCAACAATCGTCGCCGCGCTTCAGGCCGAAGTTCCGAGCAAACGTGGTTCATAGGAGGGCATTCTCATGACACGGCTAAGACCCACTTGCTCACCGGCTTGTGCGTCGCGGCGTGTCGACAGAGACGCTCGGTGCGGTTCACGACGGCAGCGAGCCTGGTCAACGAGCTGGTCGAGGCCAAGCAGCAGATCCAGCTCCGGCGGGTGATCGCCAAGTGGGCGCGCTACGAGTTGATCGCGATCGACGAGGTGGGCTACGTGCCCTTAGCTGAGATCGGGGCGGAGTTCCTATTTCAGGTGATTGCACTGCGTTATCCATACTGCGGGGCTCCTTTCTCGTGACGTCCAACCGTGTGGTTGCCAACGCCAGCAATCTCGTCGGCAGTCGGGCTCGTTGTCCCCAGTCGTAGTCGCCACTCCCACGTCTCGCCACGCGGATGCCGATAGGGCACATACGTGCCCGCCCGCACCAGCTCCCAGAGTGCCTCGCGGCTACAGCCCCGCTCCCGCATCACCTGGCGCACCGTCGGGTAGATGCTCCAGTCGTGTTTGCCGTCGAGGCGCGCGACCTCCTCAGGGCTGAGGCGGAGCCACTGGTACGACTGCGCCATCCGCTGCTCACTCCGGATGATCCCCTGCTGGATCCAGTAGTTGATCAGGGATTGGGAGACCCCCAGCACGTCGGCTGTGGCAGCCGATGACATCAGTCCATCGCCGCGGACGGGCGTGTCTGTCGGGTCGACCGGACAGGCCGTAGGAATCTGGTGGTGCTTCCGAACCGACTGGACGCGGGCGTGCGTCCAGACCTTGCCGGTCCGGGTGCGCACGCCCTGTGTGTTGAGGCGCTCGGCGATCTGGTAGTCCGGCAGCTCGCGCGCCAGCCCACGGATCGTCGCGACAACCGTCGGGTCCGTCACGCAGTGCCAGCCGGTCGGCGGACACCGGACCGTGTGGGTTGTCGTTGCTCCGCCACTCCAGAGGATCGTCACCTCCGCCGTTTGGGGGCTGGTCGGGGGCGTCACCGTCACCCGCACCTCTTGAATCACCAGCCGCAGGAGTTGCTTGCGGTCGGCCATCCGCGTCGTCGGCGCGTCCCACACGGCCGGCAGGTCCGCGGCCAACTAGCGCACGGCCTGCTGCTCGGCGTCGCTCAGCGGGGCAAGCTCGGTGCGGCAGGCTTTGGCGTCGTCGCGCTCGAGTGTTTGCAGGGCGGTGAGCGCATCGTTCCAGCGCGTCTCCAACTCACACGCGACAAGGCGATTCTCGGGATCGACGGCGTCGTACTGGCGCTGCGCCAAGCGCGCGGCGTAGCGGGCCCGCTCGAGCTTGAGCTGCCACTGGTGGTCGAGCGCGCGCCGCTCCTGCTCCAGGACATCCAGCGCGCTGAGGATCGTCTCCAGCCGGGCCGGCTGCACCGCAGCGAGGAACTGGTCGCGAACGGCCGCATCGAGATGGTGGACGGCGAAGGATTGGCACTGGGGCGCGTCGTAGGTGAGTTGCTCGCGCCGGCAGTGATAGAGATGGTGCTGGCTGCCGTAGCTCACCGTCATGCGGCGCCCACACTTGCCGCAGACGACGAGCCCCGCCAGCAGACCGGGCCCTTCGCGCGGCGCGCCGCGGCCCTTCTGGGCGACGTTGTACATATTCGCGCGCAGTACCTCCCGATTCGCGTCGTATTGGGCCGGGCTAATGTAGCCAGGATACACCCCGGGCACGACGATGTCCCACGCGTCGATGCGCCGCCGGTGCTCCCGGATCTGAGGCGGCGTGCCCGGGCAGGTCTGCTGGACCCGCCGGCCAAAGACGAAAAGGCCGGCGTAGGCGGGGTTGGTCAGAACCTGCTGGATCAGCTGGTAGGTTGGGGCGACCCAGACGAGCCCTCCGGCGTCGGGGCCGGTCTGCACCGAGCGGGGCATCTGCAGACCATGCGCGTTGAAGTAGCGTTGAACCGCTCGGG
>JAJPKB010000262.1 GCA_021323915.1 Chloroflexota bacterium | reverse complement strand
TCAGCGACCCGCTGTTCTGGCCTTCGCTGGGCCGAACGTTCTACTACGCGGTGGTGATGGTGCCGCTGGGCTTGATGGGCTCGCTCTTCCTGGCGATATTGCTGAACCAGGGCCTGCGCGGCACGGCCGTTTACCGAACCCTGTTCTTTCTCCCCAGCCTGACGCCGAGCGTCGCGTTGAGCGTCATCTGGATCTGGTTGTTGCAGCCGAAGCTCGGACCGGTCAACGTCGGGCTGTGCGCCGTGCTTGGGATTTGCGACTTCCCCTGGTTCACCGATTCTTCCACGGTGATCCCGTCGTTCATCCTCCTGGCGCTCTGGGCCACCATGGGCGGCGGCGCGATGATCATCTTCCTGGCGGGCCTCCAGGGCGTTCCGAAGGAGCTCGAAGACGCGGCGCGGGTCGACGGGGCCGGGTGGTGGACGAAGTTTCGCCACGTCGTCGTTCCGATGATCTCGCCCACCATCTTCTTCAATTTGATCCTCGGAATCATCGGTGCTCTCCAGGTCTTCAGCGTGGCTTTCGTGGCGACCGAGGGGGGGCCGAATTACGGAAGCTGGTTCTACGCGCTGGACGTCTACAACGAGGCTTTCAAATACCTGCGCATGGGATACGGCGCGGCGCTGGCCTGGATCCTTCTCGTGATCGTGCTCCTAATCACCTTGCTCAACTTCGCCTTCTCGCGTCGGTGGGTCTTCTACCAGGGCGGGAGTGGGGGCAGCTAATCGATGGCAACGCTCGAGGGCACCCGTCCGGGGCAACCGGAACACGTGATGGGCGCTGGCGCGGAGAGGCGACGCCGGTCTTTGCGGCCGATCGTGCTGTATCCGCTGACCATCGTGCTCGCGCTGCTTTTCCTGTTCCCGACCTTCTACTCGGTAGGGGACGCGCTCAAGACGGCGAAAGAAATGTACCTGTTCCCGCCGATTCTCTTTCCGCCTGACCCACAGTTCGCCAACTTCGTCGTCGCGTTCACGACCTTTCCGTTCATCGTCTGGTATCGCAACACCTTCGAGGTCGTCATTCTCAACACCGCCGGGGTGGTCATCACCTCGACGCTGGTGGCTTACGGTTTTGCTCGGTTCAACTTCCGCTTCAAGAACGCCATTTTTATCATCACCCTGGCGACGATGATGATTCCCAGCCAGGTGTCGCTGATTCCCCGGTACATCGAGTTTCACCTCATCGGCTGGCTGAACACGCTCCTTCCGCTCTGGGTACCGGCCTGGTTCGGCGGCAGCGCGTTCGCGATCTTCTTGATGCGCCAGTTCCTGCTGACCCTGCCACGCGAGCTGGACGAGGCGGCGATTATCGACGGGGCGAGCTATCCAAGAGTGCTCTGGCAGATCCTCGTTCCGCTCTGCAAGCCGGCCGTGGCGACGCTGGCGATTCTCACGGTCATCGCGAACTGGGACAGTTTTCTGGATCCGGTCGTCTACCTGCAGACCCAGGATAACTTCACCGTCGCGATCGGCATCTGGTATTTCAAAGATCAAGAGTTTCAGGTCACACCCACCGATCAGCTGCTGATGGCGGCCGCGGTCACCAGCGTCATTCCCCTGGTGATCCTTTTCTTCTCGTTCCAGCGCTACTTCGTCGAGGGCATCGTGCTGAGCGGGCTGAAGGGCTAGAGAGATTCCGGTCGGTGCCTGCCAGGCGTGACGATCGTTCGGGGTGCGGTGGTGGGTCGGCAGGGGCGAATCGGCGCCCGACTTTCGCATTGTGGTCAGTAAAGAAGGAGAGAGGGATGTCTACCAAGGTCACTCGTCGAGGTTTTCTGGCCTTCGGCGCGAGCGTCGCCCTGGCTGGCGCGGCGCTCGCCGCGTGTAGCGGCGGCGGGTCGACGTCGTCCTCGTCGTCGACGACGTCGTCCTCGGCGGCGTCGACACCAGCGTCTTCCACGTCGTCGTCCGCGGCTCCCACGAAGTCGGCATCGTCCACTTCGAGCGGGCAGGCTGCCGCCACGCCGGCCCAGCAGACGACCAGCGGGCAGCAGGTGACGATTCGTGAGGCGCAGTTCCCCGGCGTCGGTTGGGAGCAGGACCCGCGATACACCGACATCTTTATGAAGGCCCATCCGAACGTCAAGGTCGTGACCGAATCGACGCCGTACGGGCAGATGTACCAGCAAGTGCTGACTCAGGGCGCGACCGGCACCCTTCCCGATATCTTCCCCGGACACACCCGATGGGTGTCGTACTGGGAGTACAAGGGCCTGTGCCTTGAGCTGATGCCGCTGGTCAAGTCGTATGCCGACGAGACCAAGTTCGACGACTTCTTCCCGTCGATCATCAAGGACATGACCGGTAATCCGGGCGCCGCGGGCAAGCTGTTTACCTTCCCGACGATCGTTCATCCCGGTGGCAACGCGGTGGTCGAGATAAATCTCGATCTGATCCAGAAGGCCGGGGTGACGCCACCGACCCAGGATCAGATCGACAATTCCGACTGGACGGTCGACGACCTGGAGAAGATTGTCCGGGGTGCCGGAAACGCGAAGAATAACATCTGGGGGCTCACCGCCGTTTACTCGAGTCCGCTCTACTCGACGCAGATCACGCGGAGCTGGAGCGACACACCGGGGCCATCGGCGAGCCCGGACTCGTGGGTTCTCTCTACGGATGGCAAGAAGGACCAGCTCGGCTCGCCGAATGTGAAAGAGTCGTTCGAGTGGTACCGGAAACTGATCGCCGATGGCTTCGTGCCCACCAGCGCGAATCAGCTCCCGTCGGGCTCGAGTGGCCTCGACTTCTTCACCGCCGGTCAGGAAGTCGCCAAGACGAACATCATCGCCATCCAGGCGGATGCGAAGGCAATCGGCGACAAGTTCAAGTGGACGACGCTGCTCTGGCCAAAAGGGCCGAAGGGGTGCCGGGGATCCTGCCTCTCCTACAACACCTGGAGCATCAACTCCAAGACGAAGGCCCCGGACGATACCTTCCACCTGCTCAACACGCTGACCGGCACCGACTGCGGGTTCTGGGCCGGCTACGACGGCAACGCGGTCCCCTACTGCCGCCACTCGATCTGGTTCGACCAGCGGCTCTGGCAGAAGTACCCGATCTACAAGCAGGGCGCGGCCTGGTTCCAGCAGGGCATCGACCCGTTCCCGATGCCCTACAACCTGCGCGCCCAGGAGTACCAGGACGCGTTCGATCAGAACACCCAGAAGTACCTGAACGGCAAGCAGGATTGGGCCGGGATGTATCCCACCACCCACGACGCGGTCCAGAAGATCCTGGACGAGGGACGCCCGTAGCGCGGTTCTGTCACAAGAAAGGGGCTGGATCACGGGGACTGGCCCCTTTCTTCTTCGCTCAAACCGGGACTGGCGCGGCCTCGGGGAGGAGGCCCTCGATGCGCAGGTCCTCCCAGAGCGCGACCGGGATCGGGAATCGGAACATGCGCGCGTTCTCCTCGATCTCCCCGGGCGAACGAACGCCGGTCAGGATCGTCGCGACCGCCGGATGCGCGGCGGGAAACTGGATCGCCGCGGCCATGAGCGGCGTTCCATGGCGGTCGCAGACCCGCTTCAGACATTGGGCACGCTCGATCCACGTCGGATCGGCCGGCTGATAGTTGAACGTCGCGCCCGGCTTCGGGTCGGTGAGGATGCCGCTGTTGTAGACCCCGCCGATGACGACCGAGATTCGCTTTTCCACGCAGAGCGGCAGCAGCTCACCCAGCGCGGCCTGATCGAGCAGGGTGTAGCGGCCGGCCACCAGGAAGCAGTCCACGTCGGCTTCGCGGGCAAAGCGGGCGAGCATCTCGGCCTGGTTCATCCCGACGCCGATCGCGCTCACGACGCCCTCCCGGCGAAGCTTCGCCAGGGCAACGTAGGCGCCGGCGATCACTTCCTCGTAGTGATCGTCCGGATCGTGGATCAGCAGGGTGTCGACCCTGTCGAGGCCGAGCCGCCGTAAGCTCGACTCGACCGAGCGCATCGTCGCGTCGTAGGTGAAGTCAAAGGTCGGATAGAGCGGCGGCGCCCCGTGGAAGGGACTGAACCCGATGCTCAAGCGCTTCCGATCGGCCGGCGGCTGGTCAAGCAATAACCTGCCAACTTTCGTGGAGATCACGAACTGATCGCGTGGCTGGCCGCGCAGGAAGTCGCCGAGGCGGCGCTCGGCCACGCCAAGGCCGTACAGCGGCGCGGTGTCGAAGTAGCGCACGCCAAGCTCCCAGGCGCGTTGGAGGGTGGCCCGCGCCACGTCCTCCGCGACCTCCGCGAACATCCCGCCGATCGGGACCGTCCCGACCCCGAGTCGGGTGACCGTCAACCGCGACTTTCCGAGTGGAACGCGTTGGGTGGGATCCATCCG
>JAJPKB010000690.1 GCA_021323915.1 Chloroflexota bacterium | reverse complement strand
TTCTTCGCCGCCTGGAAGCAGCCGCGCAGGATCATCGAGCGGCTCATATCGACCATCAAGACCGTCGAAGACGTCGTGTTCAGCTCGGTGCGGTAGACTTCGAAGTCGCTGGGTTGAAGGTGCAGCGGCACTCCCTGACCTTCGCGCACCAGCGAGTTCATCATCGTGTGCTCCAAATCCAGGTGGAACGCGTCGCCGAACTCGTAGGCCTTACTGTCGTGGGTGCGCTCGCCGCCAACGCCTCGCACGTCCACCGCGTGGTTGCCGAAGGCGTCGCGCTTCAGCTTTCCGAAAATGTCCTGGAGCGCCTTCTGGCCAATCCGTCGAATTCCGCGGGCGCTCAGCTCGTAACCACGGTCGGTCTTACGGACGTAACCGGCCTCTTCCAGGATGCGCATGAGCTGCTTGAGCTGATCCAGCGCCTGGCGCGCCTCGGCGCCGAGCAACCGCTCGACCTGTTCGGGATCAACTCCCTCGAGGCCCTGGGAGCCGTTCGCACGCTTGAGCTGCCGTTCGAGCTGGTCGAGCTCCTGCAGCTCTTTCATCAGATCCATCGCTTCTTCGAAGGTGAGCGACTCATCCCCGTGAAACGGATACCGGTTGCGGAATTGGCGACCGGGCAGGAGGCGGTCGAGGTTCGCGGCGAGCTGCGCCATATCCCACTTGAGACGGTCGTCGCGAAGCAGGCTATCCATCAATTGCTGGAGCTGCTGACGCATCTCGGGAGACATGCTGTCGAGCAGCGACTGCATCTGAGCCATGCCCCGTTGCATGTGCTCGATCAGATCGTCGAGGGACTGCACGTCGGGCGGGAAAAATCCGCCGTGCTTGTCCATGAACTTCTGGAAGTCCGGATTGCCGCCGCGTAGCTTTTCCTGGAGCATCTGATTCAGGTCGCGAATCATCTCGCGCATGCGCTGGAGATCTTCGGGCGAGAGATTCTGAATCTGTTGCTTCAGACCTTCGAAGCGGGTCCCCAGGATTTGCTGCTCGAGCATCTTGAGCAGCTCCTGGAACTGGCGCTGAGCCTCCGGATCCATGAACTCGTAGTCGGTGAGCGCCTTGACTCCGCCGGCGAAGTCCGGCGGCAGATCGTCCAGATACTTCAGCTTGCGCTTGGCCATCGATTCGAGGAGCCGGCGGAGGTTTGCCGCCTGTTCCGGGCTCATCTTGGAGTTGTCGCCGGACGTCGGTTGGGATTCGGATGGCTCGCCGGATTGCTGTCCAGCTTCGTTCGATCCTCGCGGCGAGCGCTGCCCGTGACCAGATGGCTGATTTTGTCCTGATCGCTGGCTTGCCGTTTGATCACCGGTCTGGTTTTGCCCGAGCTGATCGCTTTGCTCGCCCTGCTGACCGTTCGGTTCGCTCGCCTTATCCGTCGATCCGGTCTGGTCTAATCGCTTCTGGATGCCGGCCCGCTCGGTCGCGACCACCTGATCCAGCCGCTTTTTCAGGTCATCGATCATCGAATCCAGGCGGTACTGGTTCAGCTGCTGCTGCTTGCGCTCGCGAAGCTGCTCAAGCAGGTCCTGAAGGCCGCGCATGCGATCGCCGTTCTCGTTCTGGGCGCCCCAGCGAAAGATCCGCTGAAGGGCGCTGCGCAGATCGCCGTCGGTGATCAGATCGTCTGCCAGGGCGTCGATCAGATCGTCCGCGGTGAACGGGGAGATCTCCTGCGATCCATCCCACCGCGAGTATTGATACCACATGCCGTCACCTTCGGTAGCGAGATTTGCCGGCCGCGCGCTCTTTGTTTAGCTTGCGATTGAGGTGGAGCCCCTCGAGGACGAACTCGACCGCCGAGGCGACGGTCGCCACGTTGGTATCGGCCTTGAGCTGCTTGACCGCCGCGGGCAGCTCTGGCAACTCGCTGACGAGGCGAGCGTAGCGTTCCGAAGCCATGCCCTCGCCGATCTCGACGGTGAGACCGTGCTCGAACCGGGCGATCAGCGGCTCGAACTCGGCGACGCTGAAGTGACGGTTGAAAACGTTGAGGGTCGCGCCCTGAACCAGCTTTTCGACGATCCGATCCTCTTTCGCATCCCCGATCGTCTCGAGCTCGATCTTGCCCTGGGTCGACGGAACCAGCGCGTTCAAGTCGCTGATGCGCGGCGCGACCTGACGCTCGTTCAGCCGAATCGCGCGCCGAAGCGCGCTGCTGATCAAGTTCTCGTAGTTGCAGATCGAGACTCTCGCGCTGACGCCGGAGCGCTGACTCACGTCCGGATTCTTGCGGGCAAGATGGGTGGTCTCGGCGATGATCTCTTTCATGTAAGCGGGAACGACAGTCTCGAAGCCCTCGTCGGCGAAAGCCGTCCGTTCCTGCTCCATAACGTCGATCTCGTGCTCGATCGTTCGTGGGTAGTGGGTCCGCACCTGCGAGCCGAAGCGGTCTTTCAGCGGGGTGATGATCCGACCGCGGTTGGTGTAGTCTTCCGGGTTGGCGCTGGCGACGACGTAGAGGTCAAGCGGGAGGCGGACCTTGTAGCCTCGGATCTGCACGTCGCGCTCTTCCATGATGTTCAGCAGCCCGACTTGAATGCGCTCTCCGAGGTCGGGAAGCTCGTTGATGCAGAAGATGCCGCGGTTGGTCCGGGGAATCAGTCCGTAGTGAATCGTCAGCTCATCAGAGAGATAGCGACCCTCGGCCACCTTGATCGGGTCGACCTCGCCGATGAGGTCGGCGATCGTGATGTCGGGCGTGGCGAGCTTCTCGCCGTAGCGCCGGTCCCGCGGGATCCAGTGAATGTCGACGTCGTCCCCTTCGGCTTCGATGCGCTGCCGACAGGCCGGGCAGATCGGGTTGAAGGGGTCGTCGTTGATCTCGCAACCCGCGATCGACGGCGTGACCTCGTCGAGAAGATTGATCAGGGAGCGGGCGATCCGGGTCTTCGCTTGCCCTCGCTCGCCCAGCAGCACCAGATCGTGGCCGGACAGGATCGCGCTCTCGATCTGAGGAATGACTGAATCTTCGTACCCGACGATGCCAGGAAAGATCGTCTCGTTCCGCTGGAGCTTCCTGATCAGATTGTGGCGCATCTCCACCTTGACCGACCGGTCCTGGTAGCCACTTTCGCGAAGCTGACCGATCGTCTGAGGAAGGGTCATCACTTTCTCCTGGCTCCCGGCGGGTCCGTCGAAGCCAGGCCGACGGCAGGCCCGCGGCGACGATGCCCGGTTCATGGAGCAATGCTTTTAGCTATGATACTCCGCTGCTGGGGTGTGTCAACGTAACAACTGCCGATTGACAACGCCAACCGCCATCTGCTAGATTTGCCGAGCGGCTGGCCGGTCCTGACGTAAGGCTGACCTTTCGGGGATTGCGGATTCGAGAGCCATGGGCCGATTCATCGACCTCCATCGGGCGGCGCGGTGAAGATCCTTCACGTCATTCAGCGTTACTGGCCGTACACCGGTGGCTCGGAGCGGCATCTCCAGGAGATCTCGGAACGGTTGGCGCGCCGGGGGCATCAGGTCACCGTGCTCACCACCGACGCGTTCGATCTCGAGCTCTTCTGGAATCCGAGCAAAAAGCGGGTGGCGGTGCCGGTCGAGACGCACAACCGGGTCGAGATCCGTCGGTTCCCGGTTCGACACCTTCCCGGGCGCCACCTGGCGTTCGGAGCGGTCCGCCGGGGAGCGGCAGCGATGTCGGACTTGCCCTTCAATACCCGACCGATCCTGCGCCGGGTCGCGCCGTTCGCGCCCTGGGTTCCCGACCTTCGGCGGGCGCTGAACGAGCTAAGCGGTGAATACGCCATTATTCACGGCATGAACGTCTGCTTCGAATCCCTCCTTTTGCCGTCGCTGGCGGCGGCGCGCCGCCGTGGCATCCCCTTCATCATCACGCCGTTGATTCACTTCGGGGAGTCCGAGCGCTCGATCGTGCGGCGCTTTTACACGATGCGGCATCAGCTCGACCTGATCGCCCAGTCGGACGCCGTTCTTGCACAGACGACGGTCGAGGTCGACTATCTGACGAGACGTGGGGTCGACCCGAGAAAGATCATCCTGGCCGGCGTCGGGGTGAATCCGGACGAGGTGCTCGGAGGGGATGGCGAGCGATTTCGGAAGTGGACCGGACTGAGCGTGGCGCCGGTGGTCTATATCGGAACGAGCGCCTTCGATAAGGGAACCGTCCATCTGGTCGAGGCCATGCGCCGCCTGTGGGATCAGGACGGCGGTTTTCCCCCGGATCTCGTGCTGGTCGGGCCGATGCTGGATCCTTTTCAAGCATTTCTGGATTCCTTGCCGATCGAGCACCGACAGCGCGTTCACGTTCTGGGATTCGTCGACGAATCGGCGAAGCGAGACGTGCTCGACGCCGCTGCGCTGGTCGCGATGCCGTCGCGGACGGACTCGTTCGGGATCATTTATCTGGAAAGCTGGTTGTACCGAAAGCCGGTGATCGGCGCCCGGGCCGGGGGCGTTCCGGCGATCATCGACGATGGAGTGGATGGATTTCTTGTCGACTTCGGCGACGTCGCCGACCTGGCGCGTCGGATCGAGACGCTGGTTGCCGACCGAGTCCTCGCGGCCTCGATGGGCGAGCGCGGCTATGCTAAAGTGATGGAGCGCTACACCTGGGACCGGATCTTTCCGGTGGTCGAGGAGGTCTACGAGCGGCTATGTCCACGAGCGAGCGTGGTGTAACCAGCAAAGTCGAGGCGGCGATGGCGCGGGTGCGAGCGGCGCTTCCATCGGCGTCGGAGGGATCACCGTCTGGCACGGCAGCACCGCGCGCATCAGGCCAGGGTGACCTTTTCCCCGAGGACCTGTATCGGAGCTTGCACCAGGCCCGGACCCTCGGCGGTCGGATCGCGGTCGACTATCCGCTCGGCTGGCGCACGCCGATCGTAGGTCAGGCCTGGATGGTGGTTCGACGGCGAATCCACCAGGAGATCCGTATCTACGTCGATGCGCTGACCACCCAGCAGAACAGTTTGAATGCACATCTGATCCGCGCCCTCACTCAGGTCGTCGAAACGCTCGACGGCCTCGGCCTCCCCGCGCTCAGCCGTCGGCAGCAGGAGCAAGATGCGACGATCGCGGCTCTCCAAAGTGAGGTCGACGTGTTGCGCGCTCGGGTCGAGGAGCTGCAAGCTCGATTGGACCAGGCGCTGCCGCCCCAGCGCCTCAACGGCGTCAGCCCGCGCGCCGAGAGCACCTGATTCGATGCGGGTGGCCTTTGTCGTTCAACGCTACGGCGAAGAGATCTGCGGCGGAGCGGAGCAGCATTGTCGACTGGTCGCCGAGCATCTTGCCCC
>JAJPKB010000422.1 GCA_021323915.1 Chloroflexota bacterium | reverse complement strand
TGTCCCCTGCACCGCGCTCTACGATCTCGCGGTCGACGCGTCGACCTTCGACGCACGTCTCGAGGCGCTGCGGACGGACGTGCCCTTTCCGCGGCGCCTGTTCGTGCCCCGGGCGGTCACGCTGACCGAGATCGAGGGAACAAATCAATTCCGGGTCCTGGCCCGCCTCGCCTGGAAGTCACGACTGGGGGAGCGCGGCCGAGCGGACGACTGAAGCCGCCGGCTGGCCCCGGAAATGACGTTGCACCGCGGGGTCGGGTCTGGTATACTTGTCTCGATGCGCCCGTAGTTCAGTTGGATAGAACGTCAGGTTGCGGACCTGAAGGTCAGGGGTTCGAGTCCCTTCGGGCGTACCAAGACAGGCCGCCCCGGTGAAGGCGAAGTGCCCGAGCCGGCGCGGCCTTTTTGCTTTCTCGTCGAGCTCGCTCGGATTTTACCGCATCTCACCGCGGATCCTTCTCGGTCAAGTCCAGCGGCCCAAGACAGGCGAACCTCGGACCGAGGATGCGAGAACTTGATCGCGTTGCTCAGCAGGTTTGTCAGGAGCTGCACCACCCGGTCCGCGTCGGCGTGGAAGCGTGCCGGGGCCGGCGATATCCGAATGGCAACCTCGGCTTCCGCGGCCCGGCTCTCGACGAGCTCGGCCGCGGTCCGCATAAGCTCCCCGGCGTCGCACTCGGTCATCGCGGTCAGCGCCTTCCCAGACTGGATGCGCTCGAGATCGAGGATGTCGTTGATTAAACGGGCCAGGCGGTCGGTGTTTCTTACCGCGATGTCGAGCATTCGCTTCCCAGCCGGAGCGATCTCGCCGAAGGCCCCGCTGGCGAGCAAGCCAAGCGGTCCCCGCATCGCGGTCAGCTCGGTTGAATAGCGCTTCTGCCCCGCGGCCGCCGGGGCGGCTGGAACCCCGGCGGCCTTGATGAGAAAAGGGGGGATAGGTGTCCGACTCGCACGCGGTGCGCGTCAGGCATCTTCGACATCCGCGCGCCGCGTCGACGTGAGGATCATGCCTGACCGAGCGTGAACGAGGCATGAACCGCGCTATTTCTTACGTAAATAAATCGTGAACGGCGGGCCGCTTCCTGGCACGCCTCGTGCCTGCCAGATCCAAGCCTGGACGTGGAGAGAGCCATGGCCGCTGTCGGCGGCATCTTTCATCGGCGTGTCGACGCCCAGAGAGCAGCGGACGCGCTGACTCTGGCGGGCGTCGAGCCGCGCGCCATTCGGTTTGAAGAAATTCCCGTATCACTGGTGGACGCGCTGGGACCGCTCGGTATCCCGATCGAAGCCATCGGCGAGTACGAGCGCGACGTCATCCCGGGCGACGTCCTGCTTTTGGTGAACACGGTCGCTCTGCCGTCGTCGGCGATCGTCAACGAGATCGGCCACGCGGGAGGTCTGGTGGTCGAGTTTGGTCGAACGCCGGAGGGACATCTCGGGGAACAGTGATCGCGGATCTACGCCGGCGTTCAGTCGCCGGTCTCCCGCTCCAGCTCTTCGCGAAGGCGCTCGAGGGCCGCGCGCGCGATGCGGCTTACTTGCATCTGAGAGATGCTGAGACGCTCGCCGATTTCCGACTGCGACAGGTCTTCGTAGAACAACAGATAGAGGATTGCTCGCTGCCGAGGCGATAACCGGTCGATCAAGCGACCGAGGATCACCCGGTCTTCGGAGCGAGCGAGGTCGTCGTCGACGAGCGGTATAAGATCGCCCAGCGGGTCCGACGATGGCTCGCTGGCTCCCTCACTCAGGACGCGATCCAGCGAGAGCGGACGGGCGAGTCCGCTCGCTCGGACGCTGTTAACCCGTTGCTCCTCCCAGCCCAGCTCCGCGGCGATCTCCGAGTCGGTTGGCGGACGGTGCAGCTTCTGGGTGAGCCGATCGACTGCCCGCTCGAGGCCAAGGCGCTGCTCCTGGATCTGTCGGGGAATGTGAATGATCGGGCCCTTGTCGCGCAGGTAGCGCTTCATCTCGCCGGCGATCGTGGGTAGCGCGTAGGCGCTGAAGGCGATCTGTCGGTCGGGCTCGAAGCGCTCGATGGCCTTCATCAGGCCGATGTAGCCCACCTGGATCAGGTCGTCGATGATCGGGCGCCGGCCGGCAAGCTGGCGGGCGATCTTCGACACCAGGTCGAGATGCAGAACGATCAGCTGTTCCCGTACGTCCGGTCGGTGAGATTCGGCGTATTCTTCGAGGAGACACTGGACGGTCTTCGCCTCGGGCGAGACGGCCTGTCGGTCGTAGACGGTGGACATGGATGCCTCTAAGCCGGTGGAACCGATCCACGTTGCTTGGCCTCTTCGAACTGGGCGATCAGCACGCGCTCGCTTTCAGCCCGGGCGAGGCGAAAGGCGCTTTGAGCGCGAGCGAGGCGCTCACGCGCCTCGTCGGCGACCGTCCGGGCGTGCTCGGGCAGGTGGATGGCGAAGTCCTCGGCCTCCTGGGCATAGCGTCGAACCGGTGCGAGCTGGGGAACGAACCGAACCGCGATCGCCGCGGCCGCGACGACGACGATTCCACTCGCCAGGAACACCGCCCAGCTTATCCCAGATGATTCGTTCGGCGTCTCACCCGGCATCATGAGGACCTCCCTTCTCGCCCGTTACCCCGACCGACAAGGACCTGAACAAAGCGGGTGATCGCGAAGACCAGCGCTACGACTCGGATCAGCGGCCTGGCCACGGTGGTCGACACGAAATCGGTCGTGCCCTCGACCGTCGTGGTCGTTCGCTTCACCGTCCCGATGACCGGAATCACTTCGGACCGCAGGACGAGAAGCAGCCGCAAGATCACGTAGCAGATGCCCACGAGAATCGCCAACAGAACGACGTCGAGCATGGCCACGAGGATGATCGCAACGTCGCGAACGTCGGTGAGTAGCGAAAGTATCAAGACCGGGCCCTCCCGGGGTGCAATTCTGGGCTTCGTGAGGGTCAAACCACCAAGTGTCTCGCCAGGTCGGGCGTTCTGGGGTCTTCCCCAAAGATCCCAACCCGGGGCGCGGTGGCAGGGCACCGAGCCGAATCGGTGCCCAGTTTCTGCACTAGATTGTATCACGCGGCCAGGCGTCGAACAATGCCGAGCGCCAGCACGCTTCCCAGACTGGTCGATACGACGTGCACGTCGCCCACCATCAGCCAGGGATGGGCGAGCGTGCCGCCGACGAGCTGTCCAAGCGCCGCGCCGAGCACCGCCCCGGCTAGAACGCGCGGGAATCGGTCGATCGGGGGCGGAAAAGCCACCGCCACGATCCCGGCCCAGAGCGCTCCGAGCGCGATCACCAGTATCCAGGCCGGCGACACCCAGCCGATGAGGCTATCGATTTGATCCACGGCTCCGTCCGATCGCGAGACTCGACCAGAAACGTCGCTGAGGCTAGACTTCCCTTATGACGAGTGACGACCAGTTGGCGGTCCAGGCCGAGCCGGACGACGAGATCACCTTCTGCCGACTCGTCGAGCGAGTCGCGGCGTGCCGGCTCTGTCCCTCGATGGAGGGACGACGGCGCGTCCTCGGGCCGGGAAACGGTCCGCTCGACGCGCTGGTCTTGTTCGTGGCCGAGGCGCCGGGAAGACTCGGCGGCGACCGAACCGGCGTGCCGCTCAGCCGGGACCGGTCCGGGCTGAATTTCGAGCGGCTTCTCGCGAGCTCCGGCCTCGGTCGTGCCGAGGTCTTCGTCACCAACGCCGTCCTCTGCAACCCGCGGGACGCCCAGGGGAGAAACCGTCCGCCGCGCTTCGACGAGCAGTCGCGCTGCCTTCCCCACCTTCGCGCCCAGCTAGATCTGATCCGCGCCCCGATCGTCGCGACCCTCGGCGCGGTCGCGCTTCGGGCGCTCGATCGAATCGAGCCGCACGGGATCATTCTGCGCCAGCAGGTGGGACGGGCGGTTCCCTGGCGCGGGCGGTTGCTCTTCCCCCTCTATCATCCGAGCGAGCAGGCTTTGCTCACCCGAGCGTTCGACCGCCAGCAGCAGGACTACCGTGCGCTGGGCGAGCTGGTGCTATCGGTGCGGGCGGCGATTTCCTGAACGGCGCGGATCGCCCACTGCTGGATTTCGTCGACGACGCTGCCTGATCTCATCTCCTCGAGCGCGAACCACCGCACCATCTCGCTTTCGTGGTTCCCGATCGCTTCGACCGGCGTTCCGGGAACCGGCCGCGCGAAATAGATCAGGTCGATGTGCTGGTGACCCGGTTGGATGTCTTCGACCTGAACGCCGTAGGGGCGCATGAGCTGGCGGGGCGTTTCGACCGGAAGGCCGGTATCGCCGATCAGCTCGACGACGAGGCCGGTTTCTTCGCGCACCTCGCGTACCGCGGCCTCGTCTGGCAGCTCGTTCGGCTCGACGTGGCCACCCGGTGGTAGCCATTTCCGTATTTTGCGGTGCCACAACAGCAGGACGCGACGTTCGTCGACGACGAAAGTAGCCACGGTAAAGTCGCGAGTTGGCGCGGCGGATCGCTCGTCTGGGGTGTTGCTCATCGCCGGAGATTGTAGCACGCGATCCGAAGCCGAGCCAGGAGGAAACGGCACTTGCGATCTGACTTTTCTTCTCTGGAGCACGGCCAGGGGCGCGTCCCCGGAGAACCCAAACCGTCCGTTTCCTTGACACCGTCTCGCTCCGGTCGGTATGATCCAACCGGTGGTATTTGATGGCGCACCCCGCGCCGCATTCGGAGGGCATCGATGGCGTTCTTCGCTTTCGCGACGACATCCAACCGGGGTGCCTTTCTCGCGAGCTGAGCTGGACCTCCGTCAGACGATCGCGTAGAGCCGACCGGCGAGATCCGCGCGCTCTCGTTCGTCTTTTCGATTCTCGATTCGGGACTTCTCCCAACTCGGTCCTCGTCCGGTTCGTCCGGGAAGCGCGCCCCGTGCGCTGACAGATTTCCCTCAGCGAGGGATATCGAGGACGAAACGGGTGCTTGATTCTTCTTTTGCCATCTACCGGCGGCTGCTCGTGCGCTATCTCCGCCCGATCTGGCCGGGGATTTTGCTGCTCGGTCTGTTCCTGGTCGGCAGTGTCGGCCTGCAGCTGCTGAATCCCTGGATCGTGAAGTCTTTCATCGACGCGGCCCAGGCTGGCGCGCCCGTCGAGGCGCTGACCGCGTCGGCGATCGAATTCCTGGGGATCGCGCTGCTGATTCAGGTTGTTTCGGTCGCCGAGGCATACGTTGCCGAGAACGTCGGGTGGGTCGCGACCAACGCGGTCCGAGCCGACCTCACCGAGCACTGCCTCGCGCTCGATCTCGGCTTTCATCAGACCCACCCGCCCGGTGAGCTGATCGAGCGGGTCGACGGCGACGTTTCGGCGCTGTCCAATTTCTTCGCGAGCTTCGTCGTCGACATCATCGGCAACGGCCTTTTGCTGCTGGGCATTCTGGGTTTGCTGCTTCGGGTGGACTGGCGGCCTGGTCTGTTGATGACCGCGGTCTGCGGCGTCGCGGTTGGCGGGATGCTCGCGACGTCTGGGATCGGAACTCATTACGTCCACCTTCGCCGCAGCGCCACCGCCGAGGTATTCGCGGCGCTCGAAGAGCAGCTCGGCGGACTATCCGACATTCAAGGAAACGGCGCGGGCGCCTATATTCTCGATCGCTGGCAGGTTCAGCTACGCTCCCTCGTCGAGCGAGCCACCAGGTCGGCCCTGGTCGGCGGCGCGGTGACCAGCCCCGGGCTGCTCGCGCTCGGCATCGGATCGATCGCCGTCCTCGGGACGGCCGCGCTGCTCCACCAGGCCGGGGCGCTGTCGATCGGCACGGTGTTCCTGACGTTTCAATACACTGCGATGCTCCGGGCGCCGCTCGATCGCCTGACCCGGCAAGCACGGGACCTCCAGACGGCCGGGGCGAGCGTCGAGCGGATCAGCTGGCTCACCGCGATCCCTCGGGCCGTCGAAGATGGTCGCGGCGCCGAGCTGCCCCACGGCCCGCTCGCCGTCGAGCTCGACGACGTCTCGTTCGGCTACGACGAGACCGCCCGGGTGCTTCACGGGATCTCGTTTCGCTTACCGCCCGGACGGGTGCTCGGCGTCGTCGGTCGGACCGGCTCCGGAAAGTCGACGCTGATGCGACTGCTGACTCGGTTGTACGACCCAACGGAAGGTGAGATCCGCCTCGGCGGAGTCTCCATTCGTGATACCCGCCTGGCCGACCTGCGACGCCGCGTCGGCGTGGTCACCCAGGACGTTCAGTTGTTTCGGGCAACCGTTCGGGATAACCTGACGCTCTTCGATCCCAGTCTGGAGGATTCCAGGATCGAGCGGGCCCTCCACGACCTGGGACTGGCCGGCTGGCTACACTCGTTGTCGAATGGGCTGAACACCGAGCTCGCCCCGGATAGCCTGTCCGCCGGCGAGGCCCAGCTCCTCGCCTTCACCCGCGTCTTTCTGCGGGATCCCGGCCTGGTCGTGCTCGACGAGGCGTCTTCGCGCCTCGACCCGGCGACGGAACGGCTGATCGAGAGCGCCGTCCAGCGCTTATTCGTCGGACGGACGGCGATCGTGATCGCCCACCGCCTGGACACCCTTCGACGGGCCGACGACATCCTGGTGCTGGCCGACGGACGGGTGGTCGAATTCGATCGCCGGGACCGCCTGGTCGCCGATCACACCTCTCGATTCAGCCAGCTCTTGCGAGCCGGCAGTCTGGAGGCGCTGGTGTGAAGACCTGGCAGCTCGTTGTCCAGCTCATGCGCTGGCGCCCGGTTGTCTACTCTTTCGTGCTCGCGCTCAGTGTGATCGATATTTGCCTGCCGATCGTCTCCGGCCTGCTCATGCAGCGATTGTTCGACGCGGTGGGCGCATCCGGATCGGCGGGCCTGGCGCTCCAGGTCGTTCTCGCGCTTCTGGTCGCCGCCGAGCTCGCCACGGTGATCACCAACGAGGCCCTGATCTTGAGCCTGGTGACGTTCTACCAGTCCGGCTACGCCTTGTTTCGGCGCAATCTGCTGCGCCAGCTTCTGACCGGCTACAGCGCGTCTCGGTTGCCCGGCTCGGCCGGCGAGGCGGTGAGTCGGTTTCGCGACGACGTCGAGAGCATCGTGGAATCAACCGATGCCTGGAACGACCTGATCGGACGGATCCTGTTCGCCGCGGTGGCCCTGACGATCATGGCGCGAATCGACCCGGTCGTGACCGTCGTCATCTTCGTCCCGCTGGCGGTGATCTTTCCGATTATTCAGCTACTTGGCCACCGCCTGGAGCGACGACGGCGGGTCAGTCGCGACGCCCTCGGACGGGTGACCGGATTCCTGGGAGAAGCGTTCGGCGCGGCCCTGACAATCAAGACGGCGGGAGCCGGACCGAACGTGGTCAAGCGATTCCGCGCTCTCGGCGAGGATCGTCGCCGGGCGGCGCTGGGCGATCACCTGCTCCAGGGGCTGCTCGACTCGCTCAATTCCGCCGTCGTGAGCGTCGGCACCGGCGTCGTGCTCTTGCTGGCCGCCCGGGCGATGCGGGCCGGAACTTTCACCGTCGGCGACTTCGCCCTGTTCGTCACCTACCTCGGCCAGCTAACCTGGTTTCCTGCCGAGATCGCCCGTCTGCTGACCGAATACCGATTGGCCGACGTGTCGGTAAATCGTCTCACCGACCTTCTTGGCGGCGCCCCGCGGGCGACGCTAGTCAACCGCGCACCGCCGTTCCTCGGCCGAAGGGCGAAGGGCGACAAGCGCATCGAATCAGCTGGCCCGCGGCCGAGCGACCGCACGTTGGTCGCCGACGACGAAAACGGCGCCGACCTGCTCGTCGCCAGGGGCTTAACCTGCGAGTTCGCGGGATCGGACCGGGGGATCCACGGCGTCGACCTGACGATTCGGCGGGGCTCGTTCACCGTGGTGACCGGACGAATCGGCGCGGGCAAGACGCTGCTCCTCGAATGCCTGATCGGCCTTCGTCCGAGTCAGGCCGGCCAACTTTGCTGGATGGGCGAGCGAGTATTGGATCCGGCGTCGTTCTTCGGTCCGCCGCGCACCGCCTACACGCCACAGGTGCCGCGCCTGTTCAGTGCGTCGCTCTCCGATAATTTACTCCTGGGCGCCACGGATGTCGGAACGCTGAAGCAGGCGGTGGCCACGGCCGCCCTGGACGCGGACCTCGCGACGATGGAGCGCGGGCTCGATACCTTGATCGGCTCGCGGGGAGTGCGACTCAGCGGTGGCCAGGCGCAGCGGGCAGCCGTGGCCCGCATGCTGGCGCGCGATGCCGAGCTCTACGTCGTCGACGATCTTTCCAGCGGGCTGGACGTCGAGACGGAGCAGGCGATCTGGGAAAACCTGGCCACCCTCGCCGACCGAACCTGGCTGGTTGTCTCGCACCGACCGGCCGCGCTCCGCCGGGCGGATCAGGTGATCGTTCTCCGGGACGGACGAATCGACGCCGTGGGGTCGCTCGAAGAGGTGCTCGCGGCGTCGGAGGAGATGCGTCGGCTCTGGCGGGATGCATGAACTATCCCGAAATTTACGGTGTGGCGCCGAAAAGACGCTCACCGCGAAGGCGCGAAGAGCGCGAGGCGAGAACGTCTGGACGACAAAGGGCACGTAAGGCTGCGCCGTACATTTCGGGATCGTTCATGGGGCAGAATGAATTCCCTGCGATTTTGCGTTATACCCGTGAGAGCCGGGGCGGTTGACGGTAGAATATGCGGAGCGCCGTCGTTCCGTCCAACGCCGACCGGGAGGGTGCCGCGCCATGGGCCTCGACTATCTTGATCTGATGTCAGACGTTTCGGAATCGGATCGCGTCCTGAGCGAAAAGACGCGCCTGGTCGTCGAGCGGGACGTCCTGCCTCGCGTGGCGGACCTTTACGAGGCGGGCGAGTTTCCCCGCGACGTCGTGCCGACGTTCGGCGAGCTCGGCTTGCTCGGAGCGCCGCTCGCCGGATTCGGAAACGCGTCGCCGCTGGCCTGGGGGCTGGCGTGTCGTGAGCTGGAGCGAGTCGACTCCGGGTTGCGCAGCTTCGTGTCGGTTCAGACGTGTCTGGTGATGGAGGCGATCGAGCGGTTCGGCTCGCACGAGCAGCGTGAAGAGTGGCTGCCCCGCCTGGCCCGGGGAGAATCGATCGGTTGCTTCGCCCTGACCGAGCCGGGGCACGGCTCCGATCCGGCCGGCCTCGAGACGCGAACCACCCGCCTGGCCGACGGTAGCTACCGTCTCGACGGACACAAGCGGTGGTCGACGAACGGCACCCTGGCCGACCTCGCGGTCATCTGGGCCCAAACCGCGCCGGAGCAGGGAGCGAAGGGAATTCGTGGCTTCCTGGTACCGACGGCGTCGCCCGGCCTCACCGTCCGACCGGTCGAGCGGAAGCTCTCGCTGCGCATCTCGGCGTCGTCGGAGATCCTGCTGAGCGACTGCCGGGTGCCCGGATCGGCGATGCTGCCGGCGGCGGTCGGTCTCGGTCCGGCGCTCTCGTGCCTGAACGACGCGCGCTTCAGCATCCTCTGGGGCGCGATCGGGGCGGCCGAGGCCTGTTACGACGCCGCGCTCCAGCACGTGACGGCGCGCGAGCAGTTCGGGCGCAAGCTGGCCGGCTTCCAGCTCGTCCAGGAGCAGCTGGCCGAGATGGTGGATGCGATCAGCAGCTCGCAACTCCTCGCGGCGCGACTGGCGAGCCTGAAGGAGTCGGGGCGACTGCGTCACCAGCAGGTGAGCCTCGGCAAGCGTCACAACGTCGCCGCGGCCCAGCTGGTCGCCCGTCGGGCGCGCGCCCTGCTCGGCGCCGAGGGCATCCTGGTCGATCGGGTGGTGATGCGGCACCTTTGCAACCTGGAGACGCTCGCAACCTACGAAGGCACCGAGCAGGTCCACACCCTGGTGATCGGCGCGGACGTCACCGGAATCAGCGCGTTCCGGTGAGCGGCGAAGATCGCCCAAGAATCGGCGCCTCCGAGCACG
>JAJPKB010000197.1 GCA_021323915.1 Chloroflexota bacterium | reverse complement strand
TTCCAAAACGTCGAGCCCGGGTTTCCCGAGCCCCCTGAGTAGTCTATTCGGCCGCTTGCCCGGCGGCCAGAGCAGATCGCTTCGGAATCGCCGATCGTTACACCACCTCTTCATCACCTTCTGACCGATTGCCTCCGTTTTGGGCGTCGGTGCCCTGCCCTGAGATCAATGCCCCTTATTGTATCTATCCTTGCAAGAGCCGGTGACGGGAAGTCGTCGAACGAATGACCGCCGCGTGCAGAAGATTACCATCGCCGGCAGCAAACTGGTCACCGATCCGTCTTACCGAAGAACGGGCCGGCATTCCGCGGCGTCCGCTGGCGGTCCTCCTCTGTGCGTCGCAAACAAAATAGTATTCAGTTGATGGGGTATGTATACGAATCAGCCATCGACCTTGTCAAGCCCCGTGTCGGCAAGATGTGGGTGTCGGTGTACGATCATCCGCTATCCCTGGCTTGTTAACCCAGGTCGAGGCCCGGAGAGCGATGTCGACGTACTGGTCGAATTCACGCGGCCGGTTGGTTACTTCGAGTTCTCTGACCTGGAACGGCACCTGACAGAGATTCTCGGCTGCAAAGTTGATCTGTTCACCGCCAACCGTCTCGGAGAAGATATTGGCGCGGACGTTCTGAGGGAGGCGGTTCGTGCGGCGTAACGAATGGCGCCATCGGATCCAGGAAATGCTCGATGCCATCGCCGAGATTCAGTCGCTTACCGAGTCTCGTCGCGTTACGGATAGTATCCGTGCGTCACGAGAAGCGCTTCGATCTCTCCGGACGCGTCGGCCAACGCGGTCGGGACGTCCTTCTTTCCCGATACCGCTGCCGCCATCATCAGGTTCAGCACCTCGTTGATGGACGGGTACTCCGGCAGGCGGGGCGGACTGATCACCTGCCGGTGAACGTCTTCGATCACCTCGTAGTACTGGAACTGCTGGCGGACCGGCGGATCCCGCCAGGTCGAGAGCCGACAGCCGTTTCCGCCCTCGAAGGTGGTGATCAGATCCATCTCGGGGCTCGAGAGGTGCTTGAGAAAGCTCCAGGCTTCGTCTTTCCGCTTGCTGCCCGTCGGGATCGTCATGCACCAGTAGACGTTGAGGGACACCGCTTTGCCGTTCGGGCCGTCGCCGGCCGGCAGCATCGTCGAGCGAGTCTTGCCGGGGATCCGCGACATCGAGGGCACGTCGGCGACGGCTTGAAATCCGCACCAGTTCCACATCATCGCCGCGCGTCCGCTCGCGTAGAACTCGCCCGAGCGAACGCTGTCGTCCTCCCAGGGCTCCGGCTGGGTGACCTTGTACCGGTGAATCAGGTCGAGGTAGAACTGGAGCGCTTCGCGCCCGGCGTCGCCATCGAAAGTCGGGCGCCAACGCTCGTCAAACAGGTTCCCACCCCGGCTCGCCAGGTGGATCATGAAATCGTAGACGTCGTTGTGGCCATCGGGCTTCGCGGCGACGACGCAGCCGTAGAGGTCGTCATCCGGGCGGGTAAAGAAGCGCGCGACGTCGAGGAACTCACTCCAGGTTCGGGGAATGCCGAGTGGACGGTGATACGCGCGCTCGAACCGGGCCTGCTCGACCGGGTCTCCGAACAGATCGGTGCGGTACATGAAAACTTCCGGTCCGTCGTGGTAAGCCATTCCGTACACGGAACCGGCGTCGTCGCGCTGGAGACGCCGCACGCTGTCGGCCCAGCCGTCTGGCCAATCCGCGGGGGGATCCTCAGCGAGATATCGATCGAGCGGGGTGATGGCGCCGGTTTGGATCAGCTCGGGGAGCCAGTCCGTCACCGCGAGGAACAGATCGACCTTGTCGTCAAAGCAGCCACGCTGGGCGATCATCTCGTCGTACAGCGACGGAACGTCGAGCGCGCGGCGACCGAGGGCGAAAGGTGAGCGCTCGCGGGCGTAGGCCGCTTCCTGGCGCGCGAGCGCGTGGTCGAATCCGACGAACTCGCGGTGGATCAGTTGCAGGATGGTCATGAACGCCGCGCCGCGAGGATCAGATCTCTGACCAACGCGATGTCGGCGACCGCGTCCTCCCCGGACGTTTCGACCGGCGTGCCGTTCACGATCGAGTCGTGGAAGTCGATAATCTCGCGAAGGAACGACGACTCGTGCGAGACGATGACCTGCTTCTTCCAGGGAGTGCCGTTCGCCTCCATGCCCTGCACGGTCACCTCGGTTGGCAAGCCGACCGAGAAGCCGGTCGGAAACGACATCAGCACCCGCTCGCGCGAGCCGTAGACCTCCAGGGTCTCGCGGAAGTCCCAGAGCTCCGGCAGGTCGACCCAGGTCGCCGCGCAGCGCACGTCGCCCGGATACTCGAGAATCGCCGTGACGCCGCCGCCGTCGCGCCAGATCTCCGCCGCGACGATCCGCCGCGGCGGTCCGAACAGACCGTGCAGGTTGCCGATGTCGTGGATCATGCTGCCCAGGACGGTGTGGTAGGCCCGGATCTCGGCCGGCGTCGCCTCGCCGATCGCCTCCCGGGTCAGACGGGCATCCTCGTCGCGGAGCCGAGCGCCCGCCGAGGCGGGAACGTCGTTGAAGCGGAGAACCTTGAATTCCTTCAGGTGCAGGTCGTTGTTCGGGTGCAGGTGATTCACCTGAACGAAGCGTACGTCGGTCATCTCGCGGACGCGCTCGCGCGCGTAGAGGTAGCCGGGATCGTGCCGCTTCATGTAGCCGACTTGCAGGATCACGCCGGTTTCACGAGCGGCGGCAACCATCTCCTCGGCTTCGCGCTCCGTGTGACACATTGGTTTTTCGACGAAGACGTGCTTGCCGGCCCGGGCGGCGACGATCGTGGCTGGCGCATGTGAACCGGCCGGGCAGACGATCACCGCGTCGACGTCGCTCTCGGCAAGCCGCCGATAGTCCAGGAAGCGGCGCTGGGGTGGAACGCCGTGGGTCTCGCCGAGCGCGTCGAGCAGCGCGGCCGACAGGTCGCAGAGCGCGTGAATCTCGAAGAGATCGTCGCGGAGTCGCAGATGGGGCAGGTGCTGAATCTGGGCGATCGCGCCGCAGCCGACGATGCCGATTTTCAGACGGGACA
>JAJPKB010000079.1 GCA_021323915.1 Chloroflexota bacterium | reverse complement strand
GTCGAGCGCCCCCGCGAGCTGATGCGCTTCTACCGTCAGCAGGGCTTCTCGCACGTCCAGTTTATCCCGGAGATGGAGTTCCAGGCGATGGAGCCCGACCGGCCGGCCCGCTACGCGATCACCCCGGCCCAGTACGGCGCCTTCCTGCGCGACGCCTTCGACGAGTGGTATCAGGAGGGCCGCCCGACCCTCTCGGTTCGGACTTTCGACAACTTCCTCCAGAATTACGTGGGCGTCGCGACCGACCTGTGCGTCCACGGCGACCGCTGCGACGCGGGCATCGTCGTCGAGTACAACGGAGACGTCTATCCCTGCGATTTCTACGTGCATCCCGATTGGAAGCTGGGCAACCTGATGGAGACCTCGCTTCGGGAGATGCTGAAGAATCCAAAGCGGCTGGCGTTCGTCCTCCAGAAGCATCATCCCCTGCCGGAGGACTGTCGCCGGTGCGAGTGGCTGCGGGTGTGCAAGACCGGCTGTCCGCGGAACCGGACCAGCACCGAGGACGGGCTCAGTCCGGACTACTTCTGCGCCTCGTACAAGGAGTTCTTTGGCCACGCCGACGCCCGCCTGGCGGGGCTCCGGGAGCGCGTTCAACAGAAGCGAACCTACCTCAATCTCCTTCAGGTTGCCCCGTCCAGCGTCAGGCGCCTGGGCCCGAACGATCCATGCCCCTGTGGCTCCGGCAAGAAGCTCAAGAAGTGCTGCCAGAACCCGGCCGAGGAGCGCTCGTACCTCTTTCGCTCCTGAATCGAGGGCTGACATCCGCGGCGCGACGTGCTATCTTCACCCCAGCGCAGCCGAACCAGCGGGAGATCCATGGCAAGCCACGACGCCGATCGGCCCAACGTGCTCTTCATTCTCGCCGACGATCTTGGCGCGTGGGGGATGGGTTGCGCCGGCAACGACGAGATTCGGACGCCGAACCTCGACCGCCTGGCGGCGACCGGCATCCGTTTCGAACAGCTGTTTTGCGTGTCCCCGGTTTGCTCCCCGGCGCGCGCCTCGATCCTGACCGGACGCATACCGTCCCAACACGGAATTCACGACTGGCTTCGTGCCGGTAACTCGCCGGTGGCCGACGCGGTCGGAGGCACGCCCCCGGTGGAGTATCTCCAGGGTGATGTGGGCTACACCGACCTTCTGGCAGCGCACGGCTACACCTGCGGCCTGAGCGGGAAGTGGCACCTGGGCGACTCGCACCATCCCCAGAAGGGCTTTCGCTTCTGGCGAGTACACGCCACCGGTGGCGGTCCCTATTACGGCGCCCCGCTGATCAGCGACGGGCAGATCTACCGCGAGCCCGGCTACGTCAGCGACGTCTTCACCGATAACGCCCTGACCTTCCTGGAACAGCAGGCGAGATCCGAATCCCCCTTCTACCTGAGCGTCCATTACACCGCTCCCCACAGCCCGTGGAACCGGGATAACCATCCGGGCCAGATCTACGACGCGTACTTTCGCGAATGTGACTTCCGATCGACTCCGGATGAGCCGATGCATCCCTGGCAGATCAACAGTGCGCCGTACGGCGATGAGCCGGCTCGGCGGCAGATCCTCAGCGGCTACTTCACCGCCGTCTCCGAGATGGACCGGAACGTCGGGCGCCTGATCGACTGGCTCGAGCGCGAACGGCTGCGGGAGAACACGCTCGTCATCTTCACCGGCGACAACGGCATGAACATGGGTCACCACGGCATCTACGGCAAGGGGAACGGGACCTTCCCGCAGAACATGTACGACACGTCGGTGAAAGTGCCGGGAATCGTCTCGCGGCCGGGGCACGTCCCGGCCGACCGCGTCAGTCACGACCTGCTCAGCCACTACGACCTGATGCCGACGCTCTGCGACTATCTCGGAATCGCGCTTCCCGATGCGCATCAACGGCCGGGGCGGAGCTTCGCCCCGGTGCTCCGCGGGATGCCCCTGGCAGAGCGCGACCACCTCGTCGTGTTCGACGAGTACGGGCCGGTCCGCATGATCCGGAATCGACGCTACAAGTACGTCCACCGCTACCCGTACGGCCCGCACGAGCTCTACGACGTGCTCGACGACCCGAACGAGCGAAACAACCTCGTCGAGAGCGACGGATACGGGGAGCTGGCCGCCGAAATGAAGCGCCAGCTCGACGAGTGGTTCCTCCGCTACGTCGACCCGTCCCGTGACGGCGCGCGGGAGCCGGTCACCGGTAAGGGACAGCTGGGACCGGTCGGCCGGGCGGCGACGGGCCATCCGAGCTTCGCCGACGATTTTCGCTACCTCTCCGGCGCGCGGCGGGGCTCGGTGTCGCCCTGGAATAACCTGGATTCCGAGAAGAGTGGGTAACTCGGCATGAACGTCATCCTCATTCTCATCGACACCGTGCGTCGGGATCACCTTGGCCGGATTGGAAGGATGAAACAGCCATGCCATTGAATCTGATCGTCGTCGTTTTCGATACCCTGCGCTATGACGCCGTCGTTGGCGATCTCGCGCGGACGCCCAACCTGGATCGCTTCGCGAGCGAGTCGGTCGTCTTCCACAACGCCTGGGGCGAGGGCCTGCCGACGATTCCCTTCCGCCGAGCCCTGTTCACCGGCACGCGCTCGTTCCCGTGGACGCACCAGGTCGGCGATCGTGGCTCGTTCCCGAACCTCCTCGGATGGCACAACATCCCCGAATCGCAGACGACGATCGCCGAGTATCTCTACGCCCGGGGATACGCGACCCAGCTGGTCGCCGACGTCTGGCACATGTTCAAGGCGAGCCAGAACTTCGTTCGCGGCTTCGTGAGTTGGGAGTTTATCCGGGGACAGGAAGGCGATACCTACGAGCTCGGCGCGTCTGCGTTGAAGGCAGCAACGGAGGTCGACGCGTCGCGTGTCGGGCCGGCCTCGTATCTCTACCAGGTCCGACACCGTCGTTCCGACGACGACTACTTCGTCGCGAAGGTTCTGGATCGAGCCGGTCAATTCGTCGAGGCGATGTCGGGTGCGTCACCCTACTGCCTCTGGGTCGAGAGCTTTTCCCCGCACGAGTTCTGGGATCCGCCGCTGCGCTACGCCGACGAATACTACCCGGCCCCGGACCGGAGGAACTTCGTCGTTCCTCAGCTGCTGAATCGGCTGCCGGCCGGCTCGGACCGTCAGCGGATGGCAGCGTGGCACCGCATGGTCCACGGTGATGCCTTCAACGCGGACGCGGAGGCCGATCCGCGCGACATCGCGCGGACGAAGGCGCTC
>JAJPKB010000432.1 GCA_021323915.1 Chloroflexota bacterium | reverse complement strand
CCTCTGCGCTGGTCGATGGCGCGGGCAGCCATGGCCCGCGCCATGGCGCACCCGACCTGGCGAGAAACGACCGACCGCCTGACGCGGCTCTTCGCGGCTCTCGCCACGGCGGCGCCTCGCCCGGCCGCGGATTCCCCGTAACGCCGGCCACGAGTTTTCCCCGCGATTGGCCCGCGAGCCAGGGAGCGCCGAAGAGGCTGGAACGCGACTTGCGAGCACCATCGACTTCGACCGGTTGAGAAAAGGAGGGTATCGCATTGGCGACCCAGAAGAGCCAGCGACTCAGCGCGTCCGACACCCGTCGTCTGCTCGACGACTATCTGCGCTACCGCTTCGGACGCGCCATGTCGCCGTCCGACTTCGCGAAACAGGCGGGGGTATCCACCGGGACGATCGACGACCTGTTCGCTCAAAAGTTGGTCTCGGATCCTGACTTGAAGAGGATCGCTCAGACGATCGACGTCAGCGTCCCGCTGCTCGAGGAAATCGCTGGTTTCCGCGACATGTCGCCGCGGATGCTCCAGACGCTGGACCGATTCTTCGGCGCGCTCGGGAAGCAGCAAGCCGGGCAGAAAAAAGCGGCCTAGTCTCGGCCCCGGCGCGGTGGGAACGTTGCCGCCGATGTCCCTTGATCACGCACGAGGAGGGGATCGATGACCGAAGACGCGTTCAAGCAGGAATATTGCGAGAAGCTGCCCGGGCAGGAGGCGACTCCGTCGCGCCCCGGCTTCCCCCGCTCGGTGTGCGAGACGCGGTGGATCACGTCTCCCAACGAGCACGAGAGCCATCCCGGCCAATCGCTGGTTACCCACGATCACGCGGTGATTCTCCAGTGGGCCGAGGAGCGCGACGCCGTTCCGGCGACCGTTCCCGGGACCGAGCACGACGGGCATCTCGGAGTCCTGCGCTTCGACTTTCCGGGCTATGGCCGACGCACCCTGGAGCACGTTACCTGGGATCAGTGGTTCCAGACCTTCGACGACCGTAAGCTGGTGATGATCTACCAGGAGCGAATGCGAAACGGCCGACGCAGCAACTTCTTCCACTTCAACAGTCCGTTCCGCGAGCACCAGTAATCGCGAGCGGTAAGAGAATGGCAGGGCAGCTGATTTGCCGTGCAGATCCACTGCCCTGCCATTCTCAGCTCATCAGAGCTTGTCGGGCTCATCGGTCTTGTGTATGCTGACGGCAACGGTTGGCAAGGGCAGAAGTGATCGGAGAATGCTGGTTCTGAGCCGCAAGGTCGACCAGACGATCGTGATTCAGGGCAACATCACGATCAAGATCCTCGAGATCAACGGCGATCGAGTGAAGATCGGGATCGATGCGCCGCGCGACGTGGTGGTCTTGCGTCAGGAGCTCACCGAGAGCGATCGGACGGATACCGTCGACGTCGATCCGTCGGATGCCTCCCTCGGCCGGAAGGCCGATTGATCCGATGCAGCAGGTTGACGAGACCTGGAACGGCCGCCAGCTCGAGGTAGGCGTCGGGCAGCGCTTCGAGCTCGCGCTCCCGGAGAACCCCACGACCGGCTTTCGCTGGGCGCTGGAATCGAAGGGCGAGCCGGTCCTCGTGCTGCTCGGCGATGCCTTCGCGCCGTCAGCGGGGACACCGGGCGCCGGAGGGATCCACCGCTGGGAATTCGAAGCGTCGCGCGCCGGGAGCGCCGACCTTCGGCTGACCTACCGTCGCCCCTGGGGCCAGGCCGGCGAAGCGGCCCGGACGTTTGCCCTGCTGGTCGTGGTGGCTGGGTGATCGCTGGTCCAGAGCACTGGTCGGAATCATTGGACAAGCGGGCGCCCGATCGCACGTAGGGGCGGCTCGCGAACCACGCCCCGTTCCCTCCATCGGCGGATCGTGCCCCCTTCACCCATTTTGGCTAATCGTGAGACCAACCTCGTCGCTCGACGCTACTGCTTGTAGCGTCGGCTCGCGCCGCCAACGACCGACACGATAGCCGTCGGCTCGGCATCTGGCTCCCGGGCGGTCGTTTCGCGCGCTTTGCCGCCCCAGATGACTATCCCCGGGGCGTCCCTACCCACC
Organism: Chloroflexota bacterium; assembly: GCA_021323915.1. Lineage (GTDB taxonomy): Bacteria > Chloroflexota > UBA6077 > FW602-bin22 > CADDYW01 > JAJPKB01. The sequence continues at coordinate 483 of JAJPKB010000432.1, read as the reverse complement.
CCCACAAAATGTTGGAGGCTTCCAAGACTCCTTGAGTCTAAACAGCTCATGGGTTGCTGGAAAGCTCGAACAGATTTCCAAAACTTTTCCAACACCTTTGCACGAAGATAGCTCCCGAGCGGAAACGCTTCCGCCAATTCCCTGGCGGAGCCAGGGATCTCGGGAGGTTCCAAGATGCGCCACGCACCCGGATGACGCGCAGGGGAGACGGTCGGGATCGCACGGGCCACGGCCTCGCGCGACGCGACCGCGCGGGGAAGCCGATCCGCGCGAGTGAAAGGGGGCGATGGAAACGGAATCGGGAACGCAACCGCGGGCGCTGGCGCCAAACCACCGGGCACCGTCGGATGCCCTGCCGGTCGCGCCCGCGCTGGCGTCCTTGCGGGTGAGCGGGCTGGTCATCGCCAAAGCGGACCTCGTCCGGGCGCTTCAGGTCTACGTGCCCCAACTGGTCGACATCGCCGTGATCGACGGCGAACACTT
>JAJPKB010000428.1 GCA_021323915.1 Chloroflexota bacterium | reverse complement strand
TCGTTGAAGGTCGGGAAGCGCGACGCGTGGGCTCGGAAGAGCTGATCGCGCTTCTCGCCGGTTACTTCGGTCGCCCGCACCCGGAACTTCTCCGTGCCGACCTCGACGGTCGCCTTGAGATGGCGAACCAGGTTGTGGTACCAATCGGGGTTGGTCGGCGCGCCGCCTTTCGAGGCGACGATCACGTATCGATCCCCGTCCCGCGAGTAGACGAGCGGCGTGGTGCGCTGCTGGCCGGACTTCGCGCCGGTCGTCGTCAACAAGAGCAGGTTATCGCCGAACGGCGGAACGTCCTTGCCGCCGTTCGCGCGAAACCGCGCGATGATCTGCTGGTTCCAATTGTCGTGCTCAGACAAGGAGGCTTCTCCTCAAAAAGTCGATCCGTCTCCGTCCTGACCGGGGGACCGAACGCGTCAGCTGACCGCGGTTCCGGTCGTGAATGACCTGCCTAACGGCCAGGCGCTACCGGTTGGTCGATCACTCGCACTTCGTACTCGGGAATTGTTCCAAAGGATGCCGCGCTGGCCGCTCAGCGACCTCCGGCGTGGACCGACAGGTCGTGCTGGGCCTGACCGGTCTCCAGGGTGGCCTGAATCGCCCGGAGCAGCGCGCGCGCCGACTCCGCGCTGAGCTCCACGCTGACTCGGGCGCCCGGTCCCGCCGCCTCGTTGACGAAGTCGATGATCAGGGCGTGATCCAGCGGCGCGCTGACCGGATGATCGTAGTAAACGTTCGCCCGATTCAGCGGCATCCACTCGGCGACACCCTTGCCGTGGCCGGCGATGTCGGCCTTCTCGGTAATCCACGTACACATGTCACGTCCTCTGGAGGTACTTTTCGTAGAAGGCGAAGACCTTCTTCCAGCCGTCGACCGCCTGTTCCGGACGGTAGCTCGGCCGGTCCACGGCGAAGAATCCGTGACCCGCCCCGTCGTAGCGATGGAACTCGTAGCTCTTTCCGTGCTTCCTCAGCTCCTCTTCGATCTGGTTGACCTGCGCGACGTCGGGATTCGCGTCGTCGTTACCGAAGATTCCGAGGAGCGGACAGCTCATGTCTTTAGTCATGTCGATCACCGCCACCGGCTGCTGGGGAGTCAGGCTCTCCGGCGGCGCGACGACCCGCCCGCCCCAGCAGTCGACCGACGCGTCGAGCGAGGGGATCTTGCAGGCCAGCATGTACGCCTGGCGGCCACCGGAGCAGAAGCCGATGCAGCCCACCTTGCCGTTGGAATCGGGCTGGGCTCGCAGGAAGGCCGCGGCGCCCTCGGCGTCGCCCACCACCTGCGCGTCCGGCGCGCCCCCGCGGGCGCGCGCGGCGGCCGCGACATCGTCCCACCGCCCGGGCCCGACCCGCGAGTACAGGTGCGGGCAGATGGCGGCGTAGCCGTGGTAAGCGAGCTTGCGGGTGACTTCTTTGCTCCACTCGTCCCAGCCCGGCATGTGGTGCAGGACGATGACGCCGGGAGCTGCGGTCGAGACGATCGGGCGCGCGTAATACGCCTGGATCGTATCGCCGTTGTGCCCGGTGATGCCGATCGTCTCGGCGATCATTGCTTCGTACACGTGCTCTCACTCCATCCATCGATGTCGTCACCAGGGGCACTCGATCGATTGGCAAGCCCGAGCGGGCCCCGGTACGCCGGGCTTTAGGATACATCGGCACGCTGCGCTGTCAACACGTGTGCTCGCCCGGTCGCCGCTGGCTTTCCACCCGATCGCTCTGGTGGTAGAGTAGCGGTACTCCGCGCCTGAACGCGCGCCGCTTCAACCGGCGGGAGACCGTCGTGTCCCTTCAAGGGGGGCGTGGGGGATACCCCCACGAATTTCTCTTTTTCGCGGGCGGGGTTGGAGGGGTGTCAACCCCTCGCGGACAAATGAACCGAGCACGAGGAGGATGAGGTGAAGATCACTGGCGTGCGAACGAAGCCCTTCGAGATGGCGCTGGACCGCCCCCTGGGCGACGCGAACGATCCGGTCGGCCGCGATCGTATGACCAGCCTGGCCGTCTTCGTCGAAACCGACGAGGGCGTCACCGGCGTCTCGCTGGGGTCGCCGGGCGCGCGCAACCACGTTCACTCGCTGGTGACCGAGCTGCTGGTGGGACGCGATCCCCGCGGCGTCCGTGGCCTCTGGAAGAAGATGGTCGACTCCGCCTTCAAGGCCGGCAACAAGGGCATCGTGAACGACGCGATCGGCGCGATCGACGTGGCCCTCTGGGACGCGAAGGCGAAGGCGAACGGCGAGCCGCTCTGGAAGACGCTGGGAGCTTCCACCCGCCGAGTCAAGGCCTACGCCAGCGGGATCGACCTGTGCCTCGGCGACGAGCAGCTCGGCGCGTTCTACCGAGAGATGGCCGCCAAGGGCGTATCGGGCGGCAAGCTCAAGGTCGGGCTCGATCGCGAGGCCGACCTGCGCCGGCTGGGCATCATGCGCGAGGCGCTAGCGACGTCCGGGAAGAAGCCCACGCTGTTGATCGACTCGAACGAGTACTGGTCGCCGAAGCAGGCGATTCGTAACATTCGCTTTCTCGAAGAGCACTACGAGATCACCTGGGCCGAGGAGCCGGCGCGTCGCTGGGATTATCGCGGATTGCGGAAGGTCTCCGAGGGGATCCGCGCCGCGGTGGCGACCGGCGAGAACCTCGACGACCTGAGCGAGTTCATGCCCCTCGTCGCGAACCAGGCCGCGGACGTTCTCAACATCGGCCAGGGCAACTCGGGCATCACCGGCGCGCTCCAGATCGCCGACCTGGCCCACGCGTTCGAGATCCCGGTCAGCCTGATGAACTGCCCGGGAAACGTGATGGCGCACCTGGCCGCCGTCCTGCCCAATCACTGGATGATGGAGGTGGTGGGCGCCGGACGCGAGAAGATCTTCAAGACAGTGGATAACCGCATCGAAGACGGCTGGATCGTCCTCGGCGACCGACCCGGCCTTGGGGTCGAGCTCGACGAGGCAGCGTTGGAGCGGAGCGGGGGCGAGATTCCTACCTCCGGCTCGCGCGCGACTCTCTGGGGTCGGCGGCGCGGCGCCGCGCTCTTCGAGGTGGGACCGGACGAGCCGGCGTGGCCCGAAGAGTAGGGGAGGGATTCTCGGCTTGCTCGTCGCTTCAATCGCGGGCGATGTTGATCTTGCGTGGCTCTTGGTTCCCCCGGCGGCGACGGGTCTCGTTCGCCCGCTCGGCGACTGCCTCGTCGCGCAGGTCCGACACCGTGGAGCGGACCTCCGTCGCGGCCGATCGCACTCCCTCGCTGGCGACGATGCCGGCCTTGATCGTCTCCCGAAGCGCCGGCCGCACGCCGTGACTGAGCGCGTTGACGAGCCCGGCCCCGAGGCTCGCCCCGAGGCTGAACCCCAGAAAGCTCAAGATTCCTTGCATCACGTCGGTACCCTCTCGTCAAGCTGATGGCTGAACGGCACTTCGAGGATTCCCGCCCGCAGCCGCGCGGTGCCCGGCTCGAGCGCGGCGAGCGTCGCCGGCAGGGTGACCTCGCGCCGAACGTTTCCGACGTCGACGTACAGCGCGTCCCCTCGCTTCATGAGCGAGACCCGGTCGAGCTCGACGTGCGGCATCGGAACCTGCAACAGATACCCACCGTCGGTGGCCACGATGCGCTGGGTCGGACCGACGTGCATCACCTCGAACGGGTCGCGGTCGCCGAAGATCTGCCGCGCCAGCTCCGCCAACGCCGGAACCCCGATCGGCTCCTCGGTCCATAAAGGCGCCTCGAAAATCGGCAGCGCCGCGAACGCGCTCCGAATGTCGGCGACCACTCGCTCCTGGCGAGCGACCAGGGCGTCGACGAACGCGTTTCCCGGCTCCGGCGGGCGCATCACTCGGTTCAACACCACCGCGTCGATCGGGTAGCCGAACACGTTGAGGTAGGTCTCGGCGCGAAGGGCTTCTTTCAGGACCATGCGATCCGGGGTCACGACCAGCCGATACGAGCTGCGGCCCGGATCGATGAGGATCTGACGCAAACCCTTGATCCGATCAGCGAGCCGGGCCATCACGTCAACGACGTTGAGGTCTGGCAGGGCGTTGCGCAGAAACGGCCCGGCGATCCCAAGGAGGCGACCACGCCAACCGTAGATGCGCGCCGCGTACGATTGAAACGCGTCTGGCGTGCTGAGCAGACGGATCGTCTCGCCCGTCGGAGCCGCATCGACCACGATGCATTCGTAAGCGCCCGAGCGGATCTTGCGACCGATCTGGACCAGCGCCGCGAGCTCGTCCATGCCGGGCATGATCGCGAGCTCGTCGGCCTGGATGTCGGGCAGCCCCTCCCGGCGGAGAAATTCGGCCATCTGGTCCTGGACCTTGCCCCAGTTGAGCCGCACCTCCTCGAGGACGTTCACTTCCTGCGCGTCGAGGCGATCGGCGATCGGCCGTGGCTCGGATCCCAGCTCGACGTCCAGCGCATCTCCCAGGCTGTGCGCGATATCCGTGCTGACGACGAGCGTCCGGTGGCCGAGCTCGGCGGCGCGCGCGGCCGTCGCGGCGGCGATCGTCGTCTTGCCGACGCCTCCCTTGCCGACGTAGAGGATGAGACGCGGGGCGCGCGCCTTCCGCTCGGGCTGATCAGCCACTGGCCGCTACTTCTGCCGCCTGCGCCGAGGCGTGGCGCTTCCCGTTCGACCGAGGTGCCGCGCCGTGCCCGTTGGTCCCGGAAACCGTCGGCCTCGCCTCGGTCGATCGGGGCTCGCGGTGGAACTTCCAGAACGAGTCGAACGCGTACCACAGCAGGACGTAGCCGGGCACCTGGGTCAGTCCAAGCCCTTCGACGAGCACCTGGCGCAGGCCGAGCGCGAACAGCCCAGCCGGAAACAGCAGTCGCAGATCGAGCTTGTGCCCGGTCAGGCGCGACAGCCGACGATCGAAATCGTCCACCGCATCGATGATTTGCGTCGAGGTCTCGCTTTGCCCCGGCATCGGCGCTTCCTCGATCTCGCCGAGGCTTTGAACCACGACCCCGACGTCGCGAAACATGCCCATCACGTCGTCGAAGGAAACCGCTTCATCGTCGTAGTGGACGACGACGCTGCCGGTGGTCGGATTGGTCTCAACCCGGGTCACCCCGACCTGTCCTTCGACGTGCTGGTGGATGCGTCGAACCTGGTGCGGCTGGCGCGCCGAGCGGTGAAGGCGGACGCGCACCCGACCGGGCGTCACACTCGCCACCCTCCCCAGCGCTTCTGTTTTCTCCATTGGCTTGCCCCTCATGCAGGATCAGGAGATCTCGCGCTCGCCGTGGATCGGTTGAGCCGGGGCCCCGTTCTGGCGCTCCGACTTCACCTCGACGTACAGATCTTCGAGCGACTCGCGGGCCTCCGCGGTCATCTCTTGCACCCGGTCCGATGCCGCGATGTACGCCTTCATCGCCGACTTCAGCATAGGCCGCAACCCGGGCTCACCGCTCCGCACCACGGTCAGGACCAGACCGGCGCCAATCCCCCAGATCGCGCCGTTGATAAGCCGGCCCAGGGCATTCTCGAACACGATACCTCCTCCGTCGCGACCGCCGGGGTGTGCCGCCGAATCGCCGAAAGGCGACCGCCCTGGGAGCGCGGGCGTCTCGCCCGCCTGCGTCCGGTTGCCCCGGGGCGGGCGAGACGCCCGCGCTCCGCGAAGACTCCCCACGATCACGCGGCAGATCCCGACAGCCGTCCGGGCTAGCCCAAACTTGACATACCTGATAGTATAGTTTGCCACGAGCCATCTGAGAAGATGGTGTGGGAGCGACCATGGAAGAGTTTCTCGATGCGGTCACCGGCGGTGCGATCTGGGGCGTTGGCTTCGGCCTGGCCCTCGGCCTGACCCGCGCGGTGAGCACTGGCTTGCGTCCATTCGCGAAAAACGCCGTCAGGAGCGTCGTCGGCGTCAGCGAGTGGGTCTCGACGACGATCGAAGAAGGGCGGGAATCGGCCGAGGACCTCTACCACGAAGCCCAGGCCGAGCGTAAGGGAAGGACCTGATGCCCCCCGGCTCCGCGAAAGCCGGAGCCGCGGCGGGCCGGCCGTCGGCACGCACGAACGGGGTCAACCACCGGCGGCGGCCGGGCGATTCTCGTTGGGACACCGCCGAGCCTCCAGGCGCGCCGATCTCCAGCGACGTCATCCACCAGGTGCCGGGGCGCGTCCGCCTGCGGGTCCCCGATCTCAAGAACGATCCGACGCTCGGCGACCGCGTGGTTGGCTTCCTCCGCCAGCAGCCGGGGGTGAGCGATGCCCGGGTGAATCTCGCCTGCGCCGCGCTCGTCGTCAGCTACGATCCCTCGCGGGTCGGCCTGGAACAGATTCTCGCCTGGCTTGGGCGCGCGGCGACCGCCTCATCCTCGTCGATCACCCGGGTGATTCCCCGGCCGAGCGCGACGCCGGTGGTCTGCGGCGCCGCGGCACTCGGGCTCGGTCTGCTCGGCGCCCCGGCGATTCTCTCGGCCGGGATTCTTGCCGTGGCGGCGGTTCCGATCGTCGCGCGGGCGGTGGGCAGTCTGGTGCGCGAACGCCAGGTCACCGTCGACGTTCTCGACACGATGGCGATCACCATACTTGGCGTCCGCGGCGACCTGGTGACGTCGGCCATGATCGCGTTCCTGGTCGCGGGCGGCGAGTATATCCGCTCCCTCACCGCGCGGCGCTCCCGGATCGCGCTATCCGCGCTGGTCGCGGCCGACGGTCGGCTGGCCTGGGTGGTGCGAGGGCAGCGGAAGGAAAGGATTCCCGCGACGGCGCTCTCCGTCGGCGACACCGTCGTCGTCTACCCGGGCGAGCTGGTCCTGGCCGACGGCGTCGTCACCCGGGGACGAGCCCTCGTTGACCAGAAGATCCTCACCGGCGAGTCGACACCGGTCCTGAAAACCACGGGGGCGATGGTCTACTCTTCGACCGTGCTCACCGACGGCAAGCTTTACATTCGGGCCGAGCACGTCGGCAACGCGACCCGCGCCGCCCGGATCGTGCGCCTGCTCGACAACGCGCCCAATTACGACACGCGCGCCACCAACCACGCCGGCCGCTTCGCGGATCGGCTGGTGCTTCCCACGCTGCTGCTCGCCGGTGGGATCTACGCGGTAACCGGCAACCCGATGCGAGCGGCGGCGATCCTGACCTTCGACTTCGCGACCGGCATCCGCGTCTCCGCGCCGACGACCGTCCTCGCCTCGCTGACAGCGGCGGCGAAGCGGGACATTCTCGTCAAAGGCGGGCGCGCCCTGGAGCAGCTGGCGCGGATCGACACGCTCGTCTTCGACAAGACCGGCACGCTCACCGGCGGCAACCCGATCGTCGTGGACGTCCGATCGTCCGTCGACGGCCTCGACGCCGATGCCGTCCTGGCGCTCGCGGCCGCCGCCGAGAACCGGCTCTCGCATCCGGCGGCGCTGGCGATCGTTCGGGCGGCGCTGGCCCGGCACCTCACGATTCCCGAGCGCGGGGACTCGCACTACACGGTGGGGCTTGGGATCGAAGCGGATGTCGAGGGGCGGACGGTGCACGTCGGCTCGCCGCGCTTCTTCTCCCAGCGGGGAATCGGCGTGGCTGGCTCGGCGCTGGCAGCGGCGGAGCGGGCTGGCAGGCGCGGAGCGACGACGGTGTTTGTCGCGCGCGATGGCCGGTTGGTCGGCCAAATCTCCTACGCCGACATCCCACGCCCGGAGGCGGCGTCGGTGCTCCAAAGGCTGCGCGAGCGCGGCATCGCCAACGTCATTATGGTGACCGGCGACCAAGCGGCCGTGGCGCGATCGATCGCTCGCCAAATCGGGATCGAGCAATTCGAGGCCGACGTGTTCCCGGAGCGCAAGGCGGAGATCGTTCGCGAGCTTCGGGCCCGCGGACACGTCGTCGGGGTGATTGGCGACGGCATCAACGACTCGCCGGCCCTCGCCCACGCCGACGTCTCGGTGTCGTTGAAGGCCGGCACCGACGTGGCTCAGGAGACAGCCGACGTCGTCCTCCACGGCGACCTGCACGGGCTCCCCGAGGCGATCGACATCGCCCGCGAGTCGGCCGCCCTGATCCGGCAGAACCTGGGAATCATCGCCGTGCCGAACGCGGCGGGAATGGTGCTCGCGACGACCGGCACCCTTGGCCCGATCGTCTCGACAGTCGTCAACAACGGATCGACGATCGTCGCCGCCCTCAACGGACTCCGTCCGTTGCTCCGCGTCGCGACCGAGGGGTAGCCTCGTTCAGCCGTCGATTCCGTACAATTCGGACGCGTACTGTCCGAGCATCCGCGCCGCGCTGAAGTCCGACGCGACGGTAGCGATCGACGCGCGGACCATCTCGAGCCACCGACGCGGGTAGCCATCCGCGTCGCGCGCGTAGAACAGCGGCGCGATCTGGTGCTCGATGACGTCGTAGGTGGACCGGGCGTCGGCCTCGTCGCGGGCGTGGACGTCGCCATCGCCCCAGTGACCATCGCGGTCGCCGATCGCCCAGCCGATCTCCGGGGTATACGCCTCGTCCCACCAGCCGTCGAGGATGCTCGCGTTGAGCGCGCCGTTCAAGGCGGCTTTCATCCCGCTCGTCCCGCTCGCCTCGTGGGGGCGCCGCGGCGTGTTCAGCCAGACGTCGCACCCCTGAACCAGATAGCGCGCCATGCCGATATCGTAGTCGTCGAGGACGGCGATCGCGTGACGGAACGTGCCGTTGGCCGCGTGCCATAGATGCTGCAGCGCGTCCTTGCCCGGCTCGTCCCGAGGATGAGCCTTGCCGGCGAAGACGATCTGGACCGGACGCCCCGGGTTGCCCAGGATAGTCGCCAGCCGGTGGACGTCGCGCAGAATCAGCGTGGCGCGCTTGTAGGTGGCGAAGCGGCGCGCGAACCCGATCGTGAGCGCGTTTGGATCGAGGAGATCGTCGCGACCGGTCAGGCGGCGCACCTCGTCAACCAGACGCCCCCGTAGCAATTGACGCACCGACCAGAGGTCGGCGTCGGGAATGGCGCCCGCGGCGTCCCGGAGGTCCGGCTTATCCGGGCATACCGCCCAGGATGGGCCGAGCCGACCGTCGAACAGCGCGGCCATGGCCGGGGCCACCCAGGAGGCGGTGTGGATTCCGTTCGTGATCGCCTGGATCGGCGGCGCGTCGCCGTGGTGGGTGGTGAAGCCCGACCAGAGGGTGGTGGCCACCTTCTGGTGAAGCACGCTCACCGCGTTGGTGCGCCCCGCGGCGTTCAGCGCGAGAATCGCCATCGAGAACCAGGATCCGTGGTCGTGGGGATTCTCTCGGCCGAGCGCCAGGAAATCGTTGGGGCTGATGCCGACTTCCTGGCAGTAGGGATGAAAGTACGTCAGGAGGGCTCGCGGGTCGAAGTAGTCAATGCCGG
>JAJPKB010000039.1 GCA_021323915.1 Chloroflexota bacterium | reverse complement strand
GTTAGCCGCGTTCGCACACATGCTTGGCGCGGAGAGCTACGGTATCGAGATCAACGAGGAGCGCGCCGAACAGTGTCGGACGCGGTTGGATCACGTGCTCGCGACGAGCGCGTTCACGGTCCGGCTCGCCAACGGCGCGTTCTCGCTCTGCCTGTTGAACGCGCCCTACGACTCGGACGACGAGAAGCGCCGCCTCGAGCACGCTTTTCTGACCAGCCTCTCCCGGGCGCTCGGTCCGGGCGGTGTCCTGCTGTTCCTGATTCCCCAGCAGCGCCTGGCCGTGTCAGCGCGGTATCTCGCGGCGCACTACACCGGCTTCCGGGCGTACCGGTTCCCCGACCCCGAGTACGGGGCATTCGGGCAGATCGTGGTGCTTGCCACGAAAAAGGCACAGCCCACGCTTGACCCCGAGACGCAGGCTCGCCTGGAGGCATGGAGCAGCGCCGACCTCCCGCCACTGACGGACGAACCGGAGGACTCGCCGCTCGGCGTGCCCGCGCTTCCCTGCGGCGAGATTCTCTTCGCGCCTCTCGCCTTCGATCCGACGCTCGCCGCGCGGGAAGCCCGGCGGCACGGCGTTTGGACCCAGGCGGCCTTCGCCGAGCAGCTCTGGCCACCCGACGAGCAGCCAGTTCGGCCCCTGATGCCTCTGCGACGCGGCCACCTCGCGCTGCTCATCGCCGCCGGCCTGCTCAATAACGTCGTGCTGCAACAGGACGATCGACGCGTCCTCGTGAAGGGACGTACCCGAAAAGAGATGGTCCCGGTCGAAAGTGATGACGAGGATACCGAGATCCAGCGCGAGAGCCTGCGCACCTCGATTGTCGTCTTGGACCTCGACTCAGGGGCGATCGAGATCGTCGAGCACCGCGATGGCACGAACGCGACGACGCCCCTGGAGGAGAACGTCGCGTGAACCTTACGGAATTCCTCGAATCGTATGCCGGTGCGATCAGGAGCGCCGTGGTCCAAACCTACCCGCCGCTCTACGACGGCGAGATGCGCCGTGCGTGCAAATTCGACCTCCAGCGCATCCTGCGCCGGCCGCTCGGAGCGCAAGCAGATGCCATCCGTGCTGCCGCCCTCTCGATCCGGCGACAGTCCGGCACGGTCATCGTCGGCGAGATGGGATCGGGGAAGTCGTTCATCGCGGCCGCGGCGGCCTATCTTGCGGGGTGTCGGCGGGTGTTCGTGATGAGCCCGCCCCATTTGGTCCGGAAGTGGCGTCGGGAGATCGAGCGCACGGTTCCCGGCGCCCAAATCGCCATCGTCCACACGATCGGCGACCTGGAGCGCGCCCGCTGCGCGGGTGGTTCGATCCAATTCGTCATCTGCTCGCGGGAGTACGCGAAGCTCGGCTACCGCTGGCGTCCCGCCACGGTGAGCCGGCTCGTGCGCGGCGCCGACGGTCGGGTGGTACGCGACGACACCGGTGTCCTCGTCCGCGCGTGCTGCTGCCCGACGTGCTTTACACCGATCATCGACGAGGAAGGCGTGCCCCTGACCCATGCCGATCTCGCAGAGAAGAAGCATCGATGCGACAACTGCGGCGGAGCACTCTGGGAGGCCGATTGTACCGGTCTTCATCGCGTCCCGCTGGCCGATTACGTCCTTCGGCGGATGCGGGGCTACTTCGACCTGCTGATCGTCGACGAAGTCCACGAGCTGAAGAGTCGCGGCACCGCACAAGGGCTCGCGGGTGCCGCCCTCGCCGAGGCCTGCGCGAAGACGCTGGTTCTGACCGGCACCTTGCTGGGTGGCTACGCCTCCAACCTCTTCCACTTGCTCTATCGGTTCAGCCCCGCCATTCGGACCGAGTTCGCCCACGACGACGAGGCGAAGTGGGTCGCCCGGTATGGCTACCTCGAGCGCATCACGAAGCGCGCCCCGAACGCGTACACCGATGATGGACGACAGTCGAAGCGGCGCACCTACATGACGCGGATCGTCGAAAGGCCGGGCGTCACCCCCCCGATTCTCTTTCATCTGATCGGGAACACGGTGTCTCTCCGGTTAAGAGACGTGGCTCGCCTTCTCCCGCCTTACGACGAGCGGGTTCTCCTGATTCCACTGGAGGATGGGTCCAATTCGGACGAGCAATCCCAAGCGAGCGCGTACCGGCGGCTCGCCAACGATTTGCGCCAGGCAGTTCAGCAGGCCCTCCGAGCCGGGTCGAAGCGGCTGCTCGGGTCCTATCTCCAGGCGCTCCTGTCCTACCCCGACGCCTGCACCCGCGAGGAAACGGTCCTCGATCCGCTCACGAACGCAGTGCTCAGCCACGCCCCCGCGCTCCCCGAGGATCGGCTCTATCCGAAGGAACGGGCCTTAATCGAATTGATCCAACGGGAGCGCGCGCGTGGCCGACGTCTGCTCGTCTACGTCACCCACACGAATCTCCGCGACCTGACCCCGCGTCTCTCGACCATCCTCGACCGGGCGGGCTTCCGTGTCGCCGTCTTGAAGGCCGACACGGTCTCGGCGGAGCGGCGCGAGGAGTGGGTCACTGCCCGGGTGCGGAGCGGCCTGGACGTGCTGATCACGAATCCACGTCTGGTGCAAACCGGCCTTGATTTGGTCGATTTCCCCAGCATCGCCTGGGCTGAGGTCGACTAT
>JAJPKB010000260.1 GCA_021323915.1 Chloroflexota bacterium | reverse complement strand
GGCGGAGTCAGCCGCCGGCGCCGAAGAGACCGCAGATCCGCTCGGTCCCGATGCCGCTGATCAGCAGCCGTTCCTTACGGTCGCTGAGCAAGGCGCGGGTCCAGCCGGTGAAGCCGCCGTCAGCCAACTCCCGCTCGACGCCGGCCCGATCGGTCGCGTAGACTTTGAAGCACAGCTTCTCGTAGTAGCCACGACCGGACGTCCGGCCCGGATCGCTAGCCAATTGCGCGTCGGGAAACTGTGCCCCGAGGGAGTCGATAATCTCGCGCTGGAGGCGGTCGGTCTCCGGGTCGCCCACGAGATCGGTCACCGCGATCCGCGGCGCGCCCATGGGAAAGCCGATGCTTTCTCCAGCACTCAGAAAGCGCAAGTAAAACCCGAGGTGATCGAGGAGCGCGTCGCGCTCGAACCGATCGTGTCCCTCGTCGCGACCGGCCGTGCACAGCGCGAAGGCGCGGAAGTGCGCGAACGTGCCGGGACCGGCGAAGCGTTGGGCGCGGACCAGGCGATGGCTCGCGCAGAGTCGAACCCGGTCGTCCGCTCCGACGCGGCTGCGCGACCGGGCGCGACGGCGGAGGGCGCATTCGAGCGCCAGGGCGTTGGTCGAGTCCGAGACCACCTCGACGTTTCGCGCCGTCGCCACCACGACGTTCTGACTGACCGAGGTCAGTACCGAGGTCGCGCCCAGCGGCGCGAGCGGCGAGAGCTCGATCGGCTCGAACGGTGGCGACGCCAGGGAGAATGCCAGAAGATCGAGCTCGAGGAACGCGCGCGGGCTCGTCGGCGAAGGCTGGACGAAGCGGTTGTGGCGATACTGCTCGAGCAGGTCGGCCGGGGCCTGCCGCGCCGCGCGCCGCCGGTAGACCTCGATCAGCAGGGACTGCAGATCGCTGGGCACGAGGCGTTCGGCCAGCACGTCCAGAAGGTCGGGCACGCCGCTCTCGCGCACCACGCGCGCGATAATCTCGTCGCTCATCGCCCGCGCTCCACCTCGGCTAGCCCTTCACTCGGCGACTGACAGACCGCGTCGTTCCGAGCGGAAATCCGGGACGCGGGGCCCCTCGACGTCAGGTCGGGGCAGCGAGTCGTCGCCACAACTCGTACGACAACGCACCAGGCTGCCGCGCCGGGCGCGACGCCCCGGCCGCGAGTCCCCTCCGGCACCCCATCATACCATAAGGATTTCCCCGTACTCGCCCAGGTCAAGTAGATCCTTGTCGGCGCTCACCACGTAGGTTGCGCCCCCGGCCCTGGCGGTCGCTAAGCGAGGGCCTGATCGTCGATCGCCGCGAAGCGCACCCTGATCGGCTCGCTTTCCATGGTCGCCTGGCCTCCTTATCCGTTATTGTACGCGGCGGCCGTCGGGTTATCCCGAGCGAGCCTCAGCAGAGGTAATCCTCGTCGAGGTTGAGCGAAGAGTTCCAGTGTTGCACGATCTGGGTCGCGCCGCCCACCAGTCTCGTCGAGCACAGGCGACTCGCCGTCGCCAGGCTCCGGGCGCCGGTCGTCCAGCCAACAACCGCCGGCTGGTAGGAGCTTCCGGCGATTTGAGCCCACTGCGAGGGAACCGAGTAGATCGCGACGACCGGCGACGCTCCGGTACCCGAGGGAACGGTCATATTGTATCCGGTCGCTTCACCCAGGAAATCGACCGCGCCCTGCAAGACCTGGTCGTTCAGGGTGAGGTCTCTCGACCAGTAGTTGGTCACCTCGATATCCATGAACCAGGACGTTGGGACATCCGTCACGCCGATCGACTCCAGCGTCTGCCGGGTGTACGAGTAGGCATCCTGCGCCGCGTTCCAGCCGTAGTTGTAGTTCAGACAGGGAAGGTCGTCCATGGCGCAGACTCCGAGCGGTCCTTGCTGTCCCTGCGACAAGGCCCCGTTTCGGGGTGAGTTCAGGTTCATCACGAAGCCGAGCGCGTAGCCACGCGCGTTCAGCGCCCGGTATTCGTCGGCGAGACAGGTGTTCTGGGTGAACGCCCGGCCGTGGTTGACCCCGATGATCGCGAAGGTGTAGGGGGCGCCATTCGACGCGACGGTGGGAACGTTGAACTTCGCGCACTGGGGAAAAGACACGTCCATGCCGACCGCTCCCGACGCGCCGATGGGTATTCCGGGCGCGCCGGCCGCCTCCGCGACGTCGGCATACGCGAGAGCTGACCGTCCTAGCCCAGCCGGGGGAACAAGCGTAGCGCCGAGGGTGCCGATCACGACGATGGCCAGACCGATGGTGCGCCGCCACTTCAACATGGAGGAATTTCTCCCATCGCGGATTTCGGTGGGGTGCCGAACAATGAAGGGCGCCAGCCTGATCTTGGTGGCCGTCATATTATGTCGACTTTTCGGTGGCCGTGTTAAGAGTTCATTGGCCGAGGGTTAAATCTTCGGTCAATCTGGCTGCCTCAGTCAGGAGACATCTCGGCCCCGGGGCTCGTTCTGTGTAGAATTGTCGCAGCCGTTAGCCGAAGAACGCCCGAGGGCGTTCCGCGGCGATCAACCCTGCCAGCAGCGCCGCCAGAGCTCGCGCTGGCGGCGGACTCGACAAGCGGCGCTTCCATTAGCTCTGGGCCAAGGAGATCAATCGAGCGAGGAGGGTCCGATGTCAGCGAATCACCTGCACCCCTACCGCACGCCAAGTGAGATTCGGCAGATTGTCAACCGTCTCCACCAGGAAGCTTCGCCCCTGGTCCATCCTCAGCAGGTGCTGGCGGACCTACGCGGCGAAAGGGACACGATCGGCCGCTTTAACGGCTGGCTCGCCGACCACATCGTCGGCATCGCCGGCACGATGGGGTTCTTCTACTTTCTCTGCTGCCTGATGGGTGGCTGGGCCTTCTGGCAAAGCTACTTGCTTGGCAACAAAGGGTTCGATCCTTTTCCCTTCGCCTTTCTGTTTTTCGTGCTGGGCGGCATCATGCAGTCGCTGTTTGTTCCGACGATGCTGACTGCCAGCAACCGATCGGCCTTGCGCGATCGAATCAAGGACGAAGCCGATCACCGTGCCTGGAGCCACCTGTACGACGTGAACGACGAGCAGCTCCAGATTCTCCGCCAACTGGCAGCGCGTATTCTCGAAGATGAGTCGAGCAAGGGCGCCGTGAGCGAAAGCCCACGCTAACCCTGGGTTGGCCGCACCACTTTTTGGCGCCACGCCGGGGAAAAGTCACCAAGGAGGATGAGCACGAATGAAGCGCAGCACGGATCGGATTCTGACCACCCACACCGGGAGTCTTCCGCGCCCCGACGACCTGGTATCGCTTCTCTACGCGCACGACCGGGGCGAGCGCGTCGACGAGGCGACCTTTCAGGAGCGCGTCCGCGACGCGGTCAGGAAGATCGTCCGACGGCAGATCGAGGTCGGCGTCGACGCGGTCAACGACGGTGAGATGGGCAAGATCGGCTATTCGACTTACGTCAAGGACCGACTGACCGGCTTCGAGGGCGAGAGCCGCGGCGGCTCGCGGCTGATCGAGGCCGAGCAGTTTCCCCGTTACTTCCAGCGAACCCTCGGCGCGATGCCCACTTTTCAGCGCCCCGCCTGCACCGGTCCAATCTCCTGGAAGGGGGACGACGGGGTCCGCCGCGACGTCGAGACTTTTCGCGAAGCGCTGGACGGCGTCATCCCGGTCGACGCGTTCCTCTCGGCGGCGTCGCCGGGCGTCGCCGGTTACTTCCTTCCGAACCAGTACTACCCGAGCCACGAGGAGTACATCTTCGCGGTCGCCGAGGCGATGAAGCATGAGTACCGGGCGATTCACAACGCCGGCTTCCTGCTCCAGGTCGACTGTCCGGACCTGGCGATGAGCTGGAACTCCCGCGACTTCGCCGACAAGACGGTGGACGACTTCAAGCGGTACGTCGAGGTCCACGTCGAGGCCCTGAACTACGCCCTCGCCGATATCCCCGCCGAGGACGTGCGCATGCACGTCTGCTGGGGCAACTACGAAGGTCCGCACCTGCGTGACGTGCCGTTTCGCGAGGTCGTCGAGATCATTCTCCGGGCGAAGCCATCGGCGGTCTCGTTCGAGGCGGCGAACCCTCGCCACGAGCACGAGTGGCGCATCTGGGAAGACGTCAAGCTCCCCGACGGGAAGATCCTAATTCCGGGCGTCCTCGACTCGACGACCAACTTCGTCGAGCACCCCGAGCTGATCGCCGAGCGGATCACCCGGTTCGCCCGGCTGGTGGGACGAGAGAACGTCATCGCCGGGACCGACTGTGGCTTCTCGACGTTCGCCGGCTTCCTCACCGTGGACCCAGACATCACCTGGCTGAAGCTCGGAGCGATGGCCGAGGGCGCTCGACTGGCGAGCGCGAGGCTCTGGCACGCCTTAGCCGAAGGAGGAAAGGGCTAGCCCTCTCCCCTTCGGCTAAGGCGTGATTCGGTCCAGGACCATGACCGGAATCACGCGACTCGTCTTCTGTGGTGCGCTGCTGGCCGGACTTCGCGCCGGTCGTCGTCAACAAGAGCAGGTTATCGCCGAACGG
>JAJPKB010000495.1 GCA_021323915.1 Chloroflexota bacterium | reverse complement strand
GGAGACAGTTCGTGAGTTTGTTGCGAACGCGCATGGCAATCTGGAGCGGGTGAAGGAGCTGCTCGCGGCCGAGCCAACCTTGCTCAATGCCGCCTGGGACTGGGGTGGGGGCGACTGGGAAACCGCCCTGGGCGCGGCGGCGCACGTGGGACGGCGAGATATCGCGCTGTTCCTGCTGGAAGGTGGGGCACGCTTGGACATCTTCGCCGCGGCGATGCTAGGGCTCACTGAGATCGTGGAATCGATTCTCCACGCCTTCCCGGAGATGCGCAGTGCCAAGGGACCGCACGGTATTCCGCTCGTTGAGCACGCACGCATCGGTGGAGAGCCGGCGTCCGGGGTGCTGAAGCTGTTGGAAGTGGGCTAGCCCGTGGTCAACCGCATCAACCATGCGCCCGGCAGAGTCAGTCTAACCGACACCGAGGTAGCGCTCGATCGCTCTGGCGAGCGCGCGGGCGAGTAGATCCTGCATCGTGGGCTGGTTGATTGCCGTCGCTTCCACGGGATCCGACAGGAAGAGCGCCTCGATCAATGCGCTAGGCATGTTGCTCGCCTGCAGCCGGTTAGGAACCGGCGGGCCCAGGAGAACAAGGTGATGATAGAAAACGCCGAGTGTTCCGTAGTCCTCGGCGACCAGATCCTGATCGTCTGCGACGCCACGGTCGGGGGTATCGTAGCCATTTGCCCGCAGCGCGGCGATCCAGGTTTCTTGAACCAGATTCGCGAAGCGCTCGCTCTGGGTAGCAAAAGGCCGCGCTCCGTCGTAGTAGGTTTCTGAACCGCCCACTGCGGGATCATCAAAGGCGTTAAAGTGGATACTCAACATAACCCGTGCTCCGCTGGCGTTGGCGCGGTCGATTCGGTTCTGCAGATTGGCCAAAAGGCCCTTGGGAGTAAGTGCGCTTTGATCAGCCGTGTAATCGGAGCGGACCGTTCCGGGCAAAGAGTCATCAGTTCGGTACAAAGCCACGTTCAGGCCAGCGTTGCGCAGCAGCGTTGCCGTGCGTAGAGCGATTGCTAAGGTCAGAGTCTTCTCCATCACCACATTCCCATTCATTGTCGTCCCAACCGCGCCGGTATCCAGGCCCCCGTGTCCTGGATCGAGGAACACGTCCGCGTGAGGCCTTGGCGTCCTAGTCGGCGAGGGGACCGTGGCCCTGGTTGGTGGCATCGAGGTGGCCGTGGGGATTTCGATCTTTACGAAGGATGTCACCGTTGGCGTCGCCCTGGGGGCAGCTAACTCTTCGGCGCGTACACTCTTCAGTGGCGGAATCGCGCATCCTTCGAGCAGCACCAGTAAAACGATGAGACCGAGCTCACTTAGCCAGCGCCCGTAGCGGAAACATCGGGGAGTTCGGAGCAAACTCAGTCGGTTGCGATTTCTGATCTCAGCGACCTCAATGGTTATCGTGCTGTCACGACCAACCAGGCAAATCCTGAGCCACTGGATGATCTCCCATCGGAATGATCATAGCTTGTTCGCCTGAATGGCCTCCAACTTTCCGCTTTCGCATCGCGGCTTGGCGAGCAACGGCGAAGTGATCGTGGCGTGCTTCTGAAAGAACTGCAAAACTTTGCTAAAGCTCGCGATGATCGGTACGACGGAACGAATTGCTATACTCAAGTCCAAGATTGCACCACAAAGGATACTGCCATGTTGATTCGCCGCGTCCACCATACCGGCTTCACCGTCGCCGACATCGAGCGCTCAATCACCTTTTACCGGGATACCCTGGGCTTAGAGCTGATCGCCCGACAAGTGGGCACCGCCGAGTATCTCTCGACGGTGACCGGCTTTCCGGGGGTGCGACTGAATATGGCCTTCCTCAAGGTTCCCGGGGACGACGACCACATTCTCGAGCTGCTCGAATACGTCAGCCATCCGGCCGAGCCGACCCCCCGCGATACCAACCGCCCAGGAAACGGTCACCTCTGCTTTGTCGTCGAGGATGTCCAGGCAGTGTATCGTGAGCTGACCGCGAAGGGCATCAGCTTCCGAAGCGAGCCGGCGCTGATCAGCGCGGGAGTGAACAAAGGAGCACTCGCGGTCTACGGCCGGGATCCCGACGGCTTCACCTTGGAGTTTTTCCAACCGCCGAAGGGCCTCGTGTCATCCTGAGCGGCAGCGAAGGATCGACCATCCTAGCGAACACTCAGCGCCAAGATCGGCGCGCGAGCGAAGCCGAGACGGATTCACCCCTACGCACAGCCAGGCGCGCCGACTTTCCAGCGATTGAACGGACCAACCAGCTCCGGATGCGCTGCCATGCGGGCGCGCGTTTCCAGCCAGCGCTGCTTCCAGACGACCGGATCGCGTAGCTCGGATTCGGGATTGGCGCGACTGCGGGCGACAAAGCCCGGAAACTCGGGTCGGCCGGTTGGCTGGCCGGTGGGGTTATAGCGGAGATCCATGCTCCAACGGACGTCGTCGCTATTGTTCGAGAGCGAGCAGTGCGGTGTTTTCCGATGCAAAAAGAGCGCGCCACCACGCCGAACCGGCACCGGAATCGCACGGTCGGCATCGAAGTAGCGCTCCGGTAGATAGTTACCGATGTCGGGACGGACGCAATGCTGTAGCAGCCCGCGGTCGTGATTACGCGGCACGACGCACAGGCAGCCGTTTTCCACGGTCGCGTCCCAGATTGGCACCCAGACGGTCAGCATCTCCGTCTCATCGGCCTCCTCGATGACCACCCCGGCGTCCTGATGCCACTGCGTTGCTCCGAGCAGCACCCGGCCAGTCTTCGGGTCACGCGGGACGAACCGCTCCGGTGGCTTGAGCCGAACGTGCTGAACTGGGTTCGAGTAGATCTCAGGACCAATCAAGGACTCGACGACGTCGAGAATACTCGGATTACGGAGCATATTGAAGACAGCCGGGCCGAAGTGGCACGGCTGATCGGGCTTGACGTCTTTGAAAGGCAGCGAGAAGTCGAAGTAGCCGGCGTGAACGGTGCCAGTCTCGGCGTAGATCTGGGTCAGTCGCTTACCAAAAGGCAGATCGGAGTAAGTCGAGGACAGCCTGCCCTTGGCGAACAGATCCTTCGCGAGCTGATCGAGCAGATCCTCGTACTCTGCGATCATCGGGTCAAGATAAGCGACCGGGTCGAACAGGTTCTCGACAAGAAGGTAGCCCTCGCTGAAAAACTGATCCACTTGCTGCTGTGTCAGTCCTGCCACGTTACTCCTCCGACCGGCCGATCGATTGCGCCGGCCCTCTGAGGCATATAGTACCTTTTATCTGCGCAGCCAGTCAACTCAAAACGCTTCGATACAGGGCGCGGTACAGCCGAGTCGCCCAGCTTTCTTGGGTCGGCAGGTCAATCTCGCGACCTCGCCAAAAGACGCGGCGCGAGCGCGGCTGCATCAGCCCGGTCAGGAAGCCTACCACCACTTGGTCGTGGCACTGATCGTCATCGGGGTCATCATCCTCGCGACCGTCACCTTTCGACGCTTGCGATTGGGGAAGCGAGATGCACTCGCAGTGAAAGAGCTCCCTTACGAAAAGGTGACTTCGCTCCTGACACCGGCCGAGCGAGACTTCTTCGAGACGCTCTGGGCGGTGGCCCAATCGGAAGATCTCGCCGTTTTCACCAAAGTGCGATTGTCGGATCTCGTGAAAGTGAGGCGAGGGATAGAAAACCGGCAGGTGCTCCAGAACCGGATCCAGCAAAAGCACGTCGATTTCGTCTTGTGCAGTTCCAGCCAATTGGCTCCGGTCCTGGTCGTCGAGCTCGACGACCGCTCCCACCAGCTACCACGCCGGCAAGAACGGGATATCCTGGTCGACCGCATCTTCGCCTCGGCCGACCTGCCGATTCTCCGAATTCCGGTCGCGCATCACTACCATGCCGAGGAACTAGCCGCGCAGATTCGGGCACGGCTTGGTCTCGTCACGACAGCGCGGAGCGGTTGAGGGCGGTGGCGGGACCAAGGTACTTCGCGCCGCCGAAGGCAAGGATGGGAACAAAAATAGAGGTCGACAATGTCCAGGCGGGAGAAGAGAAAGAGCACCGTGGCCGCGCTATCGCGCAATCTTCGATCTTGCCATAAATGGCCACGTCACTACTCCTGACTGACGAGCTTTTGCTGATTGGATCGGCTGCGTAGCTCGGTAGCTGAATGATACAACTTTCGTCAAACCGGGGTAGAATTTACCTTGGGAATGCCGATCGGAGATCAGGGATCCGGGGATGGAGTGAGAATCTCGGGTCTCCGATCCGTGTTCCCGATTCCTCTTCCTGGAGGGTCACATGGTGCCGGAGTTCGTAAATGAGCCGTTGACCGACTTTAGCGTCCCGGCCAATCGTGCCGCGATGGAAGCGGCATTGGCGCGGGTTGATGCCGAGCGCGGGAATGAGTATCCCCTGGTGATCGACGGGCAGCGGATGCTGACGGATAGCTGGATCGAGTCGACGAATCCGGCCCAGAAAGACGAAGTCGTCGGTCGAGTGGCGCGGGGTGATCTGGCCCGGGCGGAAGCAGCACTGGTCGCGGCCGAGCGCGCCTTTGGCGAATGGTCGCGCTTCCCGGCCGAGGAGCGGGCGCGTGTTCTCTTGCGCATCGCCAGCCGTTTGCGCAAGCACAAGCTGGACCTGGCGGCGACGATGATCCGAGAGATCGGCAAGACCTGGGTCGAAGCCGAGGCCGACATCGCCGAGGCGATCGACTTCTGTGAATTCTACGCCCGTGAGATGCTCCGCCTGGCCGCTCCCCAACCGGTGACAACGCTGCGCGGCAATGAGAACGAGCTGGTCTATCTGCCGCTCGGCCCGGGCGTCGCGATTCCACCCTGGAACTTTCCGGGGGCGATCGCCACCGGTCTGGTCGTCAGCGCGGTGGTCGCCGGCAACACGATGATCTTCAAGCCGGCCAGCCTGACGCCAATCATCGCTGCCAAGATCTTCCGGCTCTTCGAGGAGGCCGGCTTGCCGCCCGGCGTGGTCAATTACCTGCCTGGTCCCGGCGAAAGCGTTGGCGATTACCTGGTCGCCCATCCGCGCATGCGCTTCGTCAGCTTCACCGGTTCGAAAGAGGTGGGGATCCGGATCTGGGAAGAAGCGGCGAAGGTGCGGCCGGGGCAGAAGTGGCTGAAGCGGGTCATCGCCGAGATGGGCGGGAAAGATGCGATCATCGTCGACGAAAGCGCCGATCTCGACGCGGCGGCCGACGGAATCGTCGCCTCGGCCTATGGCTTCCAGGGACAGAAATGCTCGGCTTGCTCGCGTGTAATCGCCGTGGCGTCAGTCTACGAGACAATTGTTCAGCGTGTTGCCGAGCGCGCCAACGCACTGCGGGTGGGAGATCCGGCCGATCCGGCGACCAACGTTGGACCGGTCGCCGACCCTCGCCAGTTCGCCAAGGTTGTTTCTTATCTCGAGGTCGGTCGCCGCGAAGCGCGGCTCGTGGCTGGTGGTACCTATGACGACACGACCGGCTACTTCGTCGACCCGACCGTCTTCGCTGACGTAGCGCCGACGAGTCGCTTGGCAACCGAGGAGATCTTCGGCCCGGTCCTTTCAATCCTAAAAGCCGACGATTTCGACGCGGCGCTGGCCATCGCCAACGCAACCGAATACGGCCTGACCGGTGGCGTTTACGCCCGGGCCCCCTACAAGCTCGCCAGGGCCCGCCGGGAATTCCATGTCGGCAACCTCTATCTGAACCGCAAGATCACTGGCGCCCTGGTCGGCGTCGAACCGTTCGGCGGCTTCAACATGTCCGGCACCGATGCCAAGGCCGGCGGCCGCGATCATCTGCTCCAATTCTTGCAGGCGAAGTCGATCTCCGAGCGACTGTAGCCCTCGGCCCGGCCCCACCCTTTCAAGGCGGGGACTCTTGTCGCGTGGTCGACTCGCGAACGATTAACTCAGTCGGCAGGACGATCGCGCGCGGGGGCGAGACATCTCCCTGCAGGCGACCACGCAGGATCTGAAACGCGGCACGCCCCATCGCACGCCAGTTCTCCCGAACCGCAGTCAAGCGGACCGACAGGTAGTCGCAGATTCCCGAGTCGGAACAGGCGACCAGCGAGACGTCGCATGGGACCTGATAACCGGCTTCGAGCAAGGCCCTCTGGACACCGAGGGCGGTGTAGTCATTGTAGGCGAGAACCGCGGTGTACGGGAAAGTTCCCGGGGACTCCTCTCCGATGGCCCGGATCGCTTGGTACCCTCCCTCGGCGACAGTTTCGGTGGTCCGGACGGTCACCGTGTCCTTGGCCAGCCCGTGCTCGACAAGCGCGGCTTGGATGCCGGCGAGACGGTCGGCAACTGTCGAGATCGCCGCGTCCCGGCTCAGATAGACGATCCGTCGGTGCCCCAGGTCGAGCAGGTGGCGCGTCGCGAGGTAAGCGCTCTGGTGATTGTCGTGGCGCACCACGTCGACTGCCAGATTCGGGAAATAGCGGGCGAGGAGAACGGTCGGCAGCCCCAGCCTCACCAACCGTCGCAGAGGCTCACTCGACTCGCCGACCGGCACGACCGCGACGCCCTCGACCCGCTTCCGCCAGAGGAGCTCGACGGCTTTGCTTTCCTCGTCCGGATCGTAGCTCGTATCGATCAGAAGCACCGCGTAGCCGGCCCGGCGCGCTTCGCCCTCGATCGCCCGGATGATCTCCTGCATGTAGGGACTGGTAAGATTGGCGACCATCAGACCGATTGTCGCGCTGCGTCCCGAAGCAAGCGCACGGGCGCGCTCGTCCGGCACGAATGCCAGCTCTTCTATGATCTCCAGGATGCGTGCCCGGGTCTCCGGATTGACGTCCGGGCGATCGTTGAGGACACGGGCGACGGTGCTCTTGGAACACCCGGCCCGCGCGGCGACGTCGGCAATGGTCACCGAAGAGCGCAAGAAGATCCTCCCCATCCAGGCTTGACTCGTCTCGTGGACAATTATATACTAGGCGCAACGTTTTTCGGGAACGGTACCGGTAACGGTACCGATCTGTGCCGCTGGATGGCAGCGTGAGAGGAGCAGAACATGGCGACTTTGGCCCAGTGTGTCTCCCGGCGGAAGCTCATCATTTTCTTGGGCACAGCCAGCGTGGGAGGGTTAGTGGCCGCCTGCGGAGGCGGCGCGCCGGCCGCGCCGACTTCGGCGCCCGCGGCGGCACCAACCGCGGCGCCGACCAGTGCGGCCAAGCCGACGACGGCGCCCACCGTCGCGCCAACGACGTCGGCTCAAACCCAGGCGCAGCCCACCAGCGCTCCGTCCCAGGCCCAGCCGGCCGGCCCGGCCACGACGATCAGCTTCTGGCACATCTGGGGCGGCGTGCGCACCAAGCAGCTTCAGGACATCCTCGACGCCTTCGAGAAAGAGAATCCCGCGATCAAGGTCCAGCCGCTGCTCATCCCCAATCCGGGCTACCAGGACAAGCTGATTCCGGCCCTCGCCGGCAGCCCGCCCGACCTGATGATGGCCTACACCGACGTCTTCGCGCCGGCCGCCAAGCAAGGGGCACTGCGCCGGGTGGACGAGTACCTATCGCGCGATAAGCTCGATCCGAAGGCCTGGTACGACGGCGTCTGGAATTTGGCTCTCTGGCAGGGCGTTCCCTACGGCCTGCCCTACATCGGGAATTTCATTTACCTGCTCTATTGGAACAAAGCCATGTTCAAGGACGTGGGCCTCGATCCGGAGAAGGCGCCGGAGACCTGGGACGACATGCTCGCCGCAACCAAGAAGCTGATAGTCCTGACGAACGGAAAGCTCCAGCGCATGGGCTATCAGACCGGCTCGAACGACTTCCGCCACGGCGTCTACAACAATGGCGCGACGATTCTCGATCCAAGCACCGGTAAGAGCACGGTCAAAGATCCCAAAGCGGTCGCCGCGATGACCTGGTCGCTCCAGCTCGTCGACGCCCAGGGCGGCAACGACGTGATCTCGGCGGCGAACCAGGCGTTCAAAGACGCCCAGCTCAACGATCCACTCGAAGCAGAAAAGGGCGCGATGATCACCTCCGGCGTCTTCACGATCAACGTGATTCAGCAGCAGACACCGAAGCTGAGCTACAGCGTAGGCAAGCTCCCCCACGGACCGTCCGGTCCGGCGCGCGATCTGGTGTCGGGAAGCTGGAACAATGCCCTGCCAACCAAAGGCAAGAACGCCGATCAAGCCTGGAAGCTCGCCGTTTACCTTTCCTATGGCAAAGGACAGCAGGACTTCATGCGGGTCCAGAACCGGCCGGCCATGGTCCGCGTCTACAACGAGGCGCCCAACGACGCGTTCTACAAGCAGAGCAATCCATTCTGGGGCACGATCCTCGAGGTGATGAACGCGACGGTCAGCTACCCGAACAGCGACAAGCTCGGCCAGATCGACCGGACGATCGACGAGGCTTACCAGAACGTCACCGCCAAGAAGATGACGCCCGAGCAGGCGGTCGATTGGCTTGATCAGCAGATCAGCTCGATCATCGGCGGGAGCTGACCGGCATGGCGCTGGCCGCGAGCCGGTCCGAGCGGACGCGTCCTCGCTTCATCCAGGCAACCCGACGGGCCCTCCTGGGCTATGCCTTCATCTCGCCGTGGCTGCTCGGCTTTCTCTGCTTCACCGCCGGGCCGATCCTGGCGGTGTTCTACTTCAGCTTCAGCGAGTATTCGATCTTCTCGGCGCCACATCTGATCGGCCTGAAGAACTACCTGACCGCCTTGAACGGCGACCGGCTATTCCCGGTCTCTTTGACGAACACGTTCTACTACGTCGCGCTGGCGGTTCCGCTCGACCTGGTCGGCGGCTTCGTCCTGGCGCTGGCGCTGAACGCAAGACTGCGGGGAATGACCCTCTTTCGCACCCTCTTTTACGTGCCGGCGATCGTGCCGACCGTGGCGGCGACGATCGTCTTCGTCTGGCTCTTCGATCCGAATCTCGGGTTGATCAACTTCGGCCTGAGCCTGGTCGGAATCAACGGACCAAACTGGCTTGGCTCGGAAGCCTGGGCGAAGCCGGCGATCGTCTTGATCAGCCTCTGGCACGTCGGCGGCAGCATGGTCATCTACCTGGCCGGTCTCCAGGGGATTCCGGTCCACCTCTACGAGGCGGCGGCGATTGACGGCGCGAACCGCTGGGCGAAGCTGCGCCACGTCACGATCCCGCTGATGACGCCGACCATCTTCTACAACGCGGTCGTCGGGGTGATCGGCAGCTTTCAGGTCTTCGCCACCGCCTACATCGCGACCGGCGGCGGACCCCGCAATGCGACGCTCTTCTACGTCCTTTACATCTATCAGAAGGCGTTTCAGGACTTCTCGCTCGGCTACGCCTCGGCGCTCGCCTGGATCCTGTTTCTCCTTGTCCTGCTCTTCACCCTCGTTCTGTTCCGTTCGAGTCGCTCGTGGGTGCATTACGAGGGGGTGTAAATGCGCACGGAGCATGGGCTAAGAGAATCGAAATTGGTAGGTCACCCTCACCCTAACCCTCTCCCAGAAGGAGAGGGAATTTCCGACTCGCCGCGTGCGCTTCGTGCAAGAATCCGGCATCAGTTCGCCCAAGCGGTGGCCTTTCTAGTGCTTACCTTGGCGTCGGTCGTCTTTGGCTTGCCGATTATCTGGATGGTGGCGACCTCGCTGAAGCCGCTGCGCCAGCTCAACCAGTGGCCGCCGTCGTTGCTTCCCAATCCGGTCGTTTGGGCGAACTATCCGGACGCGCTGACCTTTCTACCCTTCGGGCGCTATCTGCTCAACACCTCGATCATCGCCGCGCTGTCGATCGTCGGCGCCCTGCTTTCCTGCACCCTCGTCGCCTACGGCTTCGCCCGGATCAAGTTCCCCGGCCGCGACGTCCTCTTCCTCGTCCTGATCAGCACGATCATGCTGCCCGAGACGGTCCGGCTCATTCCGACCTTTCTGCTCTACAACCGGATTGGCTGGCTGAACACCTACCTGCCGCTCGTCGTGCCGGCCTTCCTGGCGAATCCATTCTACGTCTTCTTGCTGCGCCAGTTTTTCCGGACGATTCCGGAGGAGCTTGCCGACGCGGCGCGAATCGACGGCTGCGGCGAGCTCCGCATTCTCAGCCGGATCTTCGTTCCGCTCTCCGGCCCGGCCCTGGCGGTGATCACGATCTTCACCTTCCAGACCGCCTGGAACGATTTCATGGGGCCGTTGATCTATCTCAACGACGCGAGCATGCGCACCCTGAGCCTGGGGCTCTATTACTTTCTTACCTTCGAAGGCGTGACCAGGTGGAATCAGATGATGGCCGCCGCGACGGTCATGGTCCTGCCCATTCTCCTGATCTTCGCCTTCTTCCAGCGATATTTCATTCAGGGCGTGACGTTGACCGGGATTAAGGGGTAAGAGAGTCGGAATGCCCCCTGGCTTTATCAAGTTTGCGGAGATATTTGGGGACGAGGCGGGAGACAGGCCCCGTCCCGCCTCTTTAGAGCGGGGTCTCTCTCCCGCTCACCAGCGTCTACCAATTATTGTAGCAACTTTCGTTAAGCCAGAGAGCATCATCCATCATTCCAGGGAGGAACAATGGCAATCACCTATCAACGAACTCTCGATACTCTCGAGACCGACGTGCTGGTCTGTGGGACCGGCTGCGCCGGGATCGGCTCAGCAGTGGCAGCGGCGCGCGGGGGGGCGCGGGTTATAGCGATCGACCGCTGTGGCTTCGCCGGCGGATTCTTCACCGCGATCATCGGCTCGGCGTTCGATGGACTGACCGATCAGCGCACCGGGCGTCCGGTGGTCGGTGGCATTGTCTTCGAGTTGCTCGAGCGTATGGGGGTGATCGCGCCAGGCACTGGTCCGACAACGCGGTTCACTGCAACCGGCGAGTATCTCGACCGCCAGAAGCACCCCGATTGGCGGGTCGCGACCTGCGATCCGGAGCGCTTCAAGCATGCGGCCGACGATCTGCTATCCGAAGCCGGTGTCCACCTGCTCTACCACACTCAGGTTGCCGACGTCGTCCGGCAGGGCGAGAGGATCGAGGCGGTGATCGTCGGCAACAAGGCCGGCCTCACTGCGATTCGCCCGAAAGTGGTGATCGACTGCACCGGCGATGGCGACGTGGCCGCCTGGGCGGGAGCGCCCTACGAGCTGGCCGAGTCGCTCCAGCCGATGAGCCTGCACTTTCGGATCATGAACCTCCAGCCCTCGTTCGAGCTACGCGAAAAGTGCGCGGCGGTGCTCGCTCGGGCTCATGACGCCGGACGGATCGGCCTTTACGGAGGGCCCTGGCTGGCCAACTTCGCGCCGAACGAGATCTACTTCAACGCCGTCCGGGTGCCCGGCAATCCGACCGATCCGGAGGACGTCACCCGGGCCGAGATCCAGGGCCGTCGCGACGCCTGGCGGATGTACGAGCTCTGGAAAGAGGCGCTGCCGGAGTTTCGCGACGCCTACTTCATGACGAGCGGTCCCACCGCTGGCGCCCGAGAGTCGCGACGGATCGTCGGCGCCTACGTCCTGAACGAGGACGATATTCTGACCACCCGGCGCCACGACGACGTGGTCGTGCTCGGTGCCTGGCGACTCGACCAGCATCCGGCGAATCAAGCCGGCTACCATCACGAGCAAGTGGTCGCGCCCTACGACATCCCTTACCGGACGCTCCTACCGAATGGCGTCGAGAACCTCCTGGTCGCCGGCCGATGCCACAGCGCGACCTCGCGCGCCCTGGCATCGAGTCGGGTGACCGCGACGGCGATGGGCATGGGCCAAGCGGCCGGCACCGCGGCGGCGCTGGCGCTCCGGGGTTCAACCACGGCCCATAACGTAAGCGTTAGAAGGCTCCAAGAGGAGCTGCTCGGGCAAGGGGCGATTCTGGAGAACCGCGATTAGGGGACATGTAGCATCTATGGGTAGGGGCGGCCCCCGATAGCCGTCCTGGCGGGGGGCGGTCCGGCGGACACGACGTGATTCATTTGGGACATCGGCGCTTCACGGAATGCTCAGAAGAGTAGGCACGAGGGCCTGCTCTGACAATAGCGTTGCTGAGATGGCAAATTCTGCAGTGCCTCGTAAGGAGGAAACATGGCTACCTTGGGTCCAGAGGCGCTGGTCGACCGGCGTCAGCTTGGCGGGGCCTTTGGGCTACGCGAGGCGGCTCGTCGAATGAGCAACTTCCGCTGGGCTGAGCTGGAAATTCTCGAGCTGCTCGGCGGTTGGTCCGAGGCTATGCTTTATCCGGCAATTCGCGGCGGCTTTGGCCTGCAGATGTTCACCCAGGCAGTGCACTGCCGCGAGCTGGGCTGGGCGCTCGCCAATCTCAAGCGGGCCAAGCAGCGGCTTCAGGCGCCAAGCGATGCCTTCGTGCGCCTCTGCGAGCAGATCTGGCTGGCCGAATCGCCCCTGCTTCGACTGGTCGGACTCTATCGCGTCTTGAAGCCACATTTGCTGCAAGCCGAGCTCTACCATGCCGATCTGACCGATCCGGTCGGCGATAGCTTCAGCATCCACGTTCTCCAGCTCTGCGCTGCCGACCATCAGCGCGACCTCACCTGGGGAAACGCCCAGATCGAGCGCCTGGCGGCGAGCCGGGCAAGCCGGGCCGAGGCCCTCGCCTGGCAGGAGAAGCTGGAAGCCGATCTGGCCGAGAGCGGTGGTGTGGTTGCCGAGGGCGCGCCGGCCTGGTGGCTTCCCTACACCGATGAGCGTGCCAATGCTGACGACGAGCTGGTCGCGGCCCGGCGCGAGCTGCCCGGCCAGGGTGAGCTGCGCAGCCAGGGTTACACCTACCGTAAAGCACCCTCCGAGTCGCTTCTGCCGAACGGGGTGCAGCCCTTCCCGGCGCCTCTGCGCTATGCCGCCGACGTGCCCGGCGAGCCTCGGCACCCGGACGCCGACGCACCAGCGAGCACACCGGGGGGCTTACGTTATGCAATCCACCAGCTCTGGCTCGGCGAGAACCGCACGGTCGACCGCTGCGGGCGTTTCATCACCGACTTCCCGGACCTCCCGTTTGGGCTGAAGTTCGACATGGCTCAGCAGGCCTGGGAGGAAGCACGCCACATGGAGATTGACGCGCACATCATCCACTTACTTGGCGGATCCCTCGGTATGTACCCCTTCGCGGCGCGGATGCCGTGGCGAAACACGGTGGGCGAGTCAAATCCCTTCGTCCGCTTGCTGCGGGGCCACGTCGTCTTCGAGGGGAGCGCCGCCGCGGCAACCAACCGCTGGCTGGCCGAAAGCGAGGGCTGGGCGAGCTCGGCGATCCGCCAGGGGCTCGAGCACCTCTCGGCCGACGAGCGCGTCCACATCGCCTTCGGTAACGACTGGACGCTACGCCTGATCGGCGACCAACCAGACCGTCTTCAGGAAGCCGTCGACGAGACGATCCGCCAGATCGAAGGTAATCCGGGCCTGCGGGAATGGCCGGACCGGTTGCGTCAGCGCTATCTGAAACGCGCCCTGAGAATGACATAAGTACAGATTGAGAGAACCCTGATGGAAATCGAAGCAGCACGTTACGACGTCGACGTTCTGGTTTGCGGTGCCGGGTGCGCTGGCCTGAGCGCAGCGCTCGCAGCGGCGCGGAACGGCGCCAACGTCTTGCTGGTCGAGCAGGCCGGGTTCGCCGGCGGAATCATCACCACGGTTGGCTTGCCCTACTTCGACGGCATCGCTGACCTGCGCACCCACCGGGTCGTCGTCCGCGGGATTCCCTTGGAGCTCCTGGTGAAAATGGACGTCTGCCCGCCGGACGTCACCCACTTTCCCACCCACAACCCGACCATCGACAACGTCGAACGCTTCAAAATCCTCGCCGACCAGCTCCTCGCCGAGCAGCCGACGCTACGGGTGCTCTACCACACGATCGCCTGCGAGGTCCAGCTTCGGGGCGACGCGATCGCCGACGTGCTGATCGCCAACAAAGGGGGACTGAGTCGGGTCTCGACGCGGATCGTCGTCGACTGCACCGGCGACGCCGACATCGCAACCCGGGCCGGCGCGCCGGTCGAGAAGCGGGAGACCCTCCAGCCGATGACCATGCACTTCCGGATCGGCAACGTGCGCCGCACTGCGTCGATCCGCCTCGACTGTCGCCAGGCGCTAGTGCGCGCCCAGGCGCGCGGCGACTTGCCAATGTTCTACGGGCCGGGCGTCAGCTTCATATTCGCACCCGACGAGGTCTACATTCACGCGATTCGGGTCCCCGCCGACGGCAGCGATCCGGAGGACCTCACCCGGGCCGAGATCCAAGGACGCCGCGACGCCTGGACGATGTTCGAATGCTGGAAACGCGAGGTGCCGGGCTTCGAAGACTCCTATTTCATCAGCAGTGGCCCGTTCATCGGCGTGCGCGAAACCCGGCGCATCGTCGGCCAGTACGTCCTGACCGAAGACGACGTCATGACCACCCGCCGCTTTGACGATGCCATCGCCACCGGCTGCTGGGACCTCGACCAGCACCCGAACCGAACCACCCAGGGCGCCGCGCTCGACCACGACCGGATCATTCCGGAGCCCTACGACATTCCTTACCGCTCGTTGCTGCCGCGCAACGTCGCGAACCTGCTCGTCGCCGGCCGCTGCCATTCCGCCACCCAGCTTGCTTCCTCCTCGACCCGGGTCACCGCGACCGCGATGGCCCTCGGCCAAGCCGCCGGCACCGCCGCCGCCTTGGCTGCCCGAAGCGGGATCAGCCCCCAGGAGCTATCCGGCCAACGTGTGCGCGAGGTGCTCGTGGCACAAGGGGGAGGGCCGGTCG
This sequence comes from Chloroflexota bacterium, assembly GCA_021323915.1. Taxonomy (GTDB): domain Bacteria; phylum Chloroflexota; class UBA6077; order FW602-bin22; family CADDYW01; genus JAJPKB01. The sequence goes on along the minus strand of JAJPKB010000495.1, from coordinate 7,025 downwards.
AGGGGTGATCGAACTGGTGCCGATAGTCTTGCGCTGCCCATCGCGAAGCGAGCGAACACAATGGATAACTGGAGGGGCCGCGCCAACTACTCTTTATCCTTCCGAGAGTTTGCTGGTCCCGGCGCACAGCCTCGCGGATCTGCTCGCCGTTGCGCTCAATGATCCGACGTTGGCTGAGGGATGCGACTCGGTCGGCGATCCGGCCGTGAACATGAGTGACGGCCACTTCGGTCGTTAAAAATGTCTGAGTAGTGTACACCGTTCAAGTTGTCTGGCCAAGCGGTAGAAAGAGAGCATCTGACCCACCCCTATTGACGCTATGCCGCACCACCTCTACAGTGACATCGGTTATACAGGTTGGCCCAACCGTCGAGCGGCCTATTTTCAACCAGAATGGAGCAAGCAACCTGGACAGCAGGCTACCCTCCCCCTAACCCTCTCCCAGAGGGAGGGGGATAATTTACTGAGGAGATGGCTCGATGACAACGACCTTGACCGAGATCCCAATCACCGCGGAGCAGTTGCAGGCGCTGATCGATCGCGTGCCCCGCGTCGAGCTGGCTTTCAAGCCGACACCGCTCGAAGAGCTCCCTCGGCTCAGTCGTGTCCTGGGTGGTCCGCGCATCTTCGCGAAGCGGGACGACCTGACCGGCCTGGCGTTCGGGGGAAATAAAGTCCGTAATCTCGAATTCCGCCTCGCCGAGGCGATCAACGCCGGCGCCGATACGGTGATCATGTTCGTGGACATCCTCTCGAACTCGGCTCGCCAAACCGCGGCGGCGGCGAATCGCTTTGACTTGAAGTGCGTCCTGGTCTTGACCGGTCGGCCTCCCGCCCAGGTGACCGGCAATCTCTTTGTGGATTACCTGCTCGGCGCCGAGGTGATCTTCGCGGACGACGCAGCGGAGCAACGACGAGCGGTTGATCACGCGGTGGCACGGCTGCAAGCCGAGGGGCGGCGACCTTTTGTCCTTAACGATAGTCCGCTCTTCGGCATCGCCGCGGCGCTCGCCTACGCCGAGGCAACGCTCGAGCTGCTGAGTCAGCTCGCCCCGCAGGGAATCGACCCGAGCCACCTGCACCTGTACATCTCGTCGACTGGTAAGGGGCAGCCTGGCCTCGAGCTCGCAGTGCGGGCCCTGGGCTTACCTATCCAAGTCACCGGCAGCGCCGTCCGCTACACCGATGGCCAGGCGAAAGCCTGGGTTGCCCAGGGCGTCAACGCGGCCGCTGCCTTTCTCGGGCTCAATCTCCAGGTGAACGGCGCGGAGATCGACAATCGGGATCGCTACGTCGGGCCGGGCTACGGCATCCCCTCCGAGGCGGGCTTGGAGGCGATGCGCCTCGCCGCGCGCACCGACGGACTCCTGCTCGATCCGGTCTACACGAGCAAGGCATTCGCCGCGATTATTGACGACACTCGCCAGGGGCGCTTGACCGCCGCCGATACCGCGGTCTACGTCCACACCGGCGGACTGCCCTTGATGTTCAACCTCGCCGATCAGCTCGGCTCGCTGCTGATCTGAGGGGGAGGAGATCGCGGTGATTATCGATTCCCACGCCCATATCTTCCCGTTTCTTGGTCTCGCCGCGGGCTACCCATCTCAGGCCGATCACATGCAGGTCCTCCAGCAATACATGGCAGCCCACGCGCAGCCGGTCCGTCGTTTGCGGGACCACGTCATCGTGACCGAGCAGACGCTCGCGGATCTGCCCCTCGACGGACCGCACCGGCTGCGGAACGTCGGCTTTCACGTCGAAGAAAACGGCCGCTTCGTCTGGACGAGTGGCGGGGTCGAGCTCTACATTCACTTCATGCCTCCCTCGCTCCAGTTGAACGCCAGCTCGCCGGAGTACCTGCTGGCCGAGATGGCTTATGCCGAGGTCGACGTCGCTGTTCTCCAGAACGCGCATCTGTACGGCCGACTCAACGAATATTTCGCCGCGGCGATGGCTCGGTACCCAGGAAAGTTCATCGGCCTGGCCGAGGTCTGCGAGCCGGAGGCCGATCAGGAGACCGAGCTGCGCGACCTCGCGGTCGCAGTGCGTCAGCTCGGCCTACGCGGGTTGTATTATGCCAACCGTGGCTTCTTTTTCGATTGCTATCGGCACCACTTCGACGATGTCCGCTACGAGCCGTTCTGGGAGCTGGTTCGGGAGCTGAAGATCCCGGTGCTCTGGGAGCTGAGGGGGGTGCCGGTCGACTCGCCGGAGAACTATCTGCGAGAAATTGACCGCCTCAACTGCTGGGCGGCGCGCTATCCGGACATTCCGTCGGTCCTGACCCACGGGGTGCCTCCACCGTTCTTCGCCGGGGACCTCGCCGAGCCGCTGGTCAAGCTCTTCCAGAACGAGCAGTTCCGGATCGAGCTGCTCTACCCGATTCACTGGGGACGTGACCACGAGTATCCCTACCCCGAGCTCCAGCCGGTGCTGCGCGAGCTCTACCGTCGCGTCGGCGGCGAGCGACTGATTTGGGGCTCGGACATGCCCAACGTCGAACGCAACTGTACCTACCGCCAGTCGATGGACTATATCCGGAGGTACAGCAACTTCATCCCGTCGAGCGACTTGGAGCGGATCTTTGGCGGGAACGTCGCCCGCCTCTTTGGTTTGGCGTAACGATGAGGAGAGATGAGATAGATCATCGTCACGGTATCGACACCGAGCGAGGTGATCTCAGCTAGCGCATCTCCAACCGACGTCACGCTAGTGGCTCCTACGCATCGCGCTTAGGTCTTACACGCTTCCCAGCGTGGGTCCTGGAGCGCGGCGTCGAGCTCTTTGCCGATCAGGCGGGCCTTGCGCTGGTCCGCGCGAAGCTGGTTGACGAAGTCGTCGAGCTCGGCGCAGAGCGAGGGGGACCACTCGGGATAGCCGTCGAGCCGCTGCAGGCACTGGTTTAGACGATTCGCACTCGAGGTGTCGCGGGTGATCTGGCGATAGAGGAGGCCGTTCAAGTCGCCGGTGCCTTCGCCCAGACAAGCCAGGTAGCGTCCTAGTTCGAGCTGCAGGCGGCGGCGTGCCGCGCCGACCTGCCGGGCCAGGCCGGCGCGTTGCTTTTCCTCCGCTTCCTGCTCCAGGCGCTCAACTTCGACCTCGGCAAGGCGCTGCGCCTCGGCCTGTGCAGCGATCCAGGGCTCGGCGTCCACGAAGGCACCCGACCACTTGGCAAGATGTTGCTTGAGCTGATCCAGGGTTTCGATCAGCTCAACCGTCCCGTCGCCAATCCATCGAGCGACGGCGACGCGGAATGGGCCGCGCGCGCAGGCACCGACGACCAGCGGAAGCCGCTCGCCGGTTCGAGAGAGCAGGTCGGCAACCTCGCGAAACTGGGGAAGGGTGGGCGAGAGCGGAGTGAGCGCGACGTCGCGCTCCAACGCGTCCAATCGGGGCGCGAGATCCACTTGGCGCATACCGGTCCCGCTCAAGCTCCAGGTACCGCTCTTCCCAAGGCGTTTCGCGCGCGGGCCAAACGTGCCATCGAGCAGGGAGAGCGCTTCCTCGATCTGCGCTCGGGTGATCGGGGGAACTGCACTGGTCGTAGTCGCGGCCTCGCTTTCGAGATAGGTCTCCTTGGCGACGACGTCGGTGGCGGCAGCGGCAGCCGCGACCTCGAGGGCGTGCGGGTCTACCGTCTGTTGACCGGCGAGCATGCGCCGCGCCTGGGCAAGGACCGGCTGCATCGGGCCAACAAAATGCTGGAAGAGACCGCAGCGCGCGTGGAGTACCTCATACACTCGCTGGTCGATGCTATCTTTCAGGAAGAAATTGACGACTTGGATCTCCGGGCGCATCTGTCCGATGCGATCGACGCGGCCGATCCGCTGCTCGACCTTGCTGGGATTCCAGGGAAGGTCGTAATTCACCACCGCGCCGGCCGCTTGAAGATTCAGCCCCTCGCTCGCCGCGTCAGTGCAGATGAGAACCCGGATCTCTCCGCGCTGCAGCTTCGTCGTGACCAGATCTTTGGTCACGACCTGCCAGCTTTTGCCATCCCAGAGCTGGCCGCCCTCACCGCTGTAGCACCCGAGCGCCGTTCCGTAGAAGGCAACGAGATTTTCGCGAAGGTACTCCAGCGTATCGCTGTACTCGGTGAACACCAGGACCGATCGGCCATCGTCGACCAGCCCGCCCAGCTTGTCGTAGAGGCGATCGCGCTTGCTGTCCCGCCCCCCAAGCGCTTGCACCTGTCCGAGAAGCTGCTCCACCTCGGCCAGCTCGGCCTTGGCCACCTGCGGATCCGAGGGATAGGCAGCAGAAACCTTGTCGAGATTCTCGGTCTCGGGAAGGTCGGCCAGGTCGCTCGGATCGAGCCCCTCCTCGGCGCTGAGCCATTGCTCCAGCGTCATCCGGTTGGCCACCCGTCGGAGCCCATCCCGACGACGGGTCAAGCTCCGCTCCAGCGCGAAGGGAGAGCTGGCTGCACGCCGACGGTAGATCGTCTTCACGAACCCTTTGCCGGGCTTCTCCGTCTCGATCTCGGCGAAGCGCTTCTCGATGTAGGCAGTGACCGCGTCGTAAATCGCGCGCTCGGCGGCGTCGGCGTAGTCGAAGACGACGTCCTCGACAGCCCGGCGCGGTGGTGGCGCGGCGACGAGCCCCCGCTCGAAGTACTGGCGCAGCGTTTCCCGGGTGTTGCGATGCATCCGCCGGTTCAGCGGCGAGCCTCCGCGAAGCCAGCGCGCGAGGCGCTCTCGCTCCGACGGCGAAGGAAAGCGGAGCTTCTGGGCAATCCCCGAAACCGCATTTGGCACGGTAAAACCTTGGGGCGACGGGAAGCTAGGATCGGCGACGATCAGCTCGGCCGCCGAGCGAGCGACCCGCTCCGGACAGTTTCCTTTCCGAATACCCGCGATAGCGCCGTAGTAGGCGCGAACGGCGCCGAACTCGGCGAGCCAGGCATTACCTTCGCCCAGGACGGCGAGGAGGTCCCAGGGTTCCCAGGGATGGGTTTGCATCGGTGTCGCGCTGAGCAGGAGAAAACTACGCGTCTTTCCCTTGAGCTGGAGGTCGCGCAGCAGGGCGAGCAAAAGGGTCGCGCTATTATATTCGCCTTCCTCCTGCTCGCGCCGGCGGGCGGCGTGAGCCTCGTCGAGGAGGACCAGGTCCCAGGCGGGCGCGTTGAGGATGATGGCCCGATGGCTCTCCAAGCGCGCCAGTTCTCGACTCATCAGAATCAAGTCCAACTTCAGCGCGTTGGCCAGGTCCGAAACAGTCTCCAGCCGTCCGTCCGGCCAGACGAGGGTCGTCGGATTCTCCAGCCGCGGCACGACCAGCCCGCCCTTCTCGCGCAGCTCCGCCTGCCATTGCTTGAGCAGGCCGGCCGGTGGCAGGATCAGGGCGCGCTTCACCCCACGCCCGGCGAGAAGGCGGCGCAGGATGAGGATCGCTTCGACCGTCTTGCCCATCCCGACCTCGTCACAGAGGAGCCGGCCGTCGGGCCAGGCAGCCGCGGCGTCGGCGACCACCCGCGCCTGGTGCGGCCAGAGCTCGACGAAGGCGGTGGCGTCGCACGCGGCGGCGCCGTTCGGGAGGTACGGCGACTCGACGACGAAGCGCCAGAGCATCGCCGCCTTCTGGCGGACGAGCGCGTTGGAGGGCTCGCACGTCGGCGGAGCTTTCGGGGCCAGGCGGATCAGCTTCAGACGGAGTGCCGTCGGCAGCGGCACGGTGTGGACGTCCGGGTGGGTGTCGGTCCAGAGAAGTTCGAACTGCTGCTTATACTCGTGATAACGCTCAGGATCGCCCCAGGAGGTCGAGACTTCGAGTTGCTCGTAGTTTGCCCGCAGCCCCGCGGCCGACTCGTTGCCGCTCCCTGCGAAGACGACCGCGTCGTCTCGGTCGTCTTTGACGATCCCGAACTTGGCGTGAACGATTCCCTCGCCGCGACGCATCACCCCAACTTTGACCTCGAGGAAGCCTTCCTTGACCAGCCAGGCCAGCATCTCCAGCCGCCGCTGCTCCAACGCTTCCTGGGGCGCCTTGAAGCGCCGGGTCAGCAGCACTTCGAGCCGCGCACTGTCGCTGCGCTCGGTGAGCGCCCGAACGTCGTCCGCGTCCAGCTCTTCGTTGACCAGAAGGCGGGCAGCGGGACGCGGCGCTTTTTCGCCCAGCGCGATCAGACGGGCGATAAGCCCGCCGAAGCCGCGCGCCGCGGCCGCGAGGACCGAGCTGGAAAAGTAGGCGCAGCAGCGATCGTAGCGCGTGGCCACGGCGAGCGCTGGCACGTAGAGCTCGTCGAGCAGCGCCTGGTCCGGGCCCCGGAGAAAGCGGCGCCAGGTGCGATCCCGGAGGCTTGCCGTGGCAGTTGGCTCGGCTGAGGCCGCCCCGGCGTCAATCACCTGTGCGCTCATCGTCTTTTAGTCCTCTTCTCCTTCGTCCTCGTCCTCGTTCTCGGTATCATCGTCGGCCTGGTCTTCGACGGCGAGCTGGGCTTCCAGCGCGGGGATCGCCGCTTGAAGCGGGGGCTGCTCGGTCCAGTCCAGCGGGGTGATCCCAAAGAGCGGCTGGAGGAGCGCGTGCCAGGCGCGAAACTCCGGAAACCGGGCCGCCGTCGACTTCTCTCCCTGATCGTGCCGGACGCCGGGCGGCGCGGCGATGACGAGCGCTTCCATGAGACGCGCGACCGGCGAGTCCTTCGTCCAGCCCTGCTGGCGAGCAAGGGCGCGGGCCGAACCGATGCCACCGCTCCCGCCATGTGCTTCGACGTAGCGCAGCGCCAGCGCCTGGCAGGCATCCAGCGCGGTGCGAAAGCGCGGGTCGTTCGGATGAATCCGCAGCGCCTCCGCCTTGGTCCCACGCTTCGCGACCGGGACCGAGCCAAAGAGGGTCTCCATGACCTCGGCGTTCTCCAGCGGCTTCTCGCGCCGGCGCTCGCGGGCCGAGAGCATTCGCACGTTCTCGCCCTTCTTGGCGACAAGACCAGCCGCGATCAGGCGGTCGACGTCCATCCCCACCGCCTTCCCGAGCAGGCTTGCCTCGTTGAAGCGGAACTCGGCTGCGCCGAGGACGTCCCAGCAGAG
>JAJPKB010000243.1 GCA_021323915.1 Chloroflexota bacterium | reverse complement strand
CCCGAGCCCTATCAGGTGCTGGACGCCGATGGGAACATCGTTGGCCAGGTGCCGGACCTCTCGGACGAGCAGCTTATCTCGCTCTATCGCTGGATGCTCTTCGGCCGCCAACTCGACGAGCGTGCCTGGCAGCTTCAGCGCCAGGGGCGGATTGGTGTCTGGGGACCGATGCGCGGACAGGAGGCGGCGCAGGCGGGACTGGGGCTCGCCATGGGACCGGACGACTGGATCTTCTCCTCCTACCGAGAAGCGATTACTCTCGGCATGCGCGGCCTCGAGTTGGAAACGATCCTCCAATACGTTCGTGGGCTCTACTGGCTGGCCGATCCGGCGCGGACCGGCGTCTTTCCGATCCAGATCTCGATCGGCGATCAAACACTCCACGCGGTCGGCGCTGGGATGGCGTTCGCATTGCAGCAGCGGCCGACGGTCGCCGTGGCCTCGATCGGTGACGGCGCGACCTCGGAGGGCGACTTCCACGAGGCGCTCAACTTCGGGGGTGTTTTTCGGGCCAAGGCCGTGGTATTCATCCAGAACAATCAGTGGGCGATCAGCATGCCGCGCACCGCGCAAACCGCCAGTCCGACGCTCGTCCAGAAGGCGCTCGCCTATGGTCTGCCGGGCTACCTCGTCGACGGCAACGATGTCCTGGCGGTTTACGAGGTTTGTCGTCGAGCCCTCGCGTTCGCGCGCTCCGGCCATGGCACGGGGCTGGTCGAGGCGCTGACCTACCGGCTCGGCGCCCATACCACCGCCGACGATCCGCGGCGCTACCAGCCGCCGGCCGAGATCGAGGAATGGTCGACCCGCGATCCGCTCCGGCGCATGCGCCGCTTCCTCGAAGCCCGCCACCTCTGGGACGAAGCTGCCGAGGTAGCGGCGCGGTCCGAGGCGCTTGCCCGGATCGACCAGACAATGGCGCGGATCGAGGCTGCGCCGCTGCCGTCCTTCGAGCGTGTCTTCGAAACGACGTTCGCGACGCCAACGCCCCGCCAGGTCGAGCAGCGCGACGCGTGGACGAGGGACCAATGACTGTTGCGACCAGCCTGGTCATGGCCGAGGCGATCAACCGCGCCCTTGGCTGCGCTCTCGAGCGCGATCCCCGAGTCGTGCTTATGGGCGAAGACGTCGGCCGGGCGGGAGGCGTCTTCCGTGTCAGCGATGGCTTGCAGGCGCGCTTTGGCGCCACGCGAGTCTTCGACACACCGCTCGCCGAATCGGCGATCGTCGGCACCGCCTTCGGGATGGCGCTGGCTGGCTTGCGGCCAATTGCCGAGATCCAGTTCATGGGCTTTCTCTACAAGGCCGCGAACCAGCTCATCGCCCAGGCCGCCCAGATTCGGGCCCGCACTTGGGGGCAGACTGCCGCGCCACTGGTCGTGCGTACGCCTTATGGCGGAGGCGTCCGCACCCCCGAGCACCATTCGGATAGCCTCGAAGCGCTCCTGATTCACAGTCCCGGTCTCAAAGTCGTCGTGCCCAGCACGCCTGCCGAGGCGGCCGGCCTCCTCCTCGCGGCGATCGACGATCCGGATCCGGTCGTCTTCATGGAGCCGATCCGCCTCTACCGTTCGCCTCGGGAAGACGTTCCCGCCGAGCTTCAGCCGATTCCGCTCGGCCAGGCCCGGGTGCGCCGGCCGGGCAAAGACGTCACGCTGATCGCTTGGGGCGCGATGGTGCCGATTGCCGTGCAAGCCGCCGATCAGGTGGCCCGGGACGCGATTGACGCCGAGGTGATCGACCCGCGGACCCTCTCGCCGCTCGACGAAGCGACCATCGCCGCCTCGGTCGAGAAGACCGGCCGGCTCGTCGTTGTCCACGAGGCGCCCCGGACCGGCGGCGCTGGCGCCGAGATCGTGGCCGCCCTGACCGAGCGCTGCTTCTACGCCCTGCGCAGCCCCCCGCTTCGGATTACTGGCTACGACGTCATCTATCCACCGCAGCTCCTCGAGGACCAGTACCTCCCAACCGTCGACCGCGTCGCCCGGGCGCTGCGCCAGGCGATGGAGGACTGAGCCACGTGAGCCGATTCGAGTTCCGCCTCGCCGACGTCGGCGAGGGCATCCACGAGGTCGAAGTCCTCGAATGGAAAGTGAAGTCGGGCGACCGGATTGCCGCTTTCGATCCGCTCTGTGAGGTCGAGTCAGCGAAAGCAGCGGTCGAGCTCACCTCGCCGGTCGCCGGACAGGTCGTCGAGACCCGGGTGCCGGCCGGCGCGACCGCTCGGGTCGGCGAGGTACTGGTGGTGATCGAAGAGGGAAGCTCCGAGGAAGACTGGTTCGGCGTCGTTGGCACGCCCCCGCCTCCCATCTCCACGCCCGCGTCACCCTCGCACCGATCGGAGAACACCGTCCGCGCGGCGCCGCTGGTGCGCAAGCTGGCGCGGGAGCGAGGCATCCGTCTCGAAGACGTCGTCGGCACCGGGCCGGAGGGCCGGATCCGGTTGGCTGACCTGGAGGCCTACGTCGAGTCCGTGGCTCGAGGCGAGGGACCGCTGTCCGCGGGACCGATTCCCGGACGAGGGCATGAGATTGGGGAGGCCGCCTTCCAGACGGCACAGTCGGTGAAAGAGGGAGAGGACACTTCCGAAGAGCGGGTCCCATTGCAGGGGCTGCGTAAGCGAGTTGCCGAGCATATGGTCGAGGCCGTCCGCCACGCCCCGCAGGTGACGGCGCTCGACCTCTTCGACGTCACCGAACTCGTCCAGGCGCGCGAGCTTCTCCGACCGGCTGCCGAGCGCGAAGGGGTCAAGCTCACCTACTTGCCGTTCGTCGTCAAAGCTGCGGTCGAGGCGCTCCGCGCGGTTCCCTACGCCAACGCGGTGCTTGACGAGGTCGGCGAGGCAATCGTCATCAAACGCTTCTACAACATCGGCATTGCCACCGCTGTTCCGGGCGGACTGATCGTGCCAGTCGTCAAAGGGGCCGACCGTCTCTCGGTGTTAGAGATCGCGACCGAGATCACCCGCCTGGTCGAGGCAGCCCGGGCCCGCCGGAGCGCGCCGGACGACCTCCGAGACGGAACCTTCACGATTTCCAGCTTCGGCGGCATGCCCGGTAGTCCGCTCTTTGCCACGCCGATCGTGAACTATCCGGAAGTCGCGATCCTCGGGATTGGCCGGATCGAGCCCCAGCCACGGGTGGTCGCCGGTCAGATCGTGCCGCGCGAATGTATGGGCGTATCGCTCACTTTCGACCACCGCGTGCTCGACGGCGAAGGCGCCGGTCAATTCCTGGCCGTCCTCCGTCGCTACCTCGAGCAGCCCTTGGAATTGTTGTTGCGACTGCGGTAGAGTTGGACGCCTCTCACCTCTGGCTCCTCTCCCACTCGACGCGGGAGAGGGTATCTGAAGCGGGGATCTGTAGCGCGGCTCCTTGCGGGTCGTAGTTCCCGTTGCGTTTCGGCATCGTTCTGCCCAAGACATGGGAGAGGAATCACCGATTGGGCAAGGCCGGGCGGGGCGCACGGCCCCGCGCTACAGCTCTCCTCGGCGATGCTCAGCGAATAACTCGGGCTACGCTTGCGCCCGTCGCTTCAAAAAGAGGCCGCTACCGACGAGCAGGAGACCGATCAACCCGACGCCGAGCCCGGCCGATTCAGGAATGCCACCTGTCCGCGGCAGCGCTGCGGTCGCGCCGAGTACGGTCAGGGTGCCCTTCATTCCCTGATCGTCGTGGAGAATGCACAAGTAATTGTACGTGCCGGGCCGGTCAAACTTCAGCGTGTAGCTGCTCGGACCTACCTGGGGGGGCGTGCCCACCGGAAGTAGGAGGCCCGAGTTGAAGAAGCCGCTACCGCTGTAGGTTGTGCCGCCGGCTGGTCGTACCGCGACCGGGTTGGTGGTGTTATTGGGTAAGAGAAAGGGAACGTCCTGGCCGTTGTTCAGGAAAGTGACGGTGTGTACTTCGTTCGGGTCTTGCTGCGACCACTGAACCGAATCGCTGGCGTGGATCGTCAGATTATTAGCGCCAAAGCGCAAGACCGCATACGACTTGCCATCGCCCCAGCCCGCGGCCATCACGTAGGTCGTCGAGCCATCTGGATTCTTCTTGGTCGTAACCTTCTGAGTGGCAATCGAGCTCTGGCCGGCGCTGATCGCCGCGGTGTAAACGGGGTCGTTGGTGGCCTGATAGCTGGCTTGCGACGGCGGATAGGCCGTACCGGCGGGTTGAACGACGACCTTCCCAGTCATGTTGGGGTGGATCAGACAGGAATAGGTGAACGTACCCGGTTGGGTGAAGGTCAGCGAGAACTTGGTTGCCGCTCCAGGGGGCGCGGCGTTGGCGGCGAAGAGGAGACCCGAGTTGACGAAATTCGTCCCATCGAAGCTATTGCCGCCGGCCGGAGCGAACGCCTGATCGCTGCCCGGCGGGAACGGCGGCTTGCCAAAGCTGATCGTATGGGGCTCAGTCGCGTTCATTGTCCAGGTCACGGTGTCGCCGACGCCGATGGTGAGTGTACCAGGGAAGTACTGCATGAGCTGAACGGTCTGATCGGGAGTCGCGCCTCCTGCCGAGGCCGTGATACTTGCCGCGCCGGCGGTAAGCGCGGTGGCGAGAAACGCGAAGACGACGAGGAAAGAAGAAGCAACCGCGCGAGGGGAGACGGTGAACCGACTGAACAAGTTCTTGCCTCCAGTCCGCCAAAATATGAGTAGGGCCAGTATAACAAAACAGTTGGCCGCTTTGCAATGGGTGATTGTGGACCTCGCTAGACCTTTTTAGACAAGTTGCGTGGAAAGCAGCAGGTCGGTAGCGGCGCGAGCAGGCTGTCGGAGGTGAGGGGGGCGAAGAGCCGCGGGAGAGCTGGCGATTCCCACCGCGAGCCAGAAAAGCGCGATGCCAGTCGGAAGCGTCCAAAAGTAGTGGTCGAGACTGGCGATTAATAGCAAAGGCGCCGGAATCACCCAGGCCGACCAGACAGACTCACCCTGTCTCCATTTTCGGAGAGACTGGGCGATCGGAATGGCGAGGACCAGGACAAGCCATGCCCCTCCGGCGATGATTCCTGCCTCGGCCGCTACCAGCAGTGGAATGACGTGGACCGGCTCGAGGGTGTGCACGTTCGCCGGCCGATCCAGCAAAGCGAGCGGAAAACCTCCGCCTCCAATTCCCGTAAGCGGGTGTCTGGCGATCAGTTCGAAGGCGACCCGCAATAGTAGTAGCCGGTCGGAAACCGCCGGCTGATTCAACGCCAGGGCATCTGGACCGAGACGGCCAACCAGGATCCCGCCGAACGGAACGGCGGCAAGTGCGACCAGGGCAGTCACCCATCCGATTAACCAGCCTAGGGACCGTCGCCGCGGCCACTTTTGACTCATCAGCCAAAGCACACCCCCGAAGATAGTCGCCAGCATTGCCGTTCGCGACGACGTCAAGAATAGCTCTCCCCAGCCGACGATCCACCCCGCGGCGGTCAGCCAACGCCGCCGCGGGGACGTCCGCTCGGTTGGCAACGTCAGCAGCATGGTAATAGCGAGAAATCCACCGAGGACGTTCGGATGGGGAAACGAGCCAAAGGCCCGCTGCCAGCGGGAAGCGTCAGGACCAAAGACGACGAATGCGCCCGGGGTCTGCGCGCTGATTTCGGCCGGCCAGCCCCAGAGCAACGTTCCGGTCGGAAAGGTCGACTGGGTCACGATCTGGACGGCAACCAGGGGCGCCTCGGCGATTACGACCAGGGCGAATCCTACCCGCAGGGCGCGGGCGAGTGATGGCCGACGCAGAATCGCCTCGCTGGCGAGAAAGCCAATTGCGACCTGGAAGACGCGGCAAATCGCAAGGGGAGGCCACTTCGCGCCGAGAGTACTCATCGCCAGGGTCACGACGAGCAGCACCGCCGCCGCGAACCGAACACGCGCGCCATCGACGTCGAACCGGCCCCGAGGCCGAGCGACCAGCCAACCGAGACTGGCAACCAGCACCAGGGAAAGCTCGCCGAGCGACGCGAGAACGTCCTGGTAGCCGGACCACACCCACGGCTGCTTGGCTGACCAGAGAATCAGAGCCGGATCGTAGGCTACCCCGACGACAACGGCTGTGGTCAGGCAGATCAGAGGCAGCGAGCCGGCGGAAATCGCCGTCACCGGGGCTCGCCGGGGCCTCGCTGTCGGCGCTGCCTCTCTCTTCACGCTGGTAACCGACATTCCCTTCGCACGGCGAAGAACTGACTCGCTATCGCTCCGAACAGGAAGGCAAGGGGCGCAATTCCCCACCAGACCGCGAGCCAACTCGTCCGTGCCATCACCGGCTGAACCGGGGGAATTGGGACGGAAGTCTCCCAGACCCCAACACCATTCCTCAGCTCCTGGCGCTCGTGCCAGCCACTCTCTCGGAGTATCTCGACGTAGAGCGGGTCTCGCGTAAAGACCCAGCGCAAGCGATAGCTGGCTGACGAGCGCAACATCTCCCGTAACACCGTCGCCTTGGGATCCCAAAGCAGTGAGAAGTCAATCTGTGCGATGCCGCTACCGGTCAGAATCGGCAACCTGCGAGCAGTATAGTACGACCCATCGAGAGTTTCGGCGTCGGTCATCGCATTGAGGGTTCCGCTCTGATCGCCGAAGCCCAGAGTAAGGTAACGCCAGCGGGCGTGGTCGCCCTCTTCGAGGAAGGCCACGATTGGGCGAGGATCGATCGGACGCGGCTCAGTTTGAACCAACGCGGGCACGAAAGCATCGACCAGGCTGTCCAATGCGAGGATGCCCAGAGTGAGCCACCAGGCCATGCCCTGCATTTTGCCACGCCACGTCAGTGACCGCGAGCCAATGCCAGCCGCCGCGGCGAAGAGTAAAATCAAAGGCACGCTCGCCCAGAGGCTAAAACGGTCATAGGTAAGCCAGGCCCACTGGCTTCCAAACAGTAAACGGGGCAGTGGCGTTGTCCCCCCAAGGCCCATGATGACGAGAAAGACGGCCAGTGCGAACCAGGGGCCGAATCGTCGGAGATGGCGGCGCAGCAAAGGACCGCCGACGAATAAACCGCCAATCAGGATGCCGTGCTCGCCCCAGAAGAAAAGGTCCTGAGCAATAATGTCGTCCAGCAGGTTGTGGCGACTCTGGTGATCGATCGGGACCTGAACGACGTATTCAGTGGCGTGCCATACCCAGAATGGCAAAATGGCCACGACCACCACCACGGCGAGTCCGATGCCGGCAACCACGCTTCGCCAAACAATCAGCATCTTTGGTCCGACTTCGAGCAAGGCCGCCCCGGCAAGAGTGGCAAGAAAGGGCGGAAAGAAAAATAAGAACGTCGCGTGGTGTGCCGTGACGACGACGCCGGCCGCCAGCCAGAGGCGAAGCAGATCGATGCGCCGACCGTGCCGGAGAAACTGCCCAAACGCCTCGCCTGCCCAGAGACCGACGTCGAGTGCGACGAGGGTTGGGAGCTGGCCGAAGGCATACCCGGCCAACAGCACCGACGGGGTGACGACCGCGAGCATTGCCGCGCGACTCGCGACGGCACGGCCAAAGGCGTGGCGCCCCAGGCGATAGATCATGATCGGAAACGCGACGATCGCCAGCGCGGTCAGAACATTCACCGCGTTGCCAATCCCAATCAGCCAGCCCAGCAGCGCCGTGAGCTGATGCGTCAACGGCGGGTACGAGGCGACGTCGAATCCACCAAACCAGCGCGGCTCCCACAGCGACCACCAGGTGCGCTCGTAATGGTTAGCAAAAAACACGTGGGTAGAAAAGTCGTAGCTGTGCCAGATCTGGCCGGTCAGGGTCAGCGGCAGATTCAAAGCGAGAGCGCACCAGACGGCGAGGGCGAGACGGAAGCTGATCGCTGGTCGCCGACCGTCCCCACGAAAAGCCGTGCGTAGATCTCGGCGATCGTCGGCAGACGATAGCGCCGCGCTGCCACGAGATTGTGCTCGGCAATCTCCTGGCAAAGCTGCGGCGCAAGCAAAAGACGAGTCAAGGTGGTTGCCAGGAATTGGAAATCGTCGCGCGGGACGAACTCTAGCCACACATCCTCCTCGATTGCCTTGGCCCGAAACTCCGGCAGGTCGCTCACTACGACCGGTCGCCCCACTTCGATTGCCCGGTAGATCACGCTCGACGCGCCAGTCGCGACCCGGTAGGGCACGACGACGACGGTCGATCGGGCAAAGAGGGCGCGCATCGCCCCCTCGGCGATCGGGCCAAGCCACTCGACACCGTCAAGCCAGGCAAACTGCTGACGAACCGCGCTCAGATACCCTCGAAACCGGGGATGGTCGATGCCCGCGACAAGCAGCCGGGCCCGTGGCACAGCCGGTCGCACGCTGGCAAACGCGTTGAGCAGCAACGGCAAGTTTTTATGGGGAGCGTGAGCAGTCAACATGAGAATAGTCGGCGATGGCGTCGGCGGCTCATAGCTCGGTTTACCGTAGCCGCCAAGCGGAACGTGGACGATCTCTGTCCGGCCACCCCGTCGCCAGCCGAGCAACTCATCCTGGTAGCGGCGAATCGTCACGCAGACCGCATCGCTCTGCAGAAGTGCCGCCAACGCCCAATCGAGACCAAGCCGGGTCCGCGCGTCATCAGCAAAGCCCAGCTCCGCTAATGACTGGTTGGGAAGATCATGTAGGGTGACGACCGAGCGCAGACCCAGCTTGCGGGTGATTGCCGGCAGCAGAAATCCGGCAAACGCCCGGGCCGAGCTCCCGAAGCTCGACAGATTTAGGTTGTACCAGATAGCGTCCGGACGCGTACGAAGAATTGCTCCCAGGATCCGCGGTGCGAGCGCTAATCCATCGGGATGCCAGGGCCGATCAACTACGACCCGAAAACGCGGCGCGGTCCCGATCCAGCCGAGGTCGACAACCTCATTCTCTGCGATTCGGTCGGCAATCACGGTGATCCCTTCGATCTCCGGCCGGTCGGCGAGAGTTCGAGTCACGTGCCAGCAGTAGTCGCTTGTTCCGCCAGGACTTGGTGGAAAGCGACTGACGATCGTTAGCTTCATCTCCCTCTTTCCTGCCATGGCAAATGAGAATCACTGCTCGCGATCGCGCAAGAAAGCCGGCTTCGTTTCACTGTCGCCAGTCGCGGCCCTTTCGGCATCCGACGACGAACCAGACGGTGACGATCACCGCGAGTAATGCCAGAGAGAGCCAGATCACCAGATGCGCATCGACGCTGTGAATGACGCCGACGCCCGAGGCGAAATGACGGTTCAGATACGCCCCACCTATGCCGATTGCCAGGGAGAGCACGACCGTGGCTAATAGGGTCAAGAGAATCGTCCTTCGCCTGGCTTGACGTTGTCGCTGCCAGGGAACAAAAGCCGTCATCTATCCTCACCCTACGCTCGGCTCGCCTCTTCCGCCTCGCCGGTGCCAGTCCGAATCAGGTCGACAACAAAGAATGGTCCGGACTCGCGGAACGCGGCCAGGTGACCGAGCGCGGTATCGAGCGGCTCTAGCCAATCGAACAGCAGACGCAGCACCGGTGGCAGAGGTCGATCTGGCCGCATGACGCCAAGGGCGTAGGTGTCGGCGATCCGAAACCCGTGGACGGTGAAACGATCGGAGATCTCGGCGACCGAGTAGACCCTATGGATGACCCGCGCCTCGCCAATTCGAGTCGCACGCTGCGACTGGCGATTCCGCGTCGGGAGCCCGAGCGCCAAGCTAAAGACGTGGCCCAGACTTCCATCGGTTAGCAGATGCGCGATCAGGTGACTGCCCGGGCGAAGCCGACGGGCCGCGCTGGCCGCGAACTGGTCGAGATCGGGCACGGTGTTCAGAACCGCGAACGCCGCGATCATTCCATCGAAAGCATTCGCCGGGAGCAGGTCGAGCTGCATCGCGTCGAGCAGTGCGGTATCGACCGTGGCCCGTCGGTCAGTCCGATCCAGCTTGCGCCGCAGCTCGCCAAGCATGCCGCTCGATCCGTCAACCGCCATCACTCGCACGCCGCGCATCGCCAGATAGATCGCGTCGAGCCCGGTCCCGCAGCCAACGTCGAGAACGGTGGCGCCCGGTCGAAATCGTCGCCGGTAGTGGCGCCAGAGGGCAGCTCGCATCCACCCCCCGGACGTGACCTGAGTGTCGTAGCGGTCGGCCACGGCATCATAGGCAAGACAAACATCAATCGTCTGCTCTCCCGGAGTGAAACTTTTCCCTTTGTTCATCTGATTCCTTTGCCTTGTCGTTTCTGATCTCTGGCCACTGGTCACTGTTCTCATCCCCGTCCTAAAATCCGGCTGTCTCCGGGCGCTGGTAGGCAATGAACCGGTGTATGGCTCGAAGCTCGATCGGGTAACGGTAAATCCGCGAGCGATATCGCCAGGCGCTCGCCGCCCGGAGAATCCAACGCCAGGGACCACGCAAACGCGGATTCGTCGTCGTTGGATAGTAGGCATTCAGTACCCGCTCGAAGTCACGGATGGATCGCCGCACTTTCTGATCGAGCCAGGGTAGTTGCCCGCTGCGTCGCTGTGCGAATTGATTCCAGGTCGGGCTGAGCCACTCGTCGAGCGTTTCTGGAAAGACAAAGCCTCGAGCTTTCGCCTGCTCGTAGAGCTCGCCACTCAGCGGGACCGGGGTATATAGATAAAAGATCACTTCCGCGGCTGGATTCACGCCCTTGAGCCGCCGCACGAACTCCAGGGTGTGTCGGACGTCCTCCTCCGGATCCGGTGGGCTGCCCAGGACAAACGAAAACTCCGGAATGATCTCATATCGGGCCATCTTGGCGGCGATTTCGAGAGTTTTCTCGGTGGACGCCGTCCCCCCTTTGTTCATGCGGCGCAAAGTCTCGTTAGAGCCCGATTCGGCACCCATGAAGACCATGCGCAACCCGCCATCACGCATCAGCGCCCAGTTACGGTCCGAGTAACGCAACAGCGTATCGATTCGAGCTTCACCCCACCAGGACACATTGAGTGAGCGAATTCGCTCGGCAAACTCGGCGGTCCGGGCTTCCTGAACGAAGAAGTTGTTGTCATAAAATTCGATGGCGTCGACCTGCCATTGCTCAACGAACCGGCGGACGACGCCTGCTACGCGATCTGCCGACTGAGCTAGCCAACGTCCGTTCACCATGTTGACGACTGCACAAAAGTTACAGGTAAAGGGGCAGCCATAGCTCGAATGGTGCGAAATCGTGCGCCGCCCGAGAAAGGTGTGGCGTAGGTAACGCGACAGGTCGAGCTGATGGTACGGGAAATCGGGCAGACGATCGGGATGGGGAATTGCCGCCAAGGGGTTCGTTTTCGGTTCGCCGGTCGCCGGGTCACGATAGGCGAGCCCCGGTAGGATCGTCGGGTCTTCTCCCCTGGCTAGCAGGTCGACCAGCGCCTTAAATGTGCGCTCGCCGTGCCCCCGCACGACGTAGTCGACCTCGTCTCCGCGTAAGCAAGCTTCGTAATGCTGGGTGGGGAAGTAGCCACCCCAGACGATCGTGAGATCGGGATGGCGCTGCTTCAAGAAGCGGCTGGTTGGCACGGCATCGGCAAGCTGCGGACCCGGCATGACGGTGATGCCAAGCGTCGACGCCCCCGTTTCGTGGATAACCCGATCGAGCGTCTCCGCCGGCTGGGCTTCGAGGTTGCCGTCGACGATCCGATAGGGGTGCTCACCTTCCAGGAGTGCTCCCAGGGCGAGCAGCGACATCGGCAGAATCGGCTTCCGCCGGGGATTACTCGGCGGATTGTAGAGAACGATCATCGCTTACCTCCCCATCGCCGCTCGCCCGAGCGACTCGATAGGCACGAAACCGCTCACCGAGCGAGCGCGATTCGCTCATAACCGAGAGCACGTAGCCCTTTTCGCGCAGAGGGCCCAGAAAGCGTTCGACGTCTGCCTCTTCGGAAAGGACGAGGACCGCCTCGCCGCCCGGGGCCAGGTGGCGAGGTAGGTCCGCCGCGAACCGCTCGGGAACGTCGAGCGAGTGAAATGCCAGGTCGAGTAGAGAACCGGGGCGGCCAGAAAAATACGGTGGGTTGAAGAGCACGTAATCGAACTGTCGTCCAGCGACTGGCTCGAACAGATCCCCCGTTCGCAGCTCGACCGACTGCTCGAGGTGATGAAGCTGGACGTTGATCCGGGCGCAGCGGATCGCCTCGGGGTTCAGGTCGACTCCGATCACAGATGCAGCGCGGCTGCCGGCGACGATCGCCCCGACGCCACTGCCGGTCCCCAGGTCAAGAACCGACGTATCCGCGTTCAGCGGCAGCGCCTCGACGACACTTGCCAGGAGAGCGCTGCTGCCAAAAAGAGCAGGGTTGAAAACGCCGGGCAGCACGACGAATCGTCGCGATCCAATCCGCTCAACGACGAACCGATCGTGACGCGGCTGCTGGACGAGCACGAAGCGCTGCCAGCGAATGGTCCGCCAGAACCGGCGGGCGCACCGCTCAGTAAGCCCCCTAGTCACGTCTCTTCAACACCATCAAGAAGTGGTCACCGCAGCTCCGCAGCACCGGCAACTCGCCGACTAGGTCGTCGAGGGCAAACAGATGTCGACCGAGGAAGGGTAGACGCTCCGACAAGCCAATCAGGTAGGGGGGCGGCGCGAAAACACCCAGCCCGCGGTAGTTCACGACATCGAAGCGCGGCGCTAACTCGCGCGCGAAGGCCCCGGGGGTCCAGTAGCGCGTCCAGATCGTCTCGTCGCGCAAGCTGACCGGCACGACTCGTCGCGTCAGCCGCCGGGCTGCCTTGCGAGGCTGAGCTGCCAGCAGATAAGCGAGCACTTCCCATGGGCAATAGCGGCCAATCACCGAAACGACAAGCCAGCCACCCGACACGAGCAGGTCGGCGCAAATTGCTCCGAGCTCCGCCAACGGCTCGTAGCAATTCAACGCCCCGAGATTCGAGTACAGCGCGTCGAAGGTCGTTCCGGTCAAGGCTGCCAGGTCTTGAAAGCCTAGAACCTGACTCTTCACCCGGTCGGCGACTCCTTCCTGGAGGGCTCGCCGACGCACCTGTTCGATCATGTGGGAGGATTGGTCGATCACCTGAACGTGATAGCCGAGGCGCGCGAAGTGGACGGCATCGAGGCCGGTGCCACCTCCCAGGTCGAGCAGACGACTGCCCCTGGGCACCCGAAGCTCAACTGTCTGCCAGAGCCGCTGGCGGAACTGCTGGACGATGGCATTGTTCCCCAGTGGACCGTCGTACTCCTTGGCAACCCGATCGAAGGCACGACAGATGTCCTCCCACTGCTTCGAGCGTGTCGGGGACGCCGCGCGTGCTTTCTCAATCACTGCTATTGCCTCCGAGCGGTTGGAACACCGCCGAATGGTCGCTCGCGGCGCGGCTGAGCACCGTTGGCCTGGCAAGCTTCCGCACCCGGCTCCGAATGAGCGGGAGGGTGAGGCGATCGACGACGTAGCGACCGCTCTGCCGGATTCGTCGGACCAGCGAAGGGCGCGGCCGCGCCAGCGCCGTCGTCGTACCCTGCCGAAATCGAGATAAGCGAAACTCTTGATGAACCAGATGATGCAAAGCACGATAGAACGCCGTCGAATACGGTCCTTGATAGAGCATGGCCAGGTCGCTCGAGTCGAGCCAGTTCGCTCGCGGCCCGAGCTGATCCTGAACCTGACGGTAGAACGGGGTACCGGGAAGCGGGTACGAAACGGAGATGCCAACGTCGTCCGGATGGCAGTCACGCACCAACTGAATTGTCAGCTCGATATCGTCGAGGGTCTCGCCAAGGTAGCCAAATTGAAGGAAGAAACCGACTCTGATCCCGGCCCCCTGCAGCCGCCGTGCCGCCTCGCGAATCTGCTCGACCCGCGTTCCTTTTTCCATAGCGTCGAGGATGCGCTGGGAACCAGATTCGGCGCCGATCCAGACCGTATCCGCGCCAAGGCGAGCCAGCGCGGCGACGGTGTCCGCCTTGAGCAGCAAATCCGCTCGCTGCAAGCACTTGAAGGGAATGCGCAAATGCCGCGCCTCTAACTGGTCGGCGAGAGACGAAAGCCAACCCGGTTTGAGGCCAAAAATGTCGTCGACAAACCAGATATGCTCCGGTTGGTAGGTCGCCTTCAGCCAGGCCAGCTCGGCGGCGACGCTTTCCGGGCTCCGGGTATAGTAGTGCTGCCCCCAAATCGGTTTCGCACACCAATTGCAGTGAAACGGACAGCCGCGGGACGTCGCCACGTTCATCGAAAAGTAGCCGTGCTGCTGTCGCCAAATCCGGCGATAGCGCTCGATATCGACGAGATCCCACGCCGGCCACGGAAGGGCGTCGAGATCCCGCAGCGCGAGCCGACGTGGCGAATAGCTCACCCGGTCGGTCGCGCGATCGAGCCAGGCCAGACCGGCGATCGAACTGAGGTCGGTACTGGCTCGTCCGGTCAGGGCGCCGACAACTTCGGCCAGCGTCAGTTCGCCTTCGCCAGTGATCACCGCGTCCGCCCCGCGCCGCAGATAGAGCGCCGCGTGATCGGTCGCATCGGCGCCGGCGACGACCACGCGACAGCCCCGGCCACGGGCGAGATCGATCATCGTCAAGGCCGCGTGTCGCATCCGCAGCAGACACATCTTGGAGAGGTAATTGAACGAATCGTCGTAGATGACGGCAACGGTCGGCTTCTCGCGAGCCAGTGCCGCCTGCCAGTCGGCTTCTGATTCGGCGAGCATAGCGTCGAAAAGTGCGACAGCGTAGCCGTGCTGGCGGAGATAGCTCGCCGCGTAGAGCGTGCCCAGCGGGGCATACGGTTGGCATGCCCTCCAAAGCTTCGGATCGAAGCGCAAAAAGTACGATTGTCCGAGCAGGATCTCGCTCACGAATACCCTCCTCGCCTGCCGCTCACGAAGCGGTCGAGTCTGCCGGTAGCTCTAGTCGCCTGCCCGGCGACGACCAGCAGAAGCACCGCGAGCACTGCCTCGGTCAGATTGGTCGTCCAGGCCGCACCGACCAAGCCGTCGATAGGAATGACGATCAGGTTTGCCAGGAGATTCAGCCCCAGGGCCGCGCCGTACAGCAGCGGCAGCCATCCTTGCCGATCGCGGGCGACGACGAGGTCAGCGCCAACTGCGCCGACAAAGGCAAAGGGAATCCCCACCGCCAGGATCTGCCAGGCCGAAAGAATGGTCGACGCATTTGCCGCGCCAAAGCCACGCACGAGCCACGGCGCCGCGAGCCAACCAGCGACGGCAATGGCTCCACCGACGAGTCCGGCCAGGATCACATAGGCGCTGGCTGTCGCCGAAGACGATGGGCGAGCGAGATCTCGGAGAGCTCCTGCTGCGAAGGCACTCGCGAGGATCAGGACGCTATCCAGGAGACGATACGCCGCGCTGTACCAGCCAACCTCACCGGGACCACGGATCGCTGCCAGCAGCAGGATATCGCCGCGGACGTAGGCCATCCCCAACAGAGCCGAGAATGCGAAAGGAATCGACCGCCCGATCGCGCACCAATCGATTCCGAACGCGAAGACGTTGCACCGGTGAACCGCGAGCGATGCTCCACCTGCCTGGACGATCGCGCTTAGGAGCCGGCTCACCAGCACGCCCGATACCCCATAGCCGAGCCCCAGGACCCCGATGGCACTGGCCGTTCCCAACCCTCGGGCCACGACCTCGCTGACAACCAGCCGCTTTGTTTGGCCTTCGCCCACCGCGATCGACCGACAACTCTTCGCCAGCAGCTCACAGGGTATTGCGAGCCCAGCCAAGGCGATGGCATTGGTTAGCTCGCTCGTCACGAGCCAATGAACCACGAGCAGACCGAAAGCGACCATGACGCCGATTGACGTACGAGTCGCGACGATGTCAGTGTAAGCCCGGTCGCCATTGGCGACGTTCCGCGTGATCAAAGGATCGATCCCCAGGTCGGCCACGCCCCGGAGCAATCCGGCCACGGTGAGTGCCGTGGCATATTGACCCAGGCCGATTGGACCAAGCCGGCGCGTGATCAATAGAGCGAGAATCAAACCAGCCGCTCGTCCGGCAAGATCCACGGCAGCCAGGCCACCGACCTGCCACGGTAAGAGAGCGACACGATCAATCCGGGCATTCATGTGCCGGTCACCGCCAGATTGACCGATACGGTCGGGCCCGGGCTCACGGAGTCCAAGCTTGCCGCGAGCTGAGGCTCGCTAATTCCGACCTGCGCGCAGCGCTCGGCGAATCGTCGCGTGATGCGCTCGCGGTGACGCCCGAAGTGCCCTTCGCACACGTCGGCCGAGAACCGAGCGTCACTGGCCAGTGGCTGGAGACGCTGTCGCTTTCGGATTCCTTCCCAGCGTTCAAAGCGATCGCCGACGAAACCGCCCAGGACCGCCTCACCGAGTCGCTGGCCAAACGCCACGGGACGCCCTCGCAACGAAGGCTCGGTGGGGAAAGCGCCGTCTGCGCCGGGCCAGTTCGGCAACCAGGTTGCAGTCCAGAGGTTGGCGGCACGGAGCCGGCTATAGACTTCGTGGCCGGATAAAGGCACGGTCTGAAGCAGCTCGTGGGCGGTGAAAAGGTCGCGCTGAGCGAGCACCAGAGCCTGGGTGCTCAACAAGTAATTAGGACAGATCTGAGCGCCAGTCAGCCGCGCGAATCGCACGATCAGAATCGCTATCGCTCGAACCAACCAGAGTCGGCCCGGCGCAGTGATCAGGAGGAAATCGACGTCGGCGGCCGGATCCGGATTGCCAACCGCGAGCGAGCCACTCACGATCACCGCCCGCACGAACGGCATTATCGCGAGAAACTGCCCGAAGCGCCGAGCCACTGGCCAGAGCCGCGCCGCCCGGCGCGTCCGCTCCTCGCGTAAGAGCGCAAGACCAGCACGATCCGGAATGACATAGAACGCACGATCGATGGCCAGACGGCCAGTAGCGAGAAGGCGATGAATCGTATCCTGCACTACGTCGTCCGAGGCGCTTCGTCCGATCAATCCGCGATGGATCTCTCTTGCCGTGAGCGGAAAGTCGAAAAGATCGGCGTAAACTACCGCAGCGAGCGCTGCCTCGTCGAGAGAAAGCCGCCACTCACGCTCCACGGACGAATACCGTCCCCTTCTCGACCCGAACGGCGAGGCGAGGCAAAGGGGGTAAGGGCCCACCTTCGTAGCTCGACTCCAGGTTGCCATCGAGACCGAATACCGCGCCGTGACATGGGCAGTAAAACTCCCGTTCCTTGTTGTCAAAAGTCAGCAGGCAGCCCATGTGTGTGCAGACCCGAGAAAGCGCCCGCACCGTGTTCTGCTCGCGCAGCACGAACGCCGGGACTGCGCCCGCTTCGACTGGCTCCACGGCGTCGACCGAGAGGTTAGCGAGCGAGGCCACTGGAAACCATCGGCCATCGGCGAGCTGGACCGGGGCTGGCGAAACCGGCGAGGAAGGAGGGGGGGCCGGACGAAGAATCCCGCCGGTAAAACCGGCGGCGGCGCCGGCCAGCCAGGCGGCGGCCAGCCGCAACAGATCGACCCGCGAGACAGTTCGGCGCGACGTTGCCGAGACAATTCCGAGACGCTTTCGCAAGTCGGCCAGGAAAGCCGGATCGGGCTCGGGGTCGCCACTGGTACCGGCAAGGCGCGCCGCGAGTCGCATCTCCTCGAGCTCTTCAATCGACCGCGCCAGCCCCCGCTCCGGGCGTTTTCGCTCGCCCAGAGACTCGATAAATCGATTCAGTCGCTCTGGCCAATCAGACATCAGTACCTTCTTTTTCCAACTCAGCAGCGCGTCGGAGCGCCCGGTGCTGAATCACCTTGACATTCCCCTCGGTCGTCCCAAGCTCAAGTGCCGTCTCGCGCAGCGACTTGCCTTCGAGGAAGCGCATTTCGAGTACTTTCCGCTGGGTCGTCGGCAGCGCCGAGAGAATTCGGCTGACCTGAATGGCCGCATCCGAGTCTGCCCTCGCTTGTCCTCCGGACTCCTCGGCATACCATTCCAGGGGAACCGCCGGATAATCCCCGTAGCTCCGCCAGATGTCAGCAATCGCGCTTCGCGCCGCCTTGAACAGCCAAGCTCGGCGCGCCTCCTCGTCGAACTCTCGCTTGAGCCCCTTTGCCGCTTTGAAGAATACCTGCGACGTCACGTCCTGGGCGTCTTCCGGGTTTCCCAGGCGGCGATAGGCAAAACGGTAGATCGACGTCGCGTAGCGCTCGAACGCGTCCGTCAACGCCGAGTGATCTGCCTGGTCAGTCGGCGACCTCTTTTCGTCTGGCTTGTCAGGACCAGGCCACCCCAGCTTGAGCCCCATTCCACACTTTTCGGTGATGCCGAATCTCGGAACTACGATTGTCTCATGTCTATATACGGTGAAAAGTTACAGGAATGAGTGGGGCGGATGTCTTCGTTTACCTCGGAAAGCGCAACACGGCAGAAGCCGAAGTTCGACACCGATGGCGAGGAGAGCAGTTAACCTGGCTGGTATGAAAGCGAATGATCGAAGATGCACATATCCTGGCCAGCCGCCGGGATGCAGTTGATCGCCGATCCGATCAAAAAGTCGTGGCTAAGGCTGACCACCTGATCTATCGCGCTCAGGAGGCATTCGGGCGATATAGTGAGACTTCACCGCTTCTTTACAACCGCTCAACGGGTTCTCTTCGCGATCGCCGTATGAATTGATCTAAGGCACTCGTGCCTTCACCCCAGCCTTCGTGGGAGAGAAAATCATCTGACTGACATGCTCGCGATCGGCTTGGCGATTCTCTTGGCGCTCACCGCCGCGATGCCGCCGGGTACTGCGTCTAGCCAGAGCTTGACCGACTTCATGGCAGCAGCTACCATGCCAGTCGTCCTCTACCAGCACACGGACCGTTCTGGCCCGGTCGACGTCTCGCCACTGATCGGGGCTGGCGCTTCAGCGCAATCTGCGCGAGCGTCGTCCTTGCAAACGCACGACGGAGCACTGAAACCGCAAACTCGGACCGGTCAGCTGCTCAAGACCGCCAGCGCGGGGAGCGCATCAATCACGGTGCTGGGTGATCCGGGCCCGGCCAGCGCCGGATCGGAATCTTCGCCCATGATCCTGGCCGGCTTCCCCATGATGAGTCGTGCGCGCCAGGTCGCAGTGCTCGGAGCCGACCAGGGCGTCGCGTTGCCGGACACTCAGCTCGCGGCCGGGCCGAATTCGCTCTTGGAGCTTGTGAACGCGAGTGGCTCGGTTTGGACAAAGTCCGGCAAGCTTTTGGGGATGTTCGACCTCAATTCCTTTTTCCCGGTGCCGGCCGGCTACACCATCGGCAATCCTCGCGTCGCTTACGACCGTCAGAGCGGACGCTGGCTCGCCACTGCTGTCGCTAGCGACGGCCAGTATGACAGTATCGCTTACCTGGCAAGCTCGCTGACCGACGATCCCCTGGGATCCTGGCATGCCTACACTGTGACCAGCAACCAATCCGGCATATTCTATGACCAGCCCAAGCTGGGAATCAGTGACGACAAAGTCGTTCTCTCCTGGAACGACTTTGATCAAGCCGCTACCACGTTTCTTGGCGAAGAGATCTGGATACTCGACAAGTCCAACGTTCTCCAGGGAATCGCGGCAACGGTCGGCGTCATCGGACCGGATCCGAATCGCTTCGGGATCGTCCCAGCCTGGTCGCTTTCGGCAACCTCGGACGAATATCTGCTTTACAACAACGCCGACCCAGCCTTAGGTCAAAATAGTGGCCAGCCAACCCTGGGCGTAGTTCGGATCAGCGGTACTCCGTCCCAGGGTAACTTGAGCTGGCACGAGTGGGATCTCCCCATGCCGGCGACGAACGTCCCCCCGGCCGCGATTCAGCCCGGCACTGCTCCGACGATTGCCACCGACGACGACCGTTTGCAGAACGCGGTCTGGCAAGATGGCGTTCTCTGGACGGCTGCCAACGATGCTTGTCAGCCGCCGGGTGGAAGTACTCTGCGGGCCTGTCTCCGCCTGGTCCAGGTCGATACTCATTCGTCGACCCCACAACTACTCCAGAGCTTCGACGCGTCGGTGCCGGATGCCGACCTGTTTTATCCCGTGGTGACCCTCGATGCACTCGGCAACGCTTTCGTTGCCTACAACGAGTCCTCGGCCAGCGCCTTCCCGAGCGTTAGAGCGACCACCCAGCTCGCGACGGCTCCCGCCGGTACGCTGACCGCATCAGTGCTCGTGGCGCAAAGTGCCGGCGCCTACAACGCTTGCGCCACAGGCTGCGACACCGCCCAAGCTCCGGCCAGCCACTGGGGGCATTACTCCGGTGCGGCGCCGGATCCGTCCGATCCAACCCGAATCTGGCTCGCCGGAGAAGATGTCCCAAGTCCCGCCAACCCCACCACCTGGGGAACCAGTGCTGGCGAGCTAACCCTCGCTACCGGCCCCTTAAGTCCAGTTGCAACCACGACGCCGGGCGGCATGCGCGTATTCATTCCGCTGTTGATCAATCGATCGAGCGGGATGGGCTGGTAACGGAAGTCTTCATCAATCACGTGTGCACCTATGGACAGACTGAGCGAGAGAGAATATAATGCGGTAGATTCACTGGAGTAGGCTGACAAGAGGGCGGCCCTTACCTTTTTCACTGCGCTCAGGGCAAGCTCTACTGCTGTCTCACCAGCCCACGGTCCGGTGCCTGGACGGAGAATGATTCAGGGAGTCAGACATGGAGCGTAGCACGCTCTCGTCGGCGCCGAAGCCTCCCGGACGCCCGCTTCTCGCGATCCTCGTCGGCGGTCAATCGAATCAGGGGGCTCGGAAGGCACTCTGGGGTTACCTCTTCATCGCGCCCTGGCTGATCGGGCTGCTGGTTTTCGTCGCCGGGCCGATCCTGGCCTCGCTCTACTTGAGCCTCACGACCTACGACATTCTCTCGGCCCCGCGGTGGGTTGGTTTGGACAACTATCGACGCGCGTTCTTCGAGGATCCTCTGTTCTGGCCCTCCCTCGGGCGCACCTTCTACTATGCCTTCGTCGTCGTCCCACTCGGGCTGGCCGGATCGCTCCTCCTGGCGCAACTGCTCAATCAGGGCTTGCGCGCCACGAATCTCTTTCGGACGGCATTCTTCCTACCGAGTCTGACTCCAGGGGTCGCGCTGAGCGTCCTCTGGCTCTGGCTACTCAACCCGAAGCTCGGACTCGCCAATCAGATCCTCCGCCCCTTCGGTCTGGGGGACTTTCCCTGGCTCACCGATTCGAATACGGTCATCCCCTCGCTAATTCTGATCACCCTGCTCACGACGACCGGTGGGGGTAGCATGCTGATCTTTCTGGCTGGGCTGCAAGGGGTGCCCAAGGAGCTCGAAGAGGCGGCGACGGTCGACGGCGCGGGACGCTGGATGAAGTTTCGCCACGTTACCCTGCCGATGATTACTCCGACGCTATTCTTCAACCTCGTTCTGGGGATCATCGGTGCCCTCCAGGCATTTACCGTCGCTTTCGTTGCGACGAACGGCGGACCGGACTATGGGAGCTGGTTTATCGCCCTCCACATCTATCAGCAAGCATTCGCTTACCTCCGACTGGGCTACGGTGCGACGCTCGCCTGGATCTTCCTGGTGATCGTCCTTCTGCTAACGCTGGTCAACTTCGCCTTCTCGCGTCGCTGGGTGTTCTATCGAGGAGGTTCGTAGTCATGGCGACGACCGCCGATCCGACCTTCACCACGGCGCTAGGCCGCCCTACCCGGCTCGGCGTTTGGAGGCTCCGCCGGCTGAACATTCTCTATGTGGTGACGGTCGCCTTAGCGGTGGTTTTCGTCTTCCCGATGTTC
The DNA here is from genome assembly GCA_021323915.1 of Chloroflexota bacterium. Taxonomy (GTDB): domain Bacteria; phylum Chloroflexota; class UBA6077; order FW602-bin22; family CADDYW01; genus JAJPKB01. Next base: position 8,654 of record JAJPKB010000243.1, on the reverse strand, counting down.
TGGGCGGTCATGAGTGCGCTCAAGACGCCCAGCGAGATGTATGCCTTTCCGCCGGTCGTGATTCCGTCTTCGCCGCGACCATATAACTTCGTCGAGGCGTTCACCGATTTTCCGTTCGCGCGCTGGTACCAGAACACCCTTGAGGTGGCAATCCTGGCAACGCTCGGAACTGTTCTCAGTTCCTGCCTTGTCGCCTACGGCTTCGCGCGGTTTAACTTCCGCTTCAAGAACCTGCTTTTTATGCTTACCCTGGCAACGATGATGTTGCCTTCGCAGGTGTCGCTCATTCCACGCTACGTTCTCTTCCACGACCTGGGCTGGATTGATACCCTCAACCCGCTGATCATCCCCCCGTGGTTCGGAGGCAGCGCCTTCGCGATCTTCCTGATGCGACAGTTCATCCTGACTTTGCCCCGCGAGCTTGACGAGGCCGCGCTCATCGATGGGGCAAGCTACCCTCGGATTCTCTGGGATGTGCTCGTTCCGCTGTGCAAGCCAGCCCTGGCGACGTTGGCGATCTTGACCTTGATCGCCAACTGGGATTCTTTCCTCGACCCGGTGGTCTTCCTTCAAAGTCCGGCCCATTTCACCGTCGCGATCGGCATCTGGTACTTCAAGCAGCAAGAGTTCCAGGTTACCCCGACCGATCAGCTCCTGATGGCGTCAGCGGTGACGAGCATGATCCCGCCGATCTTACTGTTCTTCGCCTTCCAGCGCTATTTCGTACAAGGGATCGTCCTGACGGGGTTAAAGGAGTGAGAAAGGGGTAACCCGGACGTCCGAAATTTCATTCGTGAGGTGAAGGAAGATGTCAGCAAAGTATTCCCGTCGAACCCTACTCGCCCTTGGTCTCAGCGTTACGGCCGGAGCGGCGCTCGCCGCCTGTAGCGGCGGCGGTGGCAGCCAACCGGCCGCGACCGCTCCGCCGGCCGCCCAAGCGACCGCGCCAAGTCAGGCGGCCGCCCCGGCCGGCCAGCCAACCACGGCAAAGGCGACCGCGGCGCCTGCTGCCCAGCGGGCGCCAGCGGCCGGTGCGATCCAGCTTCGCCTGATGCGCTTCGCCGGTGTCGGTTGGGAGCAGGATGTCAAGTTTGCCAACGAGTTTCAGCAAAAGAATCCAAATATCAAAGTCATCGGTGAGGATACTCCCTACGCCCAGATGAACCAGAAGGTACTCACGACCGGCGCCTCGGGCACGATTGGCGACCTTTTCCCGGGCCACACTCGCTGGATCGCCTTCTGGGAGTATAAAGGCATCTGCCACGAGCTTGATCCGCTGGTCAAAGCCTATCCGGACGAGACGAAGTTCGACGACTTCTTCCCGTCGGTTATCAAAGATGCCCGGGGACCGGGCGCCGATGGCAAGCTCTACCTCTTCCCGACGATCGTCCATCCCGGTGGCAACATTGCCGTTCTGCTCAACCTTGATCTGATCGATAAGGCCGGTCTGAAGCCGCCTGCTAGCTCGGATTGGACAATCCAGGAAATGGAAGCGCTTGCCCGGGGAGCGGGCAAACCGAAGGATGGCATCTTCGGCATCGAAGTAACGATGAGTAGCCCCCTCTACTCGACCCAAGTCACCCGGAGCTGGAGCAGCGTCGCCGGGCCACCAGCCTCGTCCGATTCCTGGGTCCTCTCGCCGGACGGCGCGAAATCACAACTCGGTTCGCCGCCAGTCAAGACCGCCTTCGAGTGGTACTGGCAGCTCGTCAAGGATGGGTTCGCGCCGACCAGCCAGGATCAGCAACCGGCCGGTTCGACCGGCGACCTGTTCACGGCGGGTAAGGAGGTCATGCAGTCTCAGATCATCGGTCAGCCCCAGGCGGACCACGACATTATCGGGAACAAGTTCAAATGGACGGCGGTCTTGTGGCCGAAGGGGCCGAACGGTTGTCGTGGCACCTGCCTTTCCTACAATACCTGGAGCATTTCGGCCAAGACGCAACACCCGGACGAAGCGTTCCATCTGATGAATGCACTGACCAGCACCGAGTGCGGCTTCTGGGCTGGTTACGACGGACACGCCGTTCCTTACTGCCGTCACTCGATCTGGTTTGACCAGCGCCTCTGGGAGAAGTATCCACTCACCAAGGATGGCGCCCAGGTTTTTCAGCAGGGTGTCGATCCGTTCCCGATGCCGGCAAATCTGCGTGCCCAGGAGTACCAGGATACCTTCCAGCAGAATACCCAGAAGTACCTGGATGGCAAGGAGAGCTGGGATCAGATGTTTGCTCACACCCAGAAAGCTATTCAGGATATCCTGGATCAGCCGCGGCCGTGAGCGGACGGACCCCTCTCCTGTCCTCTCCCCCACATGGGGAGAGGAACCAGGGCGGGAGGTTGGTCGACATAGGCCATCATGTGTCCGTTGCCTATGGAGGCCCACCGCCCAGCGGACCAAGACATTCCCTCTCTCCCCTCGTGGGGGAGAGAGGGTCAGGGTGAGAGAGGTTGTTCCATTGCCGCGCTTGCTCCGATGCCCCCAACTGTCTACTGATCGGGAGGTTCTCCGGTGAGTCGAGAAGAATCTGGCCAACACACCAATTCTCCGCCCGAGCTCTACGTTCACGGCTACAGCGCATCTGAGCAACAGCGATTGCGGGGACGGAAGGCGACCGAGGTCGCCGAATTCTTCCTGCCTTATCTCCGTGTGGGCATGACCATACTCGACTGTGGATGCGGCCCAGGTTCGATCACGATTGACCTCGCCGAAGCCGTCGCCCCCGGCCAGGTGATTGGGATCGATCTGGAGTCACGCCAGGTGGATGCGGCTCGCGACCTCGCGGCCGGGCGCCGCGTGACCAACGTTCAGTTCGAAGTCGGCAGCGTCTACGAGCTGCCGTTCCCGAACCGCGCGTTCGACGCCGCCTTCGCGAATACCCTGCTTCTCCACCTACAGGATCCCCTCCGTGCCCTCCGGGAGATCCGCCGAGTCCTCAAGCCGGGAGGCGTGGCGGGAATTGCCGACGGAGATTTTGGCACCGGGCTTTGGGAGCCGTCGTCGCCGGTCTTGGAGCAGGTGCGTACTCTTTTCCTTCAAGCCGTCCGCTACCACGGTGGAGATCCCTACCTGGCGCGACATTACCGTCGACTACTTCTCGAGGCCGGATTTGCCCGAAGCGAGGCATATGGACGGATCAGTAGCGAAACCCACGGAGATCCCGCGGGGACACGACGTTTCGCCGCGACGATCGTTCAGCAAATCGAAGACTCGACGCTGCGTCGCACCGCAATCGAGAATCGCTGGGCAACCGAGGCGGACCTGGACGTGATGGTTGCCGAAGTGCACGCCTGGGGAGAGCGGCCCGACGCGTTCATCGCCATCCTCGATTGCGCCGCGGTCGGTTGGGTTGACGAGGCGGGATGAAACCATACTTCAATTTCACCGCCTAGTGCTTCGTTCCTCATTGGAAGTCCACATGTTTTCGGCCCACGGCTGACCGCGAGGACCAACCATGCGCCGTTGCTGGAGCTGCCGTCGCAACGAGGAAGGTAGCGCTGGAGTTTGACTTACGTTGGAATCGGGTACCGAAGCCGTGAAGCGTGCTACAATCCTCTTGCAATGTTCATCGAGATCGAAGGAACGAACCTTCCGGGCCGGAGTTGCCACCCCAACGTGACCGGCGAAAGCTACGACAACATTCACGTCGGCCTCGGCATCAATCAACACCCGATCGATCTCTTCCCCGGCGACGCGCCGGCAACCCGCTGGCGGGTCGAGGTCCGCGCCATTCGCTCCGACGATGGCTCTTTCGATTTCCGCGGTCGGTTCGTCCATGGCCCGCGCGGTGACCGCTTCCTTTACCTCAATTGGGTCAACGTCGGGCCCGATGGGTCCCCCCACCTCTTTCGCCGCGCGAAGCTCACGCTAACGGCGATCGATCCGGGCCTGATCGAGCAGGCCGTGAACACCAACGGCGTCCTTGCTTGCACCGTAAACCTCACCGATGCCAAGGGCAATCCGAGCTGCGCCCGGTTCCGGCCTCCGGACATCACCTGGCGGGTGGTCGACGGCAACCAATCCAACGAACCCAGCCGCTGGGGCGAGGCGTAGGCCGGCGCGCCGGCCTACGCCTCGCCCCAGCGGCTGGCCAGCGAATCCCCAACCGCGACGTCAGCGAGCTTCCATATTGTTGAGCGGCGTGGCAATAGTGACGTCAAAGGCCCCGGCGAAAAGCTACTTCAGACATTCCAAAGCATTTCCTTTATAATGGTCTCATCCAAAGCGGAGGAGGACAGCATGGCCGAGTGGCTCAGTGGCGACGTCGTCGCCAACGGCATCCGGACTCACTATTATCGGACCGGCGGAAATAAGCCGCCATTGGTGCTTTGCCACGGGGCGACGGACAATGGTCTGTGCTGGACCCGTTTGGCGCAGGCGCTGGAGGCGGACTACGACGTGATCATGCCGGACGCCCGGGGCCACGGGCTTTCCGAGGCGCCCGAGGGTGGCTATAACTCCGAGGAGCGGGCCAAGGACCTGGCGGGGCTGATCGAGGCGCTGCGGTTGGAAAAGCCGATCGTCGGCGGCCATTCGATGGGCGCGGGGACGGCGTTCTATTTCGCGGCGCTGTTTCCCGACGTGCCGCGCGCTGCCATCCTCGAAGATCCAGGCTTCCGGGTAAGTAGCGATCAGGCAGCACGAGCCGAGGCGGAGGCCCGGGCAGCACAGATGCGTCAGGCCGCGCTCGAGCGGAAGGCGATGAGTCGTGAGGCACTCATGGCCCAATGCCGAGCGGATCATCCTGACTGGTCGGACGAAGAGCTAGGTCCGTGGGCTGATGCGAAGCTGCAGGTGAGCCTGAATTTCGCCGGCTCGGTCCGCTCGCCCGATCGGCTGACCTGGCAAGAGGCATTGCCGCGGATCACCTGTCCGACGCTCCTGATCACGGCCGACGTCGAGAAAGGGGCGATCGTCACGCCCGAGATCGCGGCGGAAGCGGCGCGAATCCAGCCCCTGGTCAAAGTCGTCCACATCAGTGACGCTGGACATAACGTCCGCCGAGAGCAGTTCGAGGCGTATCTGCGGGCAGTCCGGGCGTTTCTGGCGGAAATTTAGCGCTTATTCGCGGAGACGCCGTCTAAGTTTCAAACGAGGTGCCATGCGCGCGACCCGGCGACTCGCGATCTTTCTGCGCCCTTATCGGAGCTGGGCCATCCTGGCGCCGCTGCTGATGGTGCTCGAGGTCACGATGGACCTGACGCAGCCGCGATTGCTGCAGCAGATCGTCGATCAGGGCATCAGCCAGTCGAACATGGCGGTGGTGATTCAGACCGGCCTGCTCATGGTTGGCTGCGCCGTGGTCGGGATGGGCGGCGGGGTGGGGTGCACCGTGTTCGCGGTGCTGGCTTCCCAGGGCTTCGGGACGGATCTGCGGGGCACCCTCTTTCGCAAGGTTCAGAGCCTCTCGTTTGGCAATCTGGATCGACTGGAGACCGGCAAGCTGATCACCCGGCTGACCAACGACGTTAGCCAGGTCACCGACGTGGTGATGATGCTGCTCCGGGTCATGGTGCGGGTGCCGCTGCTGCTGGTCGGCAGCTTGATCATGGCGGTCCTCACCAGTCCGCGCCTCGCCCTGCTCTTCCTGGTCTTGATTCCGGTCGTCTCGGTGGCCTTGCTGGCGATCATCAGCCGAACCTATCCGATGTTCAGTCAGGTCCAGCGGCGTCTCGACCAGCTCAACACGGTGATGCAAGAGAACCTGGCCGGCGTGCGGGTGGTCAAGGCTTTTGCTCGGGCGAGCTACGAGATTCAGCGCTTTCGACGCACCAACGATAACCTGATGACCCAGAACCTCACCGCCGTCCGGACGAGCGCGGTGACCATGCCCATTCTGATGCTCACGGTCAACCTGGGTGTCGTCGGTGCGGTCTGGATCGGCGGGGCCCAGGTCAAGACCGGCGGGTTGCACGTCGGCCAACTGATCGCCTTCATCAACTATCTGATGCAGACCCTGACCTCGCTGATGACGGTGAGCATGCTCGTGTTGCGGGTGTCGCGCGCCGAGGCGTCGGCGGAGCGGATTCAGGAGGTGCTGGACAGCCAGCCGGACGTGCAGAACCTGCCCGACGCGCTCACCCGCTTCGCGCCAAGCGGACGGGTCGCCTTCGAGAACGTTAGCTTCAGCTACAGCCGCGACGGGCAAGATCCGGTGCTGAAGAACATCGACTTCGTCGCCGAGCCGGGTCAGACGGTCGCGCTGCTTGGCGCGACCGGCGCCGGCAAGTCGAGCTTGACCAGCCTGGTGCCGCGCTTTTACGACGTGACGAGCGGCCGGGTGACGATCGACGGGGTCGACGTGCGTCGGATCGACGAGGCGGCGCTGCGCGCCCGGATCGGGATCGCCTTGCAAGAGTCGGTTCTGTTCAGCGGCACGATTCGCGACAACATTCGCTACGGTCGGCCCGAGGCGACCGACGCCGAGGTGATCACCGCCGCTCAGATGGCCCAGGCCCATGATTTCATCAGCCGCTTTCCGGACGGCTATGATTCAGTCGTTGGCCAGCGCGGAGTGAACCTGTCCGGCGGCCAGAAGCAGCGCATCGCGATCGCCCGGGCGCTGCTGACCGAACCGGCCGTCCTGATCCTCGACGACAGCACCAGCGCGGTCGACGTCGAAACCGAGGCCCGGATCCAGGCAGCGCTAGCGCAGGCCGGTGAGCAGCACACCCGGCTGGTCGTGGCCCAGCGGATCAGCACCGTCTTGACCGCCGACAAGATTCTGGTGCTCGACGACGGGCGGATCGTCGCCGAGGGGACGCACGACAAACTCTTGTTGACGAGCACGATTTACCGCGAGATTTACGAATCGCAGATGGAGAACGGCGCGGTGGTCCATGCAGGAGAATAGAGGGACCCCGGCGCCGCTGCCGCCGCTCCTCGGAAGGCAGGGCGCCGGGCCGCTCCCGATCGTCGCGATCCAGCGCGCCAAGGACACGCGGGGCACGATCCGGCGGATCTGGGGCTACCTGAGCCGCCAGAAGCTCGCGCTGATCGTCACGATGTTCTTGATCGTCGGCACGAGCGGTCTGAATCTGCTCGGGCCCTACCTGCTTGGCCAGGCGATCGACCGGTATATCATTCCGGGCGATCTGCCCGGTCTGGCCCGGATCAGTCTGCTCATGCTCGGCGTCTACGCGGCAAGCTCGCTCCTGACCTGGCTGCAAAGCTTCGTCATGGCCGGCGCGGCCCAGCGCACCGTGCGCGACATCCGCAACGATCTCTTTGCGCGGCTGCAGACCCTGTCCCTGGGATTCTTCGACCAGCGCGCCCGCGGCGACCTGATGAGCCGGCTGACCAACGACGTCGAGAACGTCAACCTCGTCCTCAGCGACAGCCTGGTTCAGCTCGTCGCCGGCGTCTTCAGTATGTTTGGCGTCGCGGTGACGATGCTCATTCTCAACCCGCGCCTGACCCTAGTCAGCGTTTTCACCATCTCCTTGCTTAGTTTTACCCTGAGCCGCTGGGTCGCGCGCAAGACCCGCGAGGGCTTTCGCCGGCAGCAGGCCGCCTTGGGCAAGCTCAACGGGCTGATCGAAGAAACCGTCGCCGGCCAGCGCGTGGTCAAGGCGTACCACCGCGAGCCGATCGTCATTGCCGAGTTCGACGCGGCCAACGGCGAGGTGCGCCAGGCGGCGACTCTCGCCCAAACCTACGCCGGCTTCGTCGGCCCGTTGATGAACTTCGTGAGCAATCTCGGGCTGGCGATCGTCGCCGGCGTCGGCGGCTGGATGGCGCTGCAAGGGCTGGCCACGGTTGGCACGATCGCCAGCTTCGTCAACTACACCCGCCAGTTCGGTCGGCCGCTCAACGACATCGCCAACCTCTACAATACGATCCAGGCGGCGGTGGCCGGTGCCGAGCGGGTCTTCGAGGTCATCGACGAGGCGCCCGAGATCGACGCGCCGGACGCCCTGCCCCTGGGGCCGATCGAGGGCGAGGTCGTCTTCGACGAGGTGAGCTTCTCCTACGAGCCCGGCGTCCCGGTCTTGAAGCAGATCAGCCTCCACGCCCGGCCGGGCCAGGTCGTCGCGCTAGTCGGTCCGACCGGCGCCGGCAAGACGACGATCGTCAACCTGCTGACCCGCTTCTACGAGATCGACGCGGGCCAGATCACGATCGACGGCCAGGACATCCGGCGAATCCGGAAAGACGACTTGCGTCGGCAGCTCGGGATCGTTCTGCAGGATACCTTTCTCTTTGCCGGAACCGTCTTGGACAACATTCGCTACGGCCGGCTCGAAGCGAGCGACGAGGAGGTCATCGCCGCCGCCCGACTGGCCAACGCCGACCAGTTCATCCATCGCTTGCCGCGAGGCTACCACACCCTGCTTTCCGAGCGTGGCAGCAACCTGAGCCAGGGCCAGCGACAGCTCCTGGCGATCGCCCGCGCCATCCTGGCCAACCCGAGCATCCTGATCCTCGACGAAGCGACGAGCAGCGTCGATACCCGGACCGAGAAGCACATTCAGGAAGCGATGCTCCGGCTGATGGCCGGACGCACTAGCTTCGTGATCGCCCACCGCCTGAGCACGATCCGCGACGCCGACCAGATCCTGGTCGTCAACCACGGCGAGATCGTCGAGCGCGGCACCCACCAGGAGCTTCTCGACCGGCAGGGATTCTATCAGCACCTCTACGCCAGCCAGTT
>JAJPKB010000376.1 GCA_021323915.1 Chloroflexota bacterium | reverse complement strand
ATGATCGGGTTTCCACTCGTGCCGTTGGCAGCCAGACTCGCGGCTGGCTGACCATTCCCTGGCCCCTGGACGTAAATCCCACAATTACACGCGACTTGAATCGTCGTGCCGGCCTCGATCGTGAGGGTCTGGCCGGGTAGCACCTTAAAGTCACTTGTGAGAGGAACCGTGCCGCTCCAGACGATATCCCCGTTGGACGCTGCCGAGACCGAGGAACTGGCGGCCAACGCGGTACTGGTCGCGGCGAGGGCCAAGACCAACGCGAGCCCGACCGCCAGGCCGGCGAGACGAGATCGCAAATAGACGCGACGCACGGTGTTAACCCCTTTTATCAAAAATTCGTCAAACCGTTGATCGCAAAGCGGCCTTGATTTTAGAAACCATATTGGGTACTGTAAATACGGCAAAAGACGTATCTTTGCGGCCAGGGCGAGGGAGACCGTGGAGTGCTTGTCTTCGTCTGACCTTGAGACCCTCCTTGCCGTCTTGCGTGAGATCCGCAGTATTCGCGACCTCACTTCCTTCCCGGCCCGGGCCCTTACCGCGCTCGGGAGACTCGTTCCCGCCGACCTCATCGCCTACAACGAGATAAACCCGGAGTATCGCCGCGTCGTCGGGCAGGCGATACCGCCGGAGCCGGTCCCGCCGGATGCCGCGGAGATCCTGGCGCGCCACCTCGACGAGCACCCGATGATCAGCTATTACCGCCAGAGCCGGAACGGTCGGGCGCTCAAGATCTCCGACTTCCTCGGCCAGCGGCAGTTCCACCGGCTCGGGCTGTACCACGAGCTCTATGGCCCGCTTGGGGTGGAAGACCAGCTTGCCTTCGCGCTCCCGATGCCTGCCCCCCTCGTCGTTGGTATTGCCTTCAACCGGAGGAAACGTAGCTTCACTGAGCGTGAGCGCCTGCTCCTCGACCTGGCGCGCCCTTATCTCGCCCAGACTTACCAGACTGCTGAGCTGCTCGGCCGTGTTGTCAAGGCGTTCGACCTCGTCAATCGCGGTCTGATCCTCCTGACCACGTCCGGCCAGTGCCAGTTCGTCAGCCCCCGTGCCGAGCGCTGGCTCGCGGACTATTTCGGACCCACGGCCGAGCTGGCCGGTGCTCTTCCGGCGGCGCTCCGTGACTGGGTCCAGCGCCAGCAAGCGCACCTGGACCAGACTGACGACGTCCCGCCGCCAGCCGTGCCGCTCGTCGTTGAGCGTGACGGGGGGCAGCTTACCATTCGGTTCATCCCGCCCGACGAGTTTGGTGACGTTGCCACGTTGCTCCTCGAAGAGCGCATCACCAGGCCATCGGTTACCCATCTGGTAGCGCTTGGCCTGACGCGTCGGGAGATCGATGTCCTTCAGCTCGTTGCTCGGGGGCATTCCGACGCCGAGATCGCTGGGATCCTCGTCCTGCACCCGCGCACTGTGAAGAAGCACCTGGAACATATCTACCGGAAGCTGGACGTCACGAGCCGAACTGCTGCCATCGCCCGGGCGTTTTTGACCCAGTGAGACTGTGCTTTTGGGCGCCTTTTTCAGGCCATTTGGTGGTCTTCGTGATCCAAAAGCAGCTCAGTGCGCGCTATAATGGCGGCAGGGGAGAGCGTCGTGTCGGGCAGATAGCTCCAGCACTTTGCCGGCTGCTAAGGATGGAGGGGAGCATTGAAATTGAAAGAGAAGGGGAAGCATCAAGGCCCGGATAACCGCATCCGTGACCCGCGATCACGGTCGAACGAAAGCCTCGTCAGTAGCGGGGCTGATGGTTCCCTACCGATTTTGGGCCTCCAGCGGAGTCTGGGGAATCAGAGATTGCAGCGCCTGGCGTGGACTGGTCAGCTCCCGACCGTTGCCTCATCTTTGCTCCGAGCCAGATCGGGAAATCAGGCAATTCAGCGCAGCTTGCAACAATGGGGATCACGAGCCAACGATCTGTTCACGCTCGTCCAGCGCGACATCGAGAACGAGACCTACAATAGCACCAACGGCGAGATGATTGCGTTGGCGAAGTCCTTTTTTGCTGCCTTCAATGAGGCGGTCAAACACGCATATGAGTATGCGATCACCGTGCCCAGCCTTGGCCCCTACGCCAAGCTGAATGGCTATACCGAGCTGTGGGCCCAGAAGTGGAGTGATTTCCTGGCGAATCGGCAGCCGAAGCTGATGGCGGCGACGTTTGGCTACGTGATCGAATCGCTGGTCAGCGAAGAAGGTTCTGGCTTCCGCCCATCTCCGCCCTCGGGATGCTCAGTGATACCCCAGGTTGCCGTCGGATCGACCCGTCCCGATCTGGTTCTTGCCCTTAGAAAAGGCGGTACCCAGATTGCCTGGCTCGACCTGACTGCCTCAGGAAGCGTCGATCACATCTTCGATAAGGACAATTGGCAGTCGAAAATCCCGATCTTCGCGGAAGTGAGCTATCCCTCCCTGGATCCGGGGGTGCTTGCGTTTATGAAGCAGAACAAGGACAATACTGGCTCGTTGTCCCGGGAGGAGTTCGAGAAGCGTCGGCAGAAGGCGATCGAAGATTACAATGTCCGCAAAGATTACTGGTTGAAGATCGGGGAGCAGTTTCAGTACTCGCGGTTGTCGAAGGAAGTAGGCGTGTCGCGGGAAGTCCAGCAACTCTCGCCGGAGATCCCGCGGCGCTACATTCGCCAGAAGCTTCAAGAGTACTTCAAGGTGGATATGCCGATTGAAGAGAAACTGGTGCCAAGTATTCTCGTTGCGCTTGGCGTGAGTCCGGTGAGCTGGGGATACGTTACCGGCTACGCCAGCAGCGAAAGAGCCGGGGAGGCCTGGCTGGTAGACAACGATCCGTCGCTCCCCTCGTCGTCTTAGCGCTGCCTTGAGCCGCCACTCTTTATGCCAAGCGCTCCCTGCCCTCTTGACGTAAGCGCTGAATGGACTACGATAAAAAGGAAACCTGGCGGGTGGTCGCCAAAGCCGAGCTTAGTCTGACCGTCGTTTTGAGTGGACTGGGGGAATAGCTTTGGCCACGCCATCATTATCATCCCGCGGCACTTGGACGCGCCCGGAAGGACTGAGAGGACCATTATGGTAATGGTAGCCGCTATTTCGGTCGCACTGGCCATGATCGTCGTCGCGGTATTGCTCGCGCTCCGGTACCGTGGTCTTGTTGAACTGGAATGGAATCCGCTCTCCGATGCCTCGCGCGCGGCGCGGGCAGAGCGCGCGGGGATCCTCGCCGAGGCGCTCTGGTATTACGAGCGAACTGGTCAGCCCGAGCAAGTTCGTGCCTGCCTCCGACGAAATTTGTCCGACTCTCCTCTCCGGACGGCGTTGATCGAGGCAACCGACGAGCTACTCGATCTACAGCGTGGCCTGTCCACCCTTCGTTCCCTGGCGACATTCGATCTGGGACCGGTGCCTGATCAGGTCGCTAGCTTCGCCCATGATGTGGCCGAGACCCTCTGGCAAACCGCCGAGCGCATCGCCGCGGCGTCGGTTCTCTGGGGTACCTCAGAGGGGCTGCCCGATGCGGGCCAGCAGATGGTCGATCGACTGCACGCGGTGCGTGAGACGATTCGTCGCGTCCGCAATGATCTGGGGGTACTCGTATTCTCTGGGCAGGATCTAGGAGGATTAGAGATGGCACTTTCCCGTTCAACGACGCTGGCCGACACGATTCGCGAGCTCACGGGGCCGTCCCGATGAACCGGCTGCCACGTGTCCCGGTCTGGCTCATCGTCGCGCCGCTGCTTCTGCTTGCCGCTTGGTCTCTGATCCTACCGTCGGCCGTCAACTCGGTCGGGGTTGCCCTGGCGGCGGTTCACGCCACGGCCCGGCCCACCCCGAGGCCGGCCCTGCTAAGTCCCGGAGCTGCCCCGGTCTGCCCGCCCGGTACGACGCCAGTGAATGCTCGCGCCGGGTTCCGTCGTTTCCGTCACGTCGTCCCTGGATTTGGCTTCTGGTCCGGGGCCTGGTCGCGGAGCCGCGACGTGGCCAGCCGGTTCTGCCGCCCCAGCCCAGCGGACGGGCCTCGGGGGCCGTCGTAGGACCGTCCGAAGCGCCGAATAGACCTGGGCTGTCCAATCGCGGCTCCTCTCCCGCGCCCGTCGTAGAGAACCCTGGCGTGTCAAACAGGTTCTGTTGGGGGCAATTGCCTTGGCGTCTCTTCGTTTAGCACCGTCACCATCACTGATAGCGCAAGGTCTCCCCTCTTCTCCGGAATGTGTTAGGATTTGATGATCCAACGGATCCCAATCTGAAGCATTGTCCAATCTGAAGCATTGTCATAGGGAAACACGAACTCAATGCAAGTACCCGAGTCTATCTCGAATTTTCCCGCGGGCTTCCTCTGGGGGGCGGCGACGGCGGCTTATCAGATCGAAGGGGCGGCCGGCGAGGACGGACGGGGCGAATCGATCTGGGATCGCTTCAGCCACACGCCCGGCAAGGTGGTGAACGGAGACACCGGCGACGTCGCCTGCGACCATTACCATCGCTGGCGCACTGACGTCGCGCTTATGAAAGCGCTCAACCTGGGGGCTTATCGCTTTTCGATCGCCTGGTCGCGGATCGTGCCCGACGGGCGCGGCGGGGTGAACGAGGCCGGATTGACATTTTACGAGCGGCTGGTCGACGCGCTGCTCGCGGCCGGCATCACCCCCTGGGCGACGCTCTACCACTGGGACCTTCCTCAGCCTCTTGAAGACGCGGGCGGCTGGCCCAATCGCGCTACCGCCGACGCCTTCGCCGAGTATGCCAACGTCGTCTCGCGGCGGCTGGGCGACCGGATCAAGCACTGGATTACCCTGAACGAGCCCTGGTGCAGCGCCTTCCTCGGCTACTGGACCGGTGAGCATGCGCCCGGGCGCACCAGCTTCGCTGACGCCATCCACGCGACGCACGGGCTGCTCCTGGCGCATGGCCAGGCAACGACGGTCCTGCGCCAAAACGTCCCGGACGCGCGGATCGGCATCGTTTTGAATCCGTCGCAGGTCTACCCGGCGACAGACTCCGAGCTCGACCGTGCCGCCGCGTACCGTCAGGACGGCTTCGCCAACCGCTGGTTCCTCGATCCCCTCTACGGCCGTGGCTATCCGACGGACATGCTCGCGCTCTATGGTCCGAACGTGGTGCCGGAGATCCTGCCAACCGATCTCGAGGTCATCGCCGCGCCGACCGACTTCCTCGGGGTAAACTACTACTCGTCCTCGTTCGTCCGCGACGATCCGCAGAATAGGCCCCTCGGTGTCAGGCATGGGCCGGCGCCGACCGACGAAAAGACCGCGATGGGCTGGGCGGTCTATCCGCAAGGTTTCACCGATCTACTGGTGCGGCTCGCTCGTGACTACCCCACCGGTCCGCTTTACGTCACCGAGAATGGCGCGGCTTATCCGGACGAGGCACCGATCAATGGACGGGTCGCCGACCCGCTCCGGACCTCGTACTACGCCCGGCACCTGGCAGCGGCGCGCGCGGCGATCGACGCGGGTGCTCCGCTCCAGGGCTATTTTGCCTGGTCCTTGATGGACAACTTCGAATGGGCCTTCGGCTACACCCGCCGCTTCGGCCTGATTTACGTCGATTATGCCACGCAGGAGCGAACGATCAAGGATAGCGGGAAGTGGTATGCTGGAGTGGGGGGAAGATTCTTCACTCCACGAAATGGTGGATCGAGATGACGACGAAGGAACAGTATCGGTCCACAACTTCGTCTTTTTCCTCTGGTGTCTGCTCGGGCTGCCGCTCTTCGTCGCGCTGGAGACCTCGCTGCTCGCTGGACTCGAGCACCGCGAGAACGCCTGGAAACATATCTTCGCCTTGCCGATTGGCCGCTGGAGCATCTACGCCGCGAAGCTGCTCGTCGCCGCCGCGCTCGTCGCCCTGAGCACCCTCGTCCTCGCGGTGGGCGTGGGAATTGAGGGCTTCGTCCTGCTGACGTTGCGGCCGGATCTGGGCTTGACCTTACCAATTCCCTGGGCGACGATCTTTGGCCAGGCACTCGTGTTCGCGGTCGCGGCCGTGCTTCTCCTCTCGGTTCAGGCCTGGGTGGCAACCCGCTGGCGCAGCTTCACCGTCGCCCTCGGGCTGGGAATTGTCAGCACGGTCGCCGGCCTGGTCCTAAGTATCTCCACACCTCGCTCGGCGGGCCTCGCGAGCCTTTTCCCATAGTCAATTCCCTACATCGCCCAGCCCCGGCCGGGGGTAACGATCCCCGCGGAGGTGCAGCTCACTGCCCTTCTCGTCGGTGTCGTCGGCGGTCTGGTCGTCGCGGTGCTGGGCTGCTGGGCGACAAGCCGAAGGGACGTTCAGTAAGAGGGGCAAAAGGTGAAGGAGCCCGGCGGCTGAATACGCCGAGTTAGACGCTGGTGGAATCGCTCCGTTATAATGGCCCGCGATTACACGATTGGGGTCATCATCCATGAGCTCTCCACAGCTAGACCGACCGAACGTCCTCTTGGTAACCGTCGATCAATGGCCGGGCTCGTTGCTCGGCTGCGCCGGACATCCGGTCATCCAGACGCCGACCCTGGATCAGCTCGCGCGTAACGGTGTCTGTTATCCCCGTGCTTACTCGGAATGTCCGATCTGCATCCCGGCCCGCCGGACCTTGATGACCGGCACCAGCACCCGTACTCACGGTGACCGCGTTTTTAACACGGTGGGAACCTGGCCAAGACACCTCACCAGCCTGCCCCGGGCCTTCCGTGATGCCGGCTACCAGACCTACGCCGTCGGAAAGCTCCACGTCTATCCGCCACGGGACCGGATCGGCTTCGACGACGTGCAGCTCGCCGAGGAAGGCCGGCCGCACCTGGGGGCGATCGATGACTACGAGATCTTCCTGGCCGATCGTGGCCACGTCGGCCAGCAATTCGCCGGTGGCATGAACAACAACAATTATATGCATCGCCCCTGGCATCTCGAAGAAGATTGCCACGTCACCAACTGGCAGACTCAGACGATGTGCCGGACGATCAAGCGACGCGATCCGACCCGCCCGAGCTTCTGGTACCTGTCCTACACCAATCCGCACCCGCCGATCACGCCATTGTCCATTTACATGGATTACTACCGGCAGTTCGAGCCGCCGCCGGCCCTCTGGGGCGACTGGTGCGCTGATCCGGACGCGCTGCCTTACTGCCTGAAGATGGAGCGCAACTATTGGCGGATGCTACCGGAAGCGGTCCTGCGGGAAGTCCGACGTGCCTTCTACGCCGTCTGCACTCACATCGACCACCAGTTCCGGCTGGTTCTGGGCACACTTCGCGAGGAAGGATTGCTCGACAACACGGTCATCCTCTTCACCGCCGATCACGGCGACATGCTCGGTGACTTCGGGCTCTACGCGAAGCGCCTCTTCTACGAGGGCTCGGCGCGGATCCCGATGATCTTGATGGGAACGGCCCAGGAGCCACGTGTACCGGCGGGCACGACCGACGACCGCCTGGTTGGTCTGGCCGATGTCATGCCGACCTTGCTTGAGCTGGCCGGCGTGCCGATCCCGGCAACGGTGGAGGGGCAGTCGATGCTCGGTGCCGCGCGCCGCGACCTGCTGTACGGCGATTGCCTGGAAAACCACGGCGCCACCCGCATGCTCCACGACGGGCGGCACAAGCTGATCTGGTACCCAGCCGGCAACCACGTCCAGTTGTTCGATCTGGCCGAGGATCCGACCGAGACGCGCGACGTTGCCGACGACCCTGCCTACCGGGGTATCCGCCGCCGCCTGACCGAGCGGCTGTGCGGTCAGCTCTGGGGCCGCGACCTCGAATCGGGCTGGGTTAAAGATGGCGTCCTGGTCGGCTACGATCCCGGTCCCTACGTCCCCCGGCCGGACCGCACCTGGTCCGGCCAGCGCGGACTCCATTTCCCGGCACCGCCGCAGTTGGCCCCGGACAAGATGGTGGGATTCCCGCAGTGAACCAGTGGCGCTGGCCACCTCTGGTTACGATGGCCAGCAATGGCAAACGCTCAAGAAGGCGTTATGGTATTACGGCATTAAGGCCTGGGCGCCACCCGCGGTGATTCGGTCTCTCGCTTTCAGTCGGCCGATCGGTTATCATGCCGGTAGCAACCGGTTGCTCGTGGGTGGCCAAAGAGAGTAGCTGTCGGAGGTAAGGATGACCGCCATCGTCGAGGCAGTGAGCTGCAGTCCAACCCATTCGTTAAGCAAGGGCAATCAGTTAGCGATCCAATTGCTCGCCGGACTTGGTGTCGCAGGCGATGCCCACGCTGGCGTCACTGTCAAACACCGCTCGCGGGTCGCCCGCGACCCGCACCAGCCCAATCTCCGCCAGGTGCACCTGATTCACAGCGAGCTCCACACCGAGTTACGGGAAGCCGGTTTCGAGGTGGCGGCGGGGCAGATGGGAGAGAATATCACCACCCGAGGAATCGATCTACTCGGCCTGCCGACCGGCACCCGGCTGTGCCTGGGCGAAGAGGCGATTGTCGAGATCACCGGTCTGCGTACCCCCTGCGCCCAACTGGATCAGATTCAGCCTGGCCTGATGGCGGCAGTGCTCGGCCGCGACGAGCAGGGCAACCTGATCCGTAAAGCGGGGGTTATGGGAATCGTTGTTGCCAGCGGACTGGTCCGCCCCGGCGACCCGATTCGGATTGAGCTACCGCCGATACCGCACCGGCCACTCGAACCGGTCTGAGGATGGAAGACAGGAAACGACTCACGCGGAAACGCGGAGAAGAAAGAGGTCCAATAAGCTCCGCGTCACGCTCCCGCTCCGCTTGGTGCCAGGCGGCCGTGATCTGCTCCGGAGTCAGCAGAAGCTGGCCTTCTGGCGTCATCGCCTGGAGAAAGCATCCTTGCACCAGCAGGTACAGCCCCAGCACCGTGCTCCAGAGGCGCCCCTCTTACTCTTACCACGCTGCGGGTCCCTCTGATCTGATCTTGCCGCTTCAGATGTGGCTCCAGGACGTCGCGGAGGGCGTCGCCAAGCAGATTAGCGGCCATGACCGTCAAGGTGATCGCTATCCCGGGAAAAAGCACCAGCCACTACTGCTGACGCCCCAAACGAACGCGACTCCGCTGCCGAGGAGGGTGGACGTGACACTGACCTACTGGGAGCTGCCGAATATGTCAATATAAGCGGCGATCTGTTCCTCGAAGCTACGATCGTACCGGACGGCGACCACCCGATAGCCTCGATCGCGCAAATCCTCCCGTACCTCGCGATCTCGCCTTTTCTGCTCCGGATCGTCGTGCGACGGACCGTCGACGAAGACGCAGATGCCGGGTAAGGTGGGGTCGGGCACGCCGGAGGCCCGCCGCTCGTAATAGAAATCCGGCTGGACCGGTACGTCGGCGGCAGGCTGGTGCTGCGCCAGGTCCGGCAGGTGTAGCCTACGCTCGTGGAGGAAATCGAGGAACTGGTGCTCCAGGTCGGAGCGCGGATCCGTGCGCTCCCGCAGCCAGAGATACTGCTCGTCGTAGGTGCGTCCGGCCGTCGTCGGTGCGACCGTGGCCTTGGTTAGCGCGAGCAGGTAATCGCGGACGCTATGCCGATTCAGGTAACGGTGCTCGGGCTGGTTGGTGTAGCTGAGGAGGCAGTCATAGCAGGCGATGGCGCACCGGGAAGCCCAGGTCAGATCCTCTTGGCCGGTCTCGGGATCGAAGTGACAGATGCGCAGGGCTTCGCGGGCCACCTCGACGAAGGCGTCGCGATCGGCAAACATGCGGTCCCAGACGCCGGTGCCGCCCTCGGCCGCTTCCCAGAACAGCAGACGCTGGTGCTCACCCTGGCCGACGAGCTCGATCTCGACCTCGCGTTCCTCGACCTGAAAGACAAATTGAATCCCTCGCTGCAGGGCGTAGGCAAGGCTGAGCAGGAACTCCTCGGTGGGTGTCTGTCCGAGGCGGGGACGCAGCAGCAGAACGTTGCGTTGGTCGGTGACGTAGGGCTCGACGCCGTTCAAGGGCGCGTTCGCGGTCGGCTCCGCGAGGTCGTCGTTGACGTCGTCATCCTCGCGCTTGCGCCAACGGCCGGTCTCCCGATCGATGGTAAAGCCATTGCGATCGGTCACGCGCCGCCAGCCGTGGTTGATCTGCCAGATCTCGGCCTGGGGCGCGTGGGTGACTTCCAGGATGGTCGCGCCGTCGACCGCGACGTCCACGCGGTGGGACCGGTCACCGGGGGCAAAACGGTAATGGGTGGTGATGCGGTAGCCCTCGCGGGCCCGCTCTTCCTCGTCGGAGGTAATCCGCGCCCAGCGGGTAGCCCGGACCGTTGGCTGGTCGAGCAGGCGCTGGGGGAAGTCCGAGGTCGCGCCGTCCAGCGCCGTTCCGCAGTGGCTGCAGACGTCGGTGGTCGCCGCCGTGCTCGGGTAGATGTACCCGCAGTACTGACAAAGCTTCGCCCGGGTCATCCGTCCCTCGACCCCACCCGCCGGCAGGATGCAGGCGTTGACGCGGTGCTTGCGGCCCTCGTGGTAGATAACGTTCTGCGGGCCGAATTCGGCGAGGCCGAGGAAGCGCGGGCGGTCGATCGCCTGAGTCTGGTCGCGGTTCCCCACGAGCGCGCGGAGCGGCAAGCGTGGGAAGTTGTAGCCGGGCAGGAAGCCCTCGGTGGCGAGGTAGCGGTAGGGGTAGAAGTCCGACTCGGTCGAATCGCCCTGGTTCAACAGGAGGTCGATCTCGCGCTTTGCCTCTTGTTCTTGGTGCTCCGCGGCGGCCCGCTCGTCCGAGCTCTGCCGGCTCCGAGGGCGGTCGATGATCCGTCGCGCCGCGGTCCGCTGCTCGGTCGCCGCTCGGTAGAGCTCGCGCCAGCGGTTGAAAGCGGCATTGAACGCCCGAGGCGCGTCGGCCACCGTCTCGGCGAGCCACTTCTCGGAATACCAATCCGCGGTGGAGATCGCTTCGCCGCCCAGGCCAACGATCTGCCGGAAGGCCGCGATCACTTCCCGCCGGCGCGCCTCGGACAGGTCGATCTGGCCGGCGAGATTGCTCAGCAGGGGATAGCCGTCAGCTTCGACGTCTAAGATCTGGTCCATCGAGCTGTGGAGCGGCAGACCGACCAGGGAGAGCCAGACGGCGCGTAAGTGCGCCTCGACGAGGTCGCGGTTGGCGAGGTCCATGCGCGCCGGGGCGACCGCCCCGGCAATCATGCGCTGCTTCTGGCGAAAGAAGTACTGATCGTGGGCGTTACCCTGGCTGCAGAAGGCCAGGACGAGGGCCGGGCGACCGCCTCGGCCGGCCCGGCCGCTGCGCTGGGCGTAGTTGGCCGGCGTTGGTGGTACGTTGCGCAGATGAACCACGCTCAGGTCGCGGATGTCGATCCCGAGCTCCATCGTTGGCGAACAGAACAGAGCGGTGAGCTCGCCCTTGCGGAATTTTTGCTCCCGCTCGATGCGGTCCTCCATCGCAACCTGGCCGGTATGCTCACGGCCGGTCACGGCGACGAGACCGAGCGCCCGCTCTTGATACAGCCGAGCGAAGTACCGGTTTGGCTCGCTGCGCTGATGTTCTGCCTTGCGCAGGTAGAGTGAGCGAGCGCGGACGGGATCCGGACCCGGCGCCTTCCCATCACCTGGGCGCCAACGGAGGACGTCGGCCATGATTTGGACGCCGTAGTCTTCGCCGTTTCGCTGCTGCACCTTCAGAATGTGGCCACGGAGCACGCCGACGATGGCCCGGACGACCTCGGCGACCTCATCAGAAGTAAGGTCGGCCGCGATGCCCCAGGTGTGACGGGAGCGGAGATAGCGGCCAACCGCCGAGCGCGGACCCAGGCCGATCGTACCGCGTTCGTCGCCATGTAGCGGGGTGACGTCAGGAAGGAGCGCGACGACGCTCCGGCGCAGCGTCTCGTGCTCGTCGATCGCCCAGGGCTCGCGTAGCCGGCGATCGCCGGCCCGACTCGCGAGCTGCTGCTGCCAATCACTGGTCAGGCTTTGCGCGTCGATGGCCAGACTGCCGCGCAGATGGTCGAGCACGGCGCGGAGGACGGCCTCGCGCCGCTCGGACGAGACGAGCGAGAGGCCTGGTGCGCTTGCCCAGGCCTCCGGATCGGCGGCCAGCGTCGGCAGGCCGGCGTAGTCGATGCGGAGGAGCCCGCACTGCTCCAGGTTCGGCTGGGCGACCCGCCAGGCGCGGCGGAGATCCTCAAAGGCACGGTACTCGAGCAGCTCGGTCATGATTCGTCGGGCCGCGTCGTAGCCGGGCCCACCCTCGACCGGCTCGCGCATGAACTGCTCCGGACGGAGCTGCAGCGCCTCGAACACGGCGACGCCGATGCGATCATAGGTCAATGAGCCTTCGTGCTCGATGGCGCGAATGAGCGCGCCGCGCAACAGGGCAACCTGAACGAAGTCGTTGAGGTGGCCGGCCTGGAGCGAAGCGTCTTGTCGACTATCGGTGAAGCTGAGCACCTTGCACGCCTCGGGCTCCAGAGTGCCATCGGTGCGCAGATCCACGACGGCGGCGCTGGCCAGCAGCGTCGTCGCAGTCGAACGGCCGGTCTGGCTCAACGTGGCGAGCTTGGCGAAGTCGCTGCGCTCGCGCAGGTCGTAGGCGGCCCGGCAGCGCAGGCAGAGCATAAGCGGGCGTGGCTGAAACCAGCCGGAGACGGCCCTCACCCCCGGCCCCTCTCCCGCTGCCAGCGGGAGAGGGGTGTCGGCCGCAGCCGACGGAGTGAGGGTCAGCCGACCATCCGGCTGCGCCCAATAACGGATCGGGACGTGCTTCGCGTAGCTCGCTTTCAGGCGTGGGCCAGCCGCCCGCTGCTCAAACCAGCTCTCGGGGAGATCCTCGTCGTCGGACCAGAGGTCGTCACGTTCGATCGCGAAATAGCCCAGCGTGCCCGGGGTATCGTCGTCCGGCGCGTTGAGCAGCGGCGACCGGGGGACGAGACCAGGCATGCCGTCCACGTCGGTCTTCGCAACGAGGTAGTATTCCTGGCCGCACTCGCGGCAGAAGGCGAGGGGATAGAGCAGGCGCCGGGGGGCGGACCTCACCCCCGCCCCCTCTCCACTGGCCGTGGAGAGGGGAGATTGGTCGGCGGGCGCGACGTACTGCCCTTCCATGGTGAGGAAGCGCTCTGGTGCATGCTGCAGGGTCGCGAAGACACTGCTTCCGGAGGACAGGAACTGATGCAAGCGAAAGGCGAACAGCGGCTCGCCAGCCGGCGTTTGGACGGCGTTGCCGGCTTCCAGGACGGCCTTCAACCGGTCGCGGCAAAGCGCCTCGTCGAGCCCGGTCTCCTGGACAAGGCGGCGTAATCCCGCGGCAAAGGCGATCGGCTGCTGACGGACCAAGCGCCCCGCTTCGACTGCCAGCCCGAAGGTTTCTTCGACCCAGGTCGCCAATGGGTGGCCGGTCACCGACTCCAGCGTCGCCAGCGGCGGCGCGAGCTGGACGACGGCCTTGAGCTCGCTGGCGTTGCCGGGCGCCGGCACCCGGGCGATGCGCTGCAGAGTCTCGTCGATGACGTTTTCGGGGGAGACCGCGACGCCGAACAGGGTCGAGGCGACTTCGGCAATCCGGGCGCGGCGCTCGGCCCGGTCCCCCTGGGTTGCCAGGGTGGCCGAGGTGCCGACGAACTGAAGGTCAGCTCGGCCGGAGCGCTGCCGGACCCGCCGCATGAGCATCGCGACGTCGGCTCCCTGGCGACCCCGGTAGACGTGCAGCTCGTCGAGAACCAGGAAACGCAGGTCGCGCGTCGTCTGCTGGAGCAGCGACCGCTCGTAGGGGCGGATCAGCATATACTCCAGCATGACGTAGTTGGTCAGGAGGATGTGCGGTGGATCGCTCAGGATGGCGGTGCGCTCGTCCTGCTTCTCTTGGCCAGTGTAGCGGGCGAACCGGACCGGGCAGTCGGGCCAGTTGCGCTGGCGGTACTCGTTGAGCGCGTCGAGCTGGCTGTTGGTGAGGGCGTTCATCGGGTAGACGATGACTGCCCTCACCGAGTGGCGCGCGGGATTGTCGCGGAAGACCGCGTCGACGATTGGCACCAAGTAGGTGAGGCTTTTGCCCGAGCCGGTGCCGGTCGTGACGACGTAAGGCTCGCCCTTCAGTCCGGCCGCGAGCGCGTCCTGCTGGTGGCGGTAGAGGTGGAGATCAGGGCCGAAGAGCCGGGCGGTTTCGGAGCAGATGACCCCGCGCTGAGCCAGCGCGCCAAGCGTGTCCGCGGGCTCATAGGCCGGGTTGAGCTGGAGGACGGCGTCCGGCCACAGCTCGCCACTGGCGAGTCGCTCGCGAACGAAGGCGTCGATCTGGTCATCCAAGATATTGACGAACGACTCGACGTAGTCGCGGTATTCGCCGACGACCTGGTCACGAAGTGCGAAGATATCCATCGTCTACCTGCTCCAATCGTCACCCGCCACGGCCGATCCTCCGCCGTTCCTGGGCGATCACGTGTGGCGGAGGCACGCCTTGTCGGCTTGCGATTTTGTTGATTTGTACGTCGGGTGAAGTCGGGGTCAACTGACCGGGACGAAGAATATAGATGTTAGGCTTACCCACCGGCTGTTTGAGAATTGTTGGGAGATGCACCATCAGCAGGCCAGTCGCGCGGAGCGGGTCGTGGCCGACGTGATCGGTGACGACGAGTATGAGATGTGTGTCACGCAAGACGACCATCTCGGTCGGAAGGTTCAGCATATCGGCATCGTTCGTGATGAACCCGTCGACGTCGCCACGATGCGCCAGCTCGTCTAGTACCTGCCAGTCGTCGTAATCTCGGATGAGATGAGAAGCCAGACGCGCGAGCGGAGTGATCTGAAGGTCGCGGGGCCAGGGAATACCAGTCACTTGAAAAGGGAAGTTCTGGTCAAGTACGAGGTGCATCGCGCGCTGGATCGCCACGTTACGCGGCGCGCTCATTCAGGGAGCGCTCCAGATCTATCGCCTCGGTGAGGGCTTCCCGTGTCGCGTCTGGATAAATCCGCTGAATGTCAGCGAGGTCGTAGCCGTCCTGGACCAGCGCATAAACCGCCGCGGACGGAATCCGGGTATCGAGCAGATGCGGCTCGCCGTGCAGCTTGCCTGGAATTATCCTCAGGCGTGGGCGCGGCTCGACAAGGTCTGGTCCCCGACCGTACGGCTTTACTGGCTGAAGAATCTCACCGAACGCGAGCTGACCGCCCGTGTCCGCTCGCATAGTCAGGTTTTGGCCGACCATGATGAAGAGATCGCCCGCTCGGGAGACGACAACAAAATCGTGCAATCGCTCGCGCGGAATCCCCTCTCGATCCAGCGCGTTGAGCGCCTCTTGGATCTTCCGCAGGCTGACTCGGCGCGGCTCGCCCGTCCCCTTAGTCTTGCGAAGCCAATCGATCGTCCGCAAAGCGAGGAGGTCGAGCCACGACCAGAGGCGTACGTGGGGCTCAGGCGAAACCGACGGGCGATAAAAGTCTTTGCGTGCCCAGTAATGAAGGGTCGACCGCGGCACGCCGGCCAGCGCTGCTGCCCGCCGCGCATCGTACGCGCCACGACCAAGCTCACCTGCCAGTCTTTGTGCGTCCACCATCTCGTCCTTGCCCTCCACTCGCCAGCTTCAGAGGTTGCTGCTCTGATTGTACAGGATCTCCTTGCCGGATCGATTCGACTTGTGCAAAATGGATTCAGAAGGATTGCATCGCCGGAACTCGGCACCTTCGGGCTTACGGGGAGACCTCGACGAATGGACCTCATCACCATTCCACCCGGATAGGCTGAGATCCGCTCGTTCTAAAAGCCGAGAGTTCTTTGAGAATAGCGAGCAGTTTAGGCAGGTTCTCGCCGACCGCGGCCGTCGGAAATGGCCGGCCTGATGACGATTTTCAGGCTGGCTCCTGGTCTGCTTGCTCCGCTCGATTCTGCTGTACCCTCTGCCCTCTGGTGGGGTACGCCTTTTTCATAACGCCGAGTACTTCGCTTACGTAGTCGATAACTTCTTGGGTAACCTCTCCGGTGAAGACGATTTGGACGCTTCCGCCTTCCGGAAAGGGAAAGGCAATCACGTTTTCTCTGGGACCCGTGGGCGCGGAAACGGACGCGACCGCAGGCTCCGGTGAAGCTGCCGAGACTGAGCCTTGGGCCTCTGGCGATAGACGGACGCCTCCATCCTCTTCGTCCGGGACTAAAACATCGTCCCCGGTCTGTGCGGCTACAAAATCAAGCGTGTCACGATATACGCGAATCACGTTATCGACAGTTCGCGGATTAAATCCTTTCTTTTGTAAGTAGACACGTAGGTTGTAGTTGCTAGGAAGGCTCTCACCATAGTAATCACGTAACTCGCGGAAAAGCGCCGGGCCAAAAGCAGCCTCACGAATCGCTCGAGAATACTCCGCATCTCCTGCCCGATGCAGGAGGATATCCTGACCATTCTCGCTGATCCTTATCTGTTCACCTTTCTGCACCATGAGGCCATACTTAATCAGAGCCGATATGATGCCGAGGGATGTGCCATTCAGGCCTGCGTAACCAAGCCCTTTGGCGACGACTTCGCGCGTCGCCGGATGCATGTGCTCCTTCTTGTAGACTTCTTGGAGCCTCTGGATCGCCTCCTCCAAACTAATAACTGGATAGTTCGGGCTGCGTACGCGGACCGACGGTGGCCCCGGCTGCGGGGCAGCTTGCGATGACACCACCATTGCACCTCCACGTTTGTTCTAGAGAAATGATACACCTTATCTGCGTAATCGTCAAATGATCCGCGAAGTAATATGGACGAGTATCTTGATTTATCTCGATACGAGCGTTATAATGAGAGAAATTAGGAGGCAGAAGGGTGCCGTCGCGGAGACTATACATTGACTGGTCTGGCGATGCCGGTTTCAGAACCAGCCGTGGCGCATCCTCTGTCGTCGTGATCGCTGTCGTCCAGGTCGAAAACTACGAATCGCTCGAACAGCGGATCGCTAAGCTGCGGTCCAACCTGCGGGTGCCCGCCACCTTCGAATTTCACTGGGCTAAAATCGGGTGGACGGAGCGAGACGCGTACATTGAGACGATTTGCTCCGAGGATTTCCAGAGTTGGGCAATGATTGTGGATAAAACCGAAATCCGCCAGGAGGGCGCGTATCTAACCGCCAATCAAGCAATGTGTGCGTGGATCGCAGAGCTATTCATTAATCTTCCGGAGGGGATGGTATCAGGCGCCGAGCTGGTGGTTGACGATGGCACGAAGGCGCAGGCGATGGCAAAGGCGATCCGGGAGGCCGTTTCGTCGGCCCTGCGAAAGCGAAGGATCGAACAGCGGCTCAAGGGCGCCCGTAGCTTCCCGGCCCATCGGAACGAGGCGCTCCAGTTGGCCGACATGATCGCCGGGGCAACGCGGGTGTGGCGAGTCGAGGGAAACCGTGATTATGGGTGCCATTTCGGTGCAAAGTTGGTCGTCAGCAAGCTGGGCAAGTAACGCACGATAACAGAAAGACGATGAAGCCCCAGACTATCTGGGGTATGGTTCCTTTCGGAACATTGAACCACCCAGCACGCCGGGGGGCGGCAGGTATGCCTAATCCCGACTTTTCGCCTGAGGCAGTGATTATCGCAACATGGTTATAGCACGATTAGGGCCGGCCGTCAACAACGCGGTGCGCGGCCGAATACTCAGATTTTACTAGAGCAATTTGCGAAAGGATTCGGCTGGGAGTATGCTTCTGATATGAAAGCATATTCCCTCGATCTCCGCGAACGGATCGTGCGCGCCGTGGCGGCGGGGATGCCCAAGGCCGAAGCCGCGCGCACCTTCCAGGTAGCCCTGTCCACCGTCAAACTGTACGTTGCGCGCCAGGAGCGCACCGGTTCACTCCAGCCCAAGACCAGCCCCGGCCGGCCTCGGGCGATCACCCCGGATCAGCACCCCGTCCTGGAGGCCCAACTGCGGGCGCACCCCGGTGCGACCGTCGCCGAGCACGCCGCGCGGTGGGCGCAGGACCAGCAGACACCGATTGGGGTGGATGCGCTACGCCGAGCGATCCGGCGTCTGGGCTGGCGCTTTAAAAAAAACGGTGGTGGCCACCGAGCGCGACGACACCCTCCGGGCGCAGTGGCGGGAGGAGAACGCGCCCCTCGACGCCGACCGTCTCGTCGTTGTCGACGAGACGAGCACCTCGATCGCGCTGACCCGCCGTTACGCCTGGGCCCCCTCGGACGAGCGGGCGACCGGTTCGGTTCCCCGCAACCACGGGACGCCGACGACCCTCGTCTGCGCCCTGACGCCTGACGGCCTGGGACCGGCGATGACCCTGGCCGGAGCCGTGGATACCGAAGCCTTTTACGTCTACGTCCGCGACTTCCTCTGCCCGAGCCTGAGCCCGGGCCAGGTTGTGATGCTGGATAACCTCAGCGCCCACAAGGCCGAGGCCGTCCGAGACCTGATCGAGGCCTGCGCCTGCCACGTCCTCTACCTGCCGCCCTATTCGCCGGACTTCTCGCCGATCGAGCTCGCCTTCGCCAAGCTCAAGGCGTTCCTGCGCCGCGTCGGGGCGCGCACCCAGGAGGCCCTGGACGCGGCCATTCGTCAGGCTGTCGACCTGATCACGCCGACGGAGGCCCACAATTTCATCAGGCACTGTGGCTACCGATTCCTGGCCGAAACTTAATGCCGATTGCTCTAGAGATGTCAGGTGTCATGCCATTATTCATCGCTTTGGCGGCCCCAGCGCCGAAGCCTCTACTCCCCATGCGCCGCCCGCTGGTCCCCGGGCGGCGGGTCCAGAATCGTCTCGTAGCTCCCGCCCCCGTCCATCGCCCGCTGCATCGCGTCGTAGATCGCGAGAATCCGCTCCTTTCGCCAGCCTCGAAAGTTGCCGCCCCTATTGTACGAAATCGCCTCGCCAGGTCGACATTTTCAGGGAAAGACAGCGAAGCCACAGGCTATCTGGGGTATGGTCCCTTTCGGAACATTGAGCCGCTCAGCACGCCAGGGTCGGCCGCGCTGCCCGATCCCGACTTGTCGTCTGACACAGACATTGTCAAGGCCAGCTATTCTTCAGGGTCCTCTGGGCCATCGTCCTCCGATTGCTCTCCCTTGGGCTGCCCTACTGAGCCTGCCTTTGAATGGAAAACACAGGACTGTCCAATGTCGAAGACGACGCGGCTGAAGACGACGGTCCCGCCGCCCTTGCGACGAATTGCCTGAGAGTAGGTCGAGCGCACCCAGCCGGGTCCGAGAATCGGGTGGGACACGCGCTGATTGGTCCGCACCGTCCGTTTCTGGACAACGTCCGTGATCCTCGGAAAAGACGCCCAGCGCTCGGATTGGTCGACCTCTAGTCCGCTACTTCGATCAGTCCGATTGCAAATGCGGAGAACCGAGTCGCAGACACGCTGGAAGTAATCGAGGTCCTGAAGACGCACTGCCCAACGCTCGGGAATTGATGAGTAGCCACAGAATGCGCCGGCTAGACCACCCACCAGTGCTCCGATCGTATCGGTATCGCTGCCAATGAGATTGACTGCCTTCGTCACCGCGTGTTCGATACTCTTGCCATAGCGGAGAAAGATTGCCAGGGCCGCGGCCGCAGTAGCGGTTCCGGAGCCGCGCGTGGCGCGTTCGAAGCAACCAAGGCGGCGAAGGACGTCAGACACAGGCTCCTTTCGGTCAGCCACGGCTAGGTCCATGAGACCCCGCATCTCCTCGACGGTCTCACGAAAGAGATGATCGAATGTCCCCGGCGTACTCGCGTCCCACCTCGTCCTCCAAGACGCCAGAGATTCCGGCACGGGAGTCTGTTTGAGGTGAAGAAGGTAGTTCCGGAGGGAGGTCAAGAAGCGGTCGAAAGTGGGGCTTTCCTCGCGAGCCAAAGTCCCGAGGGCGGCGCCGTAGAATAGCGCGCCAACGATCGCCCTCGGATGGCCGTGCGTGGTTATGGCGTTGTGCCAGATTGCGCGTTCCGCGAGCTCCGGACGATCGAGGTTCGCGAGAACGAGGGGGCCAATCCGCATGACCACGCCGTTAGCTCCGGCGTTCCGATAATCGGTTACATGGTCGGCCGTTCGATAGGAGAAAAAGTTCGAATTCCAGGTGACCGACCTTCGACCCGCCATTCGGGCGGCGGTCAGGACCGTATATCCTCCACCGCGCGCGTAATCCAGCCAAGCCGGGAGCTCTTTCTTAGTGAAGTACTCCGCGTCAAAAGTTCCATCCGGCCGAAGAGAGCGGGCAGTGCACAGCGTTAGCTGCGTGTCGTCGGAGTAGTTTCCTTCTTCGACACGGTCAATGTACGTGTTGAAACGTCCGCCGGTCTTCTTCTCCCAGGTGACGAAGTCGACGAGCTTTTCGACGCCGTAGTAATCCTTCAACTGAGCAGGAGAGCGCATGAACTCGGTGACCCAACCAAGCGCGTCGGCGATTGCTGCCGAGATGATCGCTCCGTAGATACCTTCGGTCCGGCGGTCCTGACCTTCGTTGACAACGAGGCTCAAGGGATCATCGGTCCCTGTCTCACTACTCTGATTCATGCAATCCTCCAGATGCAACATGCCGGCGGAACTTCGGCTAGCCCGATAGACTTGGTGGGAAACGACGTGGCGAGATCGATACCGCGATCGGTCGAAGCGCCGGAGATTGGGCCTGAGCTAGACGGGCAGCTTGGACAAGAGTACGCGCTTGGTCGAGTTCGCCCCGCGTCCGAAAGTGCAGCATCGATACCTCGCTGAGTGGAATTCGGTGGTACACCAGGATTTCGGCTTGCCACGAGCGAGTCCGGTAGGTTGTCTGGTCTGGAAACATCTCATC
Source organism: Chloroflexota bacterium (assembly GCA_021323915.1). GTDB lineage: Bacteria > Chloroflexota > UBA6077 > FW602-bin22 > CADDYW01 > JAJPKB01. The sequence goes on along the minus strand of JAJPKB010000376.1, from coordinate 32,886 downwards.
AAAGTCGTCAGCGGTGTTGTGCGCCTGAAGATGATCGAGGGTATAGTCATTGAGTGCGCTGTTATCCGGACAGAAGAGGGTTCCCTCGTGCCAGATGAGATCGGCTTTCAGCTCGAAAACGCACAGAAGCTCTGATTCCTTGCCCATCATTCCCCAGTGCGGCAAGAAGCCACAGCAGATGTAGTCTGCAAATTCAACTTCTTTCCCATTGTAGCCCCACGTATGCCCGGTGTAACTCATCGACATCGTGTCCATCTGCGAGCGAGAGAGAAGGGCATCGGCCGTGAAAATCGAAGGCAGTGACGAGACCCGGGTATAGTGGAACAGTGACGTGATGCCGCGCCGCCGGATGCTGTCCTGAATCCGCCGGGTATCCTCGGACGATCTTGTCACCACCCTCTCTCCAAAACAATAATAGAACAATTGTTCGTTGTCAAGCCCCACCAATTTCGTTATGCGCCGCCCGCCGATCCCCGGGCGGCGGGTCCAGAATGGTCTCGTAGCTCCCGCCCCCGTCCATCGCCCGCCGCATCGCGTCATAGATCGCCAGAATCTGCTCCTTCGTCCGGTAACAGCCGTAGCGCGCCGCGTCCTTGCGCTTGACGATCGGGAACGTTTCCATGATGTAGTCGACGTCATCGCGCTCGATGCCGTAGAGGTGGAAGAACGCGGCGTCGAGCTCGCAGCGAATCAGGAAACGGCGCTCCTCGTCCCAGCGGAAGGGCGGACCGTCGTAGCCGAGGTCGCGGGCGAAGGTGGCGAGATCATAGGAGGTGTACGTGAGTTCTACGACCGCCAGCTTGATCCAATCACTGATTGTTCGATCGAAGTGCCAAGGACAAGGTCGCATGTACGCCATCGGAGTCAAGAGTGGAAACTGCTTCACGAAAAAGAAGTTCAGATTGACACCGCCAACTTTCTGTTTGGCGACATAGTCAAGAGAAAATCCGTCCAGATTGGCCAGGAGCATCGCGGACTGTGAAGCCAAGTCGTCAGCATCAGATTGGAGATCCAAAACAATCAGTGAGTTTGTCACACCAGCCAGTGGGACCATACTTGCGATCATCGTGCGCTCATTCGTTGGGCTTGTGACGCTCTTGAAGGCCAGAAGGAAGTCACTCTTCGGCAGATTGGATCGAACGTCACTTTCACAGACCCAGTATTGGGGCAAGGGTAGGCAGTAAGGATTCTGATGGTCGGCTTCCGATATCTCCCTTGGTTGGCCCGGTCGTTTGAGATTCTCCACGATGGTCTCGACGCTGGCGGCCCTATGGTCAAAGGCGTCGACCATCTTCCCCTCGTACAGTGGCAAATACCGCTCCTCGCCCCGCTCGAAGACGTTGCCCCGCAGGCGCCAGCCATCCCGCTCCAGTTGCTCGCGTGTGCGAAAGAGGTACGAGTCATTGGACATATCGAACATCCGCTGGAACGAGATACCCCACGGGTTCCCATTCGGGTCGCCTTCGCGGACGAGGACCGGCACCCGTCGATAGATCGCCTTGGTCAGCTCGGCGTCGCGGCGGGTGCGGAAGATCGGACAGGTGCGGGTGTTCGGATTGAGCAGCGCAAGATCCGCTTTGGTGAGCGTAAATCGCCGCTCCGGATCGCGTAGCTCGTCGACGCGCTGGAGAAAGAAGGCGAACTCGGCGCCGCGCGAGACCGGGCGATTGGCGCCGGAGAGGGCGAGAAGACAGAACTTGTAGCTCCGATGTACGCCAGGGAAGATCCCTTCGCGGTTCTCGAAGTCGTACAGGCTAACCAGAGCTTCGCTCTCGACGATGCTCTGGAAAAAGTACTTGTTCGTATCGTCGGTGGCGATGCCAGTTGGAACGATGATCCCGGCCCGGCCGATCGGACCAAGGAGCTGGCGCATCGCCTCGGCGGAGACGCTGTAGGTATTGATATCACCGCGGCCACAAAGCGGAAAGCGACCACTCGCGCGAATGAAGCGGCTCTGGGATTCGGCGAGATGCTTAGCGGCGGCAAACCGGGCAGCGAGCGCCGGGTTCGTCCGCGGGAGCTGCTTGATCAGCGCTTTGCGCGTCGCCGCGTTGGGCGCATGGGCGATCGCCGGATCGCTTCCGGCGAAGAATTCCTCTTCCTGCAGCTTGATCCGCTCCCAGGGCGGATTCCCCAGGACGACGTCGAAGCCGCCATCTCGAAAGACCTCCGGAAACTCCAGCGGCCAGTGGAAGAACGGGTGGGTTTCCGCGAGGCCGATCGCCGTGCCGGCGAGCGCCCCGTGAACCGCGTTCGGGTGCGCCAGCGCCTGGCGGATGGTTTCGGTGGTGATCTGCGATGCCTCGGACTGACTGGTCGGCTGAAACGGCAGGAAGAACGCCGCGGTCCAGAGGTCGCAGGCGACCTTGTAGGTATACCAGACCGTTCCCCGTCCACGCAGTGATTCGTACAGCTCGGCCTTCGTCGTCACCTCGGAGGGGCTGCGGTCGTCGAGCGCGGCGAGCGCGTCGAAGTCGTCGGCGAGGTCGCGGGGCGTGTACTGGCCGGCGCCGGTCAGGTCCAGCGCGAGCTGGCCGACGCGCTCGGCCCGATTGCGCTTCTTCAGCGCCGACGCCGTCGCCTTGTCGTCGCCCGAGACGGGCGTGTAGGCATCGTCGGGGATGCCCTCGTTCAGCACCTTCAGGTCGAACACCCCGACCAGGCTATCGCCACACCTCACGTGGTGGTCGAGAAAGTTCAGCGGCAGTCCGGCGTTGTATCCCTCGATCCAGAGCGCGACCTTACACAGGTCGACGGCGAGCGGGTTCTTGTCTACCGCGTAGATGCAGGTGCGGATGACGTCGCGTACCGCCTGGCGATAGTGCTCGGGCGTCGGCTCGTCCTCTCCCGACCGCACCCTCGCCAGCTCGCGGCCAATCCGGCGCGCTGCCGCCAGCAGGAAGTGCCCCGACCCCGCGGCCGGATCACACACCCGGATCCCCAGAATCGCCGCCTCATTCCCCCGCCGCGCTTCGAGCACCGGCCCGAGCGCCTGATCGATCAGGACGCGGACGAGGTCCGGCGGCGTGTAGTAGGAACCGGTGGTTTTGCGCTCGCTGCCGGCGAGCAGGTCAAAGTGGAAACTCGCTCTCACCTCCGGCCCCTCTCCCGCTACCAGCGGGAGAGGGGGGGCGGCCACAGCCGACGGGGTGAGGGGGCGATCCACGTGCGGGCGATATTCGAGCAAGGCTTCGTAGACCGAGCCAAGCTCTTCGACGTCGAGTCCGGCGTAGTTGACCCGGCGGCGGATTTTCTGCTCGTCCTCGAAGGTCGAAAGCTGGTAGATCGCCCGGAGCAGCGAGATGTTCGTGCACCTTGCGCTCTCGACGTGTGGGCAGGCGCGACCGCCGAACAGCTCGCCGTCGAGCGCGCTCAGGCCAAGCTGGCGCGCCAGGTCGTCGTGCCGAAAGATCTGGAAGGTCTGGAGCAGCCCGGGCCAGAGGTCGTCGTGCGGATCCTCGGCGAAGTAGCGCTCGCAGCGGTCGCGCAGCCGACCGATGCTGTAGAAGTCGGTATAGATCCGCTGGCGCTCGAGGTTCGTGGCGTCGGGAGGAAAGATCAGCTTCCGCTCTTCGACGACCATCAGAAAGAGAATACGGTAGATCAGCCGCAAGAGCTCACGGTAGTAGCCCTCGTCGGCCAGTGCGCCGGAGTGGAGCGCGGACCGAAGCGCTTCGCTGGCGGGATGGCGTAGGAAGGCGCTACCCAGCTCGCGGAGCGCCGCCTCGACGCCTTCGCGCAGCCGCTCGCGTACCCGCCCGCCCTCGTCGATGCCCTGCTGGTAATACTTCTCCAGCCAGCAGTCCGGCGCGTCGGCGCTGCCACGCGGGAACCGTGATCGATGTAGGAGCCGATAGAAAAGGACGAACTCGCTGTAGAGGTTGCCCTGGACCAGCGCCTCCAGGTCGAGCTCGACGTAGGTCGGGCGGGATAGCCGCGCCAAGTCGCGCAGCAGCCGCAACTGCCGGCCGTTCGTGACGATCCCCCAGAGCGCATCCGAGCGATTGAGAAACTCCTGGACCAGCGCGTGGGGGCTGCGCCGTGCCCACTCGCCGCGCTGGTCGAGCGACTGGTCGATCCCGACGATGTGCACCGGCGGCGCGTCCGGGTCGGACCCGGCCCGGTGCGAGACAAAGTAGCTCTCACCGCCGACGACGGCCGCGCTCGGCTGGCGGACCAGCTCGAAGCCAAGCCGCTCCAGGAGCGGGATGATCCACGCGCCGCGGGTGAGCGAGGTGAGGCTCTCGTGGGAATAGGCTTGCCGGCGCTGGAACGTGTTCCAGTATTCGCGCACGTCGGAGAACGCCTGCTCGATCTCGTCGCCGAGCCGGCCGCTTGGGGCCTGATCGCTAAAGAATTCTCGCCAGGTCTGGCCCTCGACCCGACCGGTCGCGATCCGTTCCAGGAGGTCGGCCGGAAACAGCCCCCCTTCGACCGAGATTGTCGAGTAAGCCATCAGCCCTCGCCTTCCCTTTCCCTCACTCCGTCGGGCGCGGCCGACACCCCTCTCCCGCTTCGAGCGGGAGAGGGGCTGGGGGTGAGGGCTCCTGCTGGCACGAGGACGTAGCAGCCCAGGACGTCGGGTGGCTCGCGCGGCTCGACTTTGAGATGACTGCTGCGCACCAGCCGGCGGAGGCGGTTGTGCGACGCCTGGAGCTGCTCGACTCGCCAATCGAGTACCGGTTGCCACCAGCGGCCTTGCTCGCCCAGGAGATCGAGCGCCCAGGCGACGTGCTCGGCTCGCTCGGCGGCTGGCATGCCAGCCAGCGGCAAGGCGCCCGCCAGCAGCTCGCGCGCGGCTTCATCAAATGGCTCCAGCCAGGCCAGCCCGCCGCCCTGCCGACGAAAGGCGACGAGGACCACCTCCTCGGCGAACTCGTCGTGCTTCTCGTGCAGGAGATAGCGCAGCCGCAAGAGCAGCACCGCCGTTCGCTGCTGGACGTTTCGGGTGAAGACGGCCCCGCTGCGTGCGAAGCGTTCGTCGGGCTTAGGGCCAAGGGCGGCGCCAAGCACCGCGTCACAGCATGCCGCGACGATCGGGTGAGTCCGTCCCAGGAAGACCGGTCGCCTTGTCCCGGCACCGGGCGGCAGCGCGTCAAAGCAGGCAACCAATGGGAACGTGTAGCCGCGCAACTCCAGCGCGTGGTGAAGATCGCCGGGCTCTAGCTCGTAGATGCCCTCACCCCCGGCCCCTCTCCCGCTGCCAGCGGGAGAGGGGCCGGGGGTGAGGGCCTGCAAGGAGCCGTTGAACCGCTGGAGCGCGTCGCGCAGAAAGTCACGGGTGGCAGACGGGTCGCCGAGGACCGGGGCGCACGCGGCGAGCTCACCGGCCACCTCGTCCGGCTGGATACTTGCCTGAGCGAAGAAAGCGCGCTGTTTCTTCTCCCGTTCCGCGGCCTCGTCCCAGGCGAGGTGGAGCTGGCTGACGCTCTCGTCGAAGAGCGAGAGCTGGAGCTGGACGCCTCGATTGGTCGTGCCCCGCAAGAGCACGCTCTCGACGACGGCCTGCACGACCTGCTCCGAGTCCACCGGCACTGGGACCGACACGCCAAGACGCTGGCGAATCGTCCGGGCCTTCCGGATCAGAACGTCGAGGACGACGAGGTCGACCGGGTTGTTCGCGCCGTAGAGCAAGACAGTGCGGACGACCGGCCGGGGCTGGCCGAAGCGGTCGACCCGTCCCTCGCGCTGCTCGAGACGGTTCGGGTTCCAGGGCAGGTCGTAGTGGACGACGGCATCGAAGTCTTCCTGGAGGTTGATCCCCTCGGAGAGACAATCGGTGGCGACGAGAAGCCGCCGCGGCTCTTTCGCCAGCTCCTCGACCTTGACGCGCCGCTCCTCCTCGCCCAGCTCGCCGGTGACCGCGACGACCCGCAGGCCGGCGAACTCCGCCTCGAGCAATCGGCCGAGCTCGGTCTCTAAATACTTCGCGGTCGCGATGAAGCGGCAGAAGATGATCGGGTGAAAGCCATCGCGGAGCAAGCTCGCCACCGTGCGGGCGGCCTCGGCGAGCTTGGCGTCCTGCACCGGTCCAGCCAGGTCGCGCGCCCGGCGGACGAATCGCCCGAGGCGCTGATGCTCCGACTCGGTCAAGTCGGCCTCGGCCTCTTTGAGCAGGGCGCTCGGCACGTAGTCCCCGAGCGCATCGTCGTCGAGGGGGTCGAGAACCCGCGGCCGATAGACCGCGTCCACCTCGGCAGTCGACTCCCCTCTCCCGCTACCAGCGGGAGAGGGGCCGGGGGTGAGGGCCTTTCCGCTCAAGACGGCGACGGCAGCGCCTGGACTTGACAGCAAACAGCGCAGCAGCGCGATCGCTGCCCAATGGCGGACACGTTGTTGCGCTGCCTGCAGACCGGCGCCAGTCTGGACCGTCTCCCGGCAGTACTTGAGGACGTCGTCGAAGAGCTGCTGGTAGGCGAGGGTGAGCTGGTAGGTCCGCTCCTCGGAGTGCCGGTCCGGGAACGGCGTCGACGTACCGAGCCACTGCGCCAGGTCGGCACGGCGCCGCTGGACGACGTAGGGCAGGAGCTTCCTCTGGTCGAGCTCCAAGGCAACGTCGACGTCGAACGACCGGTCGAGCAGGCCGAGCAGAGAACGGAAGCTCTCCTCGATGCCGCTGTGGGGCGTCGCGGTGACGAGCAGGAGCTGGCGCGCCGGGTCATTCGCCAGGTCCCGGATCAGGCGATAGCGCTGGTGCTGGGCATGATCGACGTCACCGCGGGGGCGGGCCATCGTGTGCGCTTCGTCCACGACGACAAGGTCCGGCGCGTTCGCCAGAAAGCGATCGCGGTTGCGGTCCGACTTGACGAAGTCGACGCTGAGGATGAGATGGGGATAATGCTGGTAGATGCTCAGATCGGCGCGCGGCAGGTCGCGCTCCAGACGCCGCACGGTCGACGGCTGGACGATGACCGCTTGGATCCCGAATTTGTCGCGCAGCTCGGTCTGCCACTGATCGCAGAGGTGCGAGGCGCAGATCACCGCCAGCCGGCGGGCGAATCCCCGGTCGAGGAGCTCGCGGGCGATCATCGCCGCTTCGATCGTCTTGCCCACGCCCACGTCGTCGGCGATGAGGAGCCGAACTGTCTCCTGGCGGAGCGCCATGATCAGCGGGACGAACTGGTACGGCCGGGGCACGACCGCGATCCATCCCAGGGAACGGAATGGCGCCGCCCCGGCTCGCAAGCTCAGGCGTGCCGCGTTCTGGAGGAGCCGGCAGCCTGTCAGATCACCGGCCCGCTTGGGGTCCGGCGGCGCAAAGCTGGCCGGGCGAATCCCATCGCGCTCGAGGGGGAGAAAGATACCGATTCCCTCGTTGTCGGCGCCATTGATTGGTCGCAGAAGGAGCAGGTCGGGCTCCGCGCTGGGCAGGACAACCCAGTCGCGGCCCCGCGCGCGGACAAGGGTTCCAGCCCGGTACGCTGCGGGTTCGGCACTCATCTGGCAAGCCCCTGTAAGGATCATCTTTGGCGGTAAGGCCAGTGTAGCAAGTCGTTATTGAGAGAGCAAGTGGCAGGTGCGTTGCCAGCCTCGAACCCTCGATCCTCATTTCCTTTGGCATCCTTGACAGGAATCGTATACTTACGAGAGGCGGTCGGCCTCCGGGGTGCTGCGCTGGTTGTTTCGAACGGCTAGTAAGGCGCTTGTTCGGATGCCGTCTGACGATCCTTGGGAGTGTCATAATGAGTCAGCGACCGAGTGACCACCAGCGATTGCTTCACCGTCCGACGAAGCGGGACGCACCCTGGCATCGCACAAGCGATGCGGTGACTCCCGATATCGCCCAGTTAGCTCGCCAAGCCGGACAAGCATGTCAGCGTGTCGGCACTGATCCACGGACCTTGGCCCCCACGGACGTCACGGCTTTACAGCGCACGATCGGCAACCGCGCGGTAATCCAGTTGCTGCATCGGTCGGCGGCGTCGCAACCGACACGATCGCGCGGATCTGAGCCGTCTGACCGAGTCGGGCCGACGCTTGTTGAGAGCGCAAGGCTGAGCGACGCGGCCGATGGGCGGCCGGAGAATCGGACTGGTCTGCCTGATGCGCTGAAAGCCGGTATCGAAACCCTATCCGGCATGTCCCTGGACGCGGTCCGGACCCACTACGATTCCTCGAAGCCGGCGGTGCTGCACGCCTTTGCCTACACTCAGGGCACGGACATCTTCGTCGCGCCAGGCCAAGAACAGTACCTGCCGCACGAAGCGTGGCATGTCGTCCAGCAGATGCAGGGGCGGGTGGCGCCCACGAGCCAGGCAATGGGGGTGCTGATCAACGACGAGACAGGGCTGGAACAGGAAGCGGAGGCGATGGGGCGTAGAGCAGCGACGTCACCGCCGGATCAACTGCCCCTGCCGAAGACGGCGAGGCCAGCCGGGCGAGTCGCTCAGCTTGTCTGGAATGACGAAAAGTACCAGGTAGACAACTCCGAACGTACCCTGCACGTCGACACGCGAGAGGTATCCTGGGGGCGAACCGGCGGCTCCAGCCAGTACCAGTACCACAAACAGGAGGAGAAGCCGCGGGCGGTCCTCTTCGAAACGATTGCGACCGAGGCAGGTATGGTCGGGCTTTTGGAGCGATTCCGCGCCAAGACCGATGAGGCCCTCTGGGATATCGGGCTGACCGTGGTGCTCAACCAGGCGTACATCCCGACCATGGTTTACAATCGTTCAGGACAAAGATCTCCTCGAGCCCAACCGTCGCAAGCTTACTCTCTGGAGCAGGCGAAGCAGAATCTGGACCGCCTCTGGAACCAGATCCAGAAGGCGTGGCAGGGACCGCCCTTGCAGATCGTCACCGCCACCTGGGAGCGACGGGAAAGAGAAAATAACAAAGGGGGCATGGAGCTGGAAGTCGTGCAGTCGACGGTACCTTACTCGAGACTGCGACGCCTCGCGGCGACGAACCCCGGCGCAAACGCGATCGAAAAGGCGCTGCGGACGAATCACGACCAGTTTTGGCGGAAAATGGGTGATGACGACATGCCGATCGTCAATCCCAATGACAGCAGTAGTCCGGAAATGAGGAAGCTTGCCGAGGTGGAAGGAGCCGAACAGTTTAACGCAAACATGCTGGTCACCTTCGGCTACAACCTCACAACTGCTAACACCGCCTATCCGATCAAGGAGATCCTGACCAGTATCTACAGGAAGGAGATGGAGCTGCGCGACAAGATCGCTGAGTTGGGGGCCCCGATGTATCCGAGCGAGCCGACGACGTATTATCGTCCGGTTACCCCACCCGATGGCGAGAAACTGCGCTCGATGGACCAGGCCTGGGCGAATATGGAGGGCATACAGGTAGGGGGCAGTGGTCAGCAATTGGAAGGAGCCAAGCTAGCTCGAGCGCTGAAAGAGCTGCGGAGCTATCGCCATAAGACGTTTCACGCGGTGATGGTCGAGACGAGCGCCGGTAGACGAAATGCGGAGTTAGTGGCGCTGCTCGCTGGCTGGTGGAAGGACGGGACCGGCGACCCGACCGCGATCAACGAAGCCAAAGTCGAAGCCGAAATCAACCGCTTGGACCAGAGTGCTCTCCGAGAGGGCGAGTACCTCGACAAAGTTCGCAAGAACCTCGGCGTCGAGCTTCAAGGCTGGCAGATCGAAGAGATTAAGAAATTAGTCGCGCAGTACCGCCAGGAGGCGGCGCGCGAAGCGTGCCAGCGGCTTCGCTGGACGCTTTATTGGTCGCAGACGATGGAGCACCGGTACCAGAAAGTTCAATTGCCTCAGCTCACTTGATGGCGCAGGGCTGGTCGGTGGTGCGAAAGGAATCAGGTGGTTAGCCGCCGCGCGGCGCCGAGAGCGCGGGCGTACCAGGTGAGCTCGCCGAGGGTCTGGTCGATCCGCCGAAGGTAGTCAGTGTGCTGGAGCGCACCATCGGCATCGAAGATCGCGGCGGCGTCGCTGAAGTAGACCGAGTCCCGGATCGGCACGGCTCGCAGCTCGATCACCACGAGCTTGAGTTGCTCGACCGCCCGGGCGCCACCGAGCATGCCCCCCGATAGGCCACACACTGCCACCGGCTTGCGCCGGAGCTCATCGCTCAGGTAGTCGAGCGCGTTCTTCATCGCCGATGAGTAGCCGTGGTTGTACTCCGGCGTGAGCAGGATGACCGCGTCCGCCTCGGCGAGCGTCTGGCGGAAAGTTGCGACCGCGGGGTGGGCTTTCGGGTCGTCGAGCTGACCAAACATCGGCAGGTCCAGGGTGCGCAGATCGACCACGTCGGTCCGGTGGCCAGCGGCGACCACGCGCTCGGCAAGCAGATAGGCCGGCCGGTAGCTACGCCGGTTCGCTCGGATGCTGCCCAGCACAACCGGTATAAAGAGATTATCTGCTTGCCAGTTGCTCATTCGGGGATCACCTTTGTTACGACGTTAATCCGTAGTATAGCGCATCGGTTCTTGCTCTCGGTCCGGACGGCCAAATTTGCTACAATGCGTGATATCCTGAACTCTCTCCCCACTCCTCTCTCGCGTCGAGCGGGAGAGAAGCGGGGGGTGAAGGACTTTCCGCGGAGGTAGGACATGCGCCTCGGGTACTTTACGATGCCGTTGCATCCGCCGGGGTCTGACCCGGCCCAGACCATGGCCGACGACCTGGAGCAGATCGTCACCTTGGATCGTCTCGGCTACGCCGAGGCCTGGGTCGGCGAGCACTTCACCTCGGTCTGGGAGAACATTCCCTGCCCGGACCTTTTCCTCGCCCAGGCGCTCGGTCGGACGAAGAAGATTGTCCTGGGCACCGGCGTCTCCTGCCTGCCCAATCACCAGCCGGTTATGCTCGCTCACCGGATTGCCCAGCTTGACCAGATGGCCCGAGGGCGCTTCCTCTGGGGCATTGGCGCGGGTGGCTTCGTTGGCGACTTCGAGCTGTTCGACGTGGATAACGAGCACGGCGAAGGGCGGCGCCTGACCCGGGACGTGCTGGACGAAGTCCTCGCCCTCTGGAGTGAGCCGACGCCCGAGGCACATCGCCACGAACGCTGGCGCTACCGGGTACCGGAGCCGAAGCCGGCGATCGGGCTGCGCTTGCACATGCGTCCCTATCAGAAGCCGCATCCTCCGATCGCCGTCGCGGGCGTTAGCCAGAAATCCGAGACGCTGGCCATGGCCGGCCAGCGTGGCTTCATCCCGATGAGCATCAACTTCGTTCCGGCCGGTGTCCTCCGGACCCACTGGCAGACCTACGCCGACGCGGCGCGCCAGGCCGGCTACACCCCGGATCGCTCGGTCTGGCGCGTCTGTCGCGACGTTTACATCGGCGAGACAAGTGAGCAGGCCCGCCACGATGCCCTCGCTGGCGTCCTCGCCCGCGACTGGACCGATTACTTCATTCCCCTCCTTGGAGCCACGCGCGGGTTGGGGGGAGTGAAGCTCGATCCAGCCATGCCCGACGAAGCGGTCACGCCGGAATACCTTCTAGAAAACATTTGGATCGTCGGCGACGTGGACGAAGTCACCAGGAAGCTCCGCCAGCTTTACGACGATGTCGGTGGCTTCGGCACCCTGCTGGCGATCGGCCACGAGTGGACGCCGCGTGATAAGTGGGAGCGGTCGATGAAGCTGCTCATCCAGGAGGTCATGCCACGCCTGGGCGAGTAACGGATTTTCCGGTGTCGTTATGCCTGGTGTGTTTGCTGAAAGCAATCAACGCCATACTGGATCGCACCGGTGATGCTTCGTGGCCTGATTGCCCACGCTTCGACGCCTGGGTGGCTCGGACACGCTCGATGCGACTGACCGCGAGATGATCGCGGTGCCCTCTCGATGGCGAATGGCTGTCTCTCTTGCCTGACCTCGCACGGTGCGGCCGTGGAGGTGCGGCTGGGAGATCCAGTCCTCGAAAGGCCGCTCGCCTATCGCCACTCGTCCCATTCGTCAATTGACGGGACGTAGGACGCTTCCCCGACGTTGAGAAGCTCGACGACGGTGCCTCCCACGATGCGGTAGAGGATGCGAAAGGGGCCGTCCTGATAGAGAAAAAGGATGATCGGTGGGTAGGGCACTGAAAACTTGGTGACGTTGTCGATGTGCGGGTTCGTGCAAAGGGCGGCGAGGTGATGCTCGAAAAGAATCCGATCGTCGTGGGTGAGGCTCGCGATGAAATCGCGTACCCTCGGGGCAACCCGGGGGGTAAACTTCAGCTTGGGGCCCTGATCTTTCGCGTGGGGGGCGTCCTGACCAAATTGTGCGCTCTCCCACTGGAGAAACTCTGGCCAAAGCATACAGATTCCATGTTCGCAGGATTCGATGCCACGGATACCTTGTGACATGAATTGCGGATCGCTGATCACTTCTGACACGATGTAATTGGCGCGCTCGGCCTTGGCGCGCTCGTACTTTGCCTGCTGCGGGGACAGTCGGTGCAGCGTGACCATCGCTTCTTTCCTCCTGGATCTCCGCCGCCGGTCCTCCCGGAACGGCCGTCCGCGGCTGGCCGCTCCGCTGTCGCACGGCGTGTGTATACCATTGTGACTCTCATGGCTTGAATGTCAAGGTGTCGGGTATCGCTTGGTGTATTGCTGAAACGTGCCCCGTGTCATGCTGAGCGGCAGCAAAGCGTGACACGGGCAGTTCGACGAATAATCGCGATTTAGTCGGTGCTGAGCATCGCGACCACTCTGGCGACCGACAGGACCCGGTCCGCGGTGAATCGTTCAGTAAGATAGACTGACTCCAGCCAGTTATCACTCATTTAGCAATTGTCCCAGGAAATTCCCATCTACGCTCGCTATCCTTACTCTTAGTTGATAGTTCCTTTGCAGAGCATCGAGATGCCCACTTGCACTGACCTGGTGGCTGGGGGCCATGCTCAGCAAGTATTTAGGTGTGTTGCAAGATGGATCAAAAGCGCACGAAAACGATAACTGGTGGGCGACTGGCAGCCGGAACGTACCACTCGGGCCCGGGAAGTCCGTCCGGAAAGTCGGGCAACGGTGTAAGCAAACCTGGTCCGAAAGCAAAAGGTAGCAAGCGGATCTCGGCCAGTCTAGTTGCGCTCAGCTCGGCGGCAATCGTCGCCATCTACGGTTTCGGCTACGTTCAGACTCAGGCTTCAGCCGACCAGCTTGCCGTGCCGACCGCGTCATCATCGCCGGAGAGCCAGGTGACGTCAGCTCCCGCGCCGACGCCGAACGCGGCCAGTGGCGTGCTTCCCACTGATCCGCCGACGGTGGTTGTCCGTCCAACCACGGTGCCACCGACACCGGCGGCAAGCCCGACCACGATACCCGCGAAGTCGTCGGCCGCTGCCGTGGCCAGGCCAACTGCGACGTCGGTGCCGCCCACGCCGGTACCGACGCCCACGGTCGTGACCCAGAAATATAAAGATGGCACCTACATTGGTCAGGGTTGGAGTCGCCACGGCGGCGTGGTCGCCGCGGTCGTGATCAAGGGCGGTAAGATCGTCTCGGCCAACGTCCAAAGCTGCTCGACCCGCTACCCGTGTTCGGTGGTCGATCAACTGCCAGGGCTCGTCGTTCAAACCCAGGCTCCCCCGGTGGATTACGTCTCCGGTGCGACCGATAGCTCGATGGCCTACCAGCAGGCAGTGACCAGCGCCCTGGCACAGGCACAGGGCCAGGGAAATGGTTAAAGAGGTATTTGCCATGAGCGCGCTTGTCGCGACCCGGACCGAGCGTCGGAGTGTGCTCGACCGGTTCTTGAAAACACCGAAAGGATATTTTCTCGTCTTGCTCGGCGTGATCACTGTCGTTGGACTGATCGACGCTGGCGCGAGCACTGCCCTGCCCGGGCTGGTCGCCGCGGTCACGACCGCGGCGACCAGCGATGTGGTCTATACCCGAGTTGTCAAAGGGAGCTGGCTGTTCCCGAGCGGCGCGATTCTGACCGGCCTGCTGGTTGCCCTCGTGCTCAGCCCGGATGAGCCGCTCTACGTGCCGGCCGCCTGCGGCATGATCGCCATCGCCAGCAAGTACGTTTTTCGTACCCGCTGGTCGAACGTCTTCAACCCGGCCGCTTTCGCGCTGGTCGTCGCCTATTTTGCCTTTGCCAGTGGCCAAAGCTGGTGGGGTAGCTTACCGGATCTCTCGCCCTTCCTGATCTGCTTGATCATCGGCACCGGACTCTTGATCGACGATTACGTCAATAAACTGCCGGCGGTTCTGGTCTTTCTTGGCACCTATTACAGCTTGTTCACGCTCTCGGCGTTCGTGGGCGATCCCAGCCAGGTCGCTGAGATCTTCCGCTCGCCCGACGTGAACGCGGCGGTCTTCTTCGCCTTCTTCATGCTCACCGATCCGCCGACCTCGCCGGCCCGCTACCGTGACCAGGTGAAGTACAGCGTGATCGTCGCCTTCGCGAGCTATCTCATTTTCATGGTGATCGGTGCGGTATACTACCTACCGGCCGGCTTGTTGATTGGCAACCTCTGGGAGTCGCTGCGGCGGCTGAGCCGCTAGTGTTCCTGGGCGCGCCGCCAGGCTTCGTATTCGGCGCGGCCCTCCTCACTGAGGGGGTAGTACTTGCGCAGGTCGCCCCCTTCACTCAGCTTGAGACGGCTGAACTCCTCCCACTCGGCATGCTCGGTGGCCTTCTTAGCAAGCTGCGGCGCCAGGGCAATCGGCACGACGACCGCCCCGTCATCGTCGGCGATGATGATGTCGCCGGGCATGACCATAACCCCACCGCAGGCGATCGGGACATTGACCGCGTAGGGGAAGATGTTCGTCTGGGTGTGGAAGTTTGGCGTCACCCCGCGCAGCCACAGGCCGAGTCCCAGCTTTTTGATCCCGGCCGAGTCGCGCACGCAGCCGTCAATGACTACGCCCAGCCCGCCGCGGCCGCGGAAGTAGGTCATCATCATCTCGCCGAAGACGCCACTGGTTAGATCGCCCCGCGCGTCGACCACCACGACATCGCCGGCCTGGGCATGGTACAGAACGTGGCGATGGAGCTGACGCTCCGGGGCCACGTATTCCGCGTCCGGGTACAAATCCTCGCGCTTGGGCATAAACTGCAAGGTAAGCGCGGGGCCAACGATCGAGACGCCGGGCGTCATGCAGACCGGGCCCTGCATAAAGGCGTTGCGGATGCCGAGGCGTTTCAGCTCACCGCTGGCGGTCGCGCTCCCGATATGCTTCAGTGCTTCGATCAGCACCGGATCTGGCCGGCTGATATCCTTGGTCTCGATCGGTTGGTCACTGGGATTAGGGCTAATCATGCTGGAAGCTCCTCTTTGCTCTGAGATTCCCCTCCCGCAGAGAGAGAGTTCGGGTGAGGGTAGCCGTTGGCGAGTCTAGCACGAGGGGGGCGAAGTCCGCTAGCTTTTGGCCACCTGTAGCCTCGCCTGAAACGTCTTCCCTCGCGCTTCCTTTACTGCGACGACCAGCCGAATCGTCGGGCTAAGCTGGCTGACGGCGAGGCCGGGATCCGTCGCCAGCACCTGGCCGGCCGACCGGGCAATCTCGATTGTGATCGTCCCGTCATTCGCCTGGGTGGGATCGGCAATGGCGAGGTCGAGGACGCTTTCGCCGTTGCTGGCCGTGGTTTCTCGCAGCAGCACGCTGGCGGCGCGGTCACTGGTCAGGACGTCGACCTGGTGGACCGTGTCTTCCCAGAAGTTTGCCGCCAGGATGCCCAGGCCGAGCTGGCGCACTGCCTGGACCTTGGCCGAGTTCTCGAGGATCTGGATCGGCGGCTTGCTGGCGTATTTTTGTGTCGCCTCGGCGGTCTGGTTGGGCAGCAGGACGTAGGCGTAGCTAGCGCTCGCCGGGTTGATGCCGTGGTCGATCCAGAGAGTCAGATAGACACGGGAAAGCGAAGTCTTCGCGCCGTAGAGGTGGTCGATGTCGTACCAGACGCCGGTGCGCGCCTCGCGAAGGGCGTGAATGCTGGTCGGGACCGGGAAGTAGTAGCCGCCGGTGCCCTCCAGATGCAGCCAGGTCGGCCGAGCCAGCAGCTCGGACCAGCCGAGGGTCGTCGGCTTGCTGGCACCGTCGACCTGAAAGGCCGGGGCCGAGGTGCTGGTGAGCCGGCGATTCTCGACGATCGTTTCCACGGGGTCGGGTGTCGAGCTGCTGATCCCCGCGCCTAGCGCGACGATCTCGTCGTCGAAGGAGAACCAGGACTTCTTCGCGCTGACCAGATCGTTCCACGCCCGCAGGTCCATGCCGGTCGCACCAAAGCGGTCGAGTAGCACCGCGCCGCCGGTCCAGGTGCTGGGGCTCCGGTAGTTAGCGCCGGAGCCGTCTGCTCGCTTCACGGCGGCGACAGTCGTGCCGGGCAGCCGGTACGGATCCACCGTGGGCCAGAAGCCATCCGCGTACTGGGCCAGGTCCTCGTTATAGAGATAGGTCATGCCGTCGCCGGTGTACCAGCCGTGGAGGTTTTCCTGGTTGATCGACTCGTAATTGAAGATGCGCTGCGACGACATGCTAATCGCGAAGGCGTAGCTTGGCCGCCGGTGAACGATCCGATCCATGCTTGGGTATGCCTGGTGGCGTACCGGGGCGCTCGGTGGGGTGACGCTCGGGTCTTCGCGCACTGCCTTGGCGAGGCCGAGCATCGGCACCGGAGCGGTTTTGAGGAAATCTCGATACTGATCGGCCTGGATCCAGCCCTTCACCATGCTTTTGAAGGCGGCAGCGTCGGCCGGCGGCGCGATCTCGCTCAAGAGTAGGATCGAGCCGATCACGCCGTGGCCGCTAGCGTGATCGGAGTTCGTCGTGCGCGCGATCTCACGCCCCCGTACGAGGTCCATCATTGCCCCTTTGTAGATGAGCGGCTCGAAAGAGTCGTAGATCCAGCGGAAGACGTTGCGCTGGTTGGGATCCTTGACCTGCCAGGGTGAGCCGGTCAGGGCGTAGAGCAAGCTGGAGAGATTGGCGAGGAGCGCAGCACCGTAGCCGCCGTTGTAGGGATGAGCCTCGTGCTGGATGAAAGAGCCGTCGGCGTAGAAGCCATCGCCGCTAGTGACGTACCGAAAAACCGGGCTCAGGCCATCCCGCGCGGCGACGAGCTTCTGGTCACTCTCGACGATGGCTGCGCGGATCGCGATGATCGTGGCGAGCCAGACCAGATTCGCGCCGGTGTACTTGACCACCGGCGTGAAGTGGTCGATCGCCCCCATGAACTGGCTGATCTGATCCGCCGATAGTGCCTCGTTCAAAAGGATGACGATATCGTTCAGGGCGAGAGGAATACCAATCTCCCAGTACCACCAGTTGCCGACCTTCGTCTTCTGCTCGTTATAGCCGTTGGCAGAGAGCCAGTCTAGCGCGCCGAGCAGGTCCGCTTTCAGCTTCGGAGCGTTCTGGAGCGATGATCCGGGCGTGGCGTAGGCAAGCGCCAGGACCCGCAAGCGGTTGTAACTCTCCGCCACCTGGCCGGGCTCGCTCGGATTCGCCAGGTCTGGCCAGAGGAACGCACGGTCGGCGCTGGTCTGCAAGCTCGACCAGAAGCGCCTGGCGGTGGCCGCCTGCCGCTCGAGGCCAGCGATCACGTCCGGATCGCTCGGTCGGGGCGACGGTCCCAAGGTCAGCAAGCTCCGCCATCTCGCCCGGACCCGCGCGAAATTATCGTTGGTCAGGGAAGTCGAGGCTGGCGTCATCTTGGCCTCCTGAGGCTCGCGCGCGGCGACAGTCGGCTGAGCCGTCGGCGTTGGATTCATTCGGGGCGCCAGACTTGCCACCGGCGAGGCAGGGACCGCCATGCTCCGAGGTGTCGGAGGTAATTGGCCCGATTGGCAGGCAGCCAGCAGCGTCCCGACGCCGACGGGGGCGAGCGCCTGAAAGAGCCGGCGACGGGTTAGCAACGGTCTTGGGAACATCCCTCTTGATCTGCCTCGGTTGAGCCCGGTACTGCCTATCCCTGACCCAGGTCTCCAGCAGGGAGCGAGGCAACGGGGCGGGATCCTCCTCCTACGGCGCCGGCTCCGCCATGATCTTCTCGCACTGTTGCTGGATCTGTTGAATCCCTTGCTCGAATGGAACCTCGCCATAGAACAGCGGTGGACTGAGGTTGGCCCACTTGTCCTGAAGCTCGTTGAAGCGCAGATTCGCCGGGATCGGGAATGGTCCCTGGTCCTTGCCGTTCGTGACCCAGTCGGCCAGCCGCTGGAAGATATTGTTCTCTTTATTCAGCGTGTCGTCGCGCCAGACCGAAGCGCGGGCCGGCGGTTGATCATCGTTGAGCACTGCCCAGGTCGCGGCTTCCTTGGTGGTGAGCGCCATCATCAGTTCGTAGGCAAGATCGGGGACCTTGGTCTTCGCGTACATGTTCCAGATCGCGGCGAAGCTGTCGTAGCCGCGATGGCCGTCGGGCCCGGTCGGACCGAGGACGACCCCCCAGTTGAACTTGGTACCGACCGACTGCTTCTGGCTGGTGAAGCTGCAGATGCAGCTCGCGGTCGAGGCCAGCTTCTGGGATGGGAACATAACGCTCATGTTCTGCGATTCGGCGCGATTCGGTGCTGCCTTGTACTTTGCCCGGAGGTCGACCATCCACTGGGTAGCTTTGACTGCATTGGGGTCAGTCGCCAATGTGAATTTGTCAAAATTCGGGTCGCTTAAAACGTCGCCTCCGAATGACCGGGCGTAGCAGCCCATATCGTAGTATGTCCCGGGGAGGATGTCCGTCCCCCAAATGCCCTTGCTGGAGTCGGTCAGCTTGGTGACGAACTGGGTGAAGTCATCCGCGGTCCAGGCATCCGTCGGCTCCTTGACACCTTTGGCCTGGACCATGTCCTTGTTGTAGTAGATGACATTGATGTTCCCGGAGTTGAACTCGAAAGGCAAGCCGTAGAGCTTCCCCTGGAACTTGGAGTCGGCGATCGTCGCGGCGAGGAAGTCGTCCATGCCTGGATCCTTCTGCTTGACGTAGTCGTCGATCGCTCGAAACATTCCCTTGGCGGCATTGTATGCCATCCACTTGCAGCCACTGAACAACACGTCCTGCATGGTGCCGGACGTGAACTCGGCCAGCGACTTGGTAGCCATGGTATTGTAGTCGATCTGGTCGATATTCAGTTTCACGTTCGGCGTTTTCGATGCCCAATCTTTCGCGAAGCGCGGCATCCAATCACGGTTCGCCCCCGCGTAGACCGCCAGGGTGACTACAACCGGACTACTGCTGGTCGAAGCCGACTGCACCGGCTGAGCCGTGGGCGAGCTGGCCGCGCTCTGGCCAGTCGCTGGTGAGCTCGCCTGACCCGAGGAAGCCGGCGTGGTAGCCCCACTGGACGATTGCTGAGCCGGCGCCGATGACGAGCCACATGCCTGCAGCACTGGCGCGGCAAGAGCAACTAGGCCAAGCGACAGCAGCTTTCTCCGAGAAACCGGTAGGTTGCGCATTTTTCCCCTCGAACGAGTTTTTTTGTTGTCCTGGGCACGTTAGTGGTCCAGCCACCAAAAATGCCGCGAAGTGTCAGGCTGAGCGATAGCGAAGCATGCATGACACCTGGCACGGACTTGGCGGACGCACCAGTTAGCCTTTAATGCCCGCGAGCACGACTCCCTGGATGAAGTAGCGTTGCGCTAGGAAGAAGAGCACCAGGCTGGGAATCACTGTGATCACCGAAGCGGCCATCAGTAAGTGCTGGGTCGGGATACCGCCAAGATCGGGATCGTTCTGGAAAAAGTACAGCCCCATGGCGACAGTAAACTTATCCGGCGAGTTCAGGTAGATCAACGGACCAAGGAAATCCCCCCAGGTTCCGATGAACGAAATGATCATCACCGTCGCCAGGGCAGGAACACAGAGTGGCATGATGATGTTCCAGAAGATTCGGACGTAGCTTGCTCCATCGATCAGCGCCGCCTCGTCAAGCTCCCGGGGGATCGTTAGGAAGAACTGGCGGAGGAGGAAGATGTAGAACGCGCCGCCTCCGAACCAGAGCGGAACCCAAAGCGGATAGAGGGTGTTGATCCAGCCCATCTTGCTGAAAAGGACATACTGCGGGATCAGCGTGATCTGGGCCGGCAGCATCATCGTGCCCAACGTGATCAGAAAGATCACGTCGCGCCCGCGATACTTGAAGCGGGCGAACGAATAGGCGACGATAGACGACGAGAGAACGACGCCCAGCGTGCTGACCACGACGACGAAAACGCTGTTCACGATCCAATGGAAGAAAGGGGCGATCTGGAAGACAGTCAAGTAGTTCTGCCACTGGGGGACCGCGGGGAAGAGTGTTGGCGGGAAGTTGAAGATCTCATACGGCTGCTTGAGTGAGCTCGAGACCGTCCAGAAAAACGGGAAGATGAAGATCACCGACAGGGCAACGAGGACAATGAACCAGACGATGTTCGCCGGCGTCCAGCGGACCAGTGCGTAGCGGGCCCGCGTCCGCTCGATCCCGGAAATCGCTGCTTCGGTACTAGCCATCAGTCTCCTTCACCCCCGTAGTAGACCCAGCGCTTCGACAAAACGAGCTGGAAGTAGGTGAATGCCACCAGCACGATGACGAAGAGCCAGGAGAGCGCCGAGCCATAGCCCATGCGGAAGTACTGAAACGCCTGCTGGTAAATGTGCAGCGCGAAGAACCAGGTCGCGTACTCGGGGCCGCCTTTCGTCGCGACGAACGCGGTCGTGAAGACTTTCAGCGCGCCGATGATCCCCAGGATCAGGTTGAAGAGAAAGGTGGGAGAGATCATCGGCAGTGTGATGTGGCGGAATTTCGCCCAGCGCCCCGCCCCATCGATCTCCGCTGCCTCGATCATTTCCTGGGGTACTCCCTGAAGCCCGGCCAGGAAAATGATCATCGTATTGCCGCCCACGCTCGCCCAGAGATTGATGATGACGATCGCCGGCAGAGCCCATTGCGCGCTCTGGAGCCACTCTGGTCCCTGGATCCCGATCCACTTCAGGGCCAGGTTAATCGGTCCGACGCTCGGATGGAACAGCCAGGCCCAGAGGATCGCCAGGGCTACCGCTGGAGTGAGGGTGGGAACGAAGAAGAAGGTACGGAAAACGCTAATTCCCTTGACCGCGCGGTTGAGCATCACAGCCAGGAAGAGCGAGGCTACCAGTCCAACCGGTACGACGATGATCGAGTACTCGAAGGTCCGGCCGACCGAGGGCCAGAAGAGATCGTCGCTGGTGAAGGCTTTGACGTAGTTCGCCAGGCCAACGAAGTGCGGCGTGCCCATGCCTTCGAAATCAGTGAAGCTAAAGTAGAAGCAAGCGATGATCGGACCGACGATGAAAATAATCAGGCCAAGAATCCAGGGGATCAGGAAAATGTATCCGTAGATGGCCTGAGACACGTCCAGTGGCGATTCAGCGCCGACCAGCTTGGCGTACCAAGGGAGTGCTCTCCGTTCTCCAACGAGGGAACGCGCGGCAGTGGTCATCAGTCCACTCCAAGACCATGATGCGCAGGTAAGGAGAAGTGCTTAACCATATTGACGATATTGAACACAAGCGCTGGATAACGCGCTCACCATCGTAGCACCGAGCAAAGGGAAAGTCAAGCACGGCCGGCGAGAACGATTTCCCGCCCGGTCTCGGCACTGCGCTCGATCGCCGCCATCACCCGGATGACTTCGAGACCATGCTCAACGCTGACGGCTGGCTTAGTGCCCTGCTCAATCGCATCGAGGAAGGCGTCAAACTGGTCGGCCAGGGGATTATTCGCCGCGACTGCGATCGGTTCCCAGAGCTCGTTCTGGCCGACCCAGAGGCCGACTTCGCCGTGCTGCCCGTAGGGTAGCCGATACTTGACCTGGCCATTCGTGCCGAAGTAGTCGGCACCATACTGGGTGATACCGGTCCGGTAGGCGATCCGGCTGAGCGTCGCGACGATCCCGTTGTCAAACTGCAGGAAGGCCATCGCGGTATCATCGGCGGGAATCTCCGGATAGACCGGGTTGCCATTCATTGCTTTGACCGCTTCGACCCTCCCTCCCAGATGCCAGAGCAGGCGATCAATCATATGGGTCCCATCCATGAGGAGCATCCCACCGCCGCGTTTCCGATCGAGCATCCAAGCGGGGCGTTTCTCCGGCTCGTAGGGTTTGTACCAGCTATCGATGGCCATGATGGGACGGCCGATGCGCCCATCGTCGAGGATCTGCTTCGCTTTCGCGACGATGGGGTAGAAGTGCTGGGTGTGACCGACAGTGAACGTGACGTTGCTGGTGCGGACGACTTCGGCGATCTGCTCGCATTCCTCCACGCTCGTCGCCAGGGGCTTCTCGATCAAAACGTGCTTGCCCGCTTGAACCGCGTCGACCGCAGCGCGCGTGTGCAGCCAGTGTGGCAGACAGATGATCACGGCCTGAACATCCGCGCGCGCGAGAACGTCGCGGTAGTCGACGAGGGCGGCGCAGTCGGGGTAGTTTGCCGCGACCCCGCCGCGCTTTGTCTCATCGACCTCGGCGATCGCGACCAGGCGAGCGCGCGGGTTTTCCGCGATAACCCGGACATGGGCGGGGCCGACCCGCCCCAGCCCTAAAACGGCAATACCAAGCTGCTGATTCGTCACGTGTTCACCTCCGGAGTCAAAGATTCAGTCAGCGGTCTCGAGGACGCTTCGCCCAGGGTTTTTCCACTGACGACAAGTATGCATCCAAGCTCGCTAGAAGCGCAACCACCATTGGCCTGAGGGTGAATAAGGGATTATGAAAACGAAGCTGGCTTGACGGTATGCAAGACTCTTTCTATAATGCGTAGCACCAACGTTTGGCTGCCGGACGCCGGAGATAGATCAGGGCGTGAGGCCGCGCCGGGCACCGATTGATGCTGGCGCACGTGGAGCCGGCAGGCAGTCCTCATCCTACCCCTTTCTCAGAAGGAGAGAGAATTTCAGAGGAGCGCAGCGATGGCTCAAGCCCCGCCCCGAATTGCTGGGAGAACGCGCGAAGTTTCCTGGCTTGCCCGAGCGGCTGGTGCCAACAGTCCTTTGAAGGCGCACAAAGCGCTTTGGGGTTATATCTTCTTGTCTCCCTGGCTCGTCGGCTTGGTTGTTTTCATTGTTGGGCCGATCATCGCCTCGTTCTACCTTAGCTTCACTGACTATCAGGTTATGTCGCCGCCAAACTGGGTTGGACTGGCCAATTATGAGAAAGCGTTCACCGGCGACAACCTGTTTTGGCCGTCGATCTGGGTGACCTTGAAGTACGCCCTCGTCGTGGTCCCAGTGGGTTTGCTCGGCTCGCTGCTCCTGGCGATGGCTCTGAACCAGGGAAAAAGAGGGACTTACAGCTTTCGAACAATCTTCTATCTGCCTAGTCTGGTGCCCGCGGTTGCTCTGGCGCTGGTCTGGACCTGGCTGTTTCATCCCGAGGTGGGACCGATCAACGTAGCCTTGAGCTACGCCGGTATCAAAGGGCCGGCTTGGATTGCCGACGATCACTGGGCCCTCCCCGCGCTCATTATCATTAGCCTCTGGTCCAGCGTCGGCGGCAACACCATGTTGATCTTCTTGGCCGGACTGCAGGGAGTCCCATCAGCGCTGCTGGATGCGGCGGCGATCGATGGAGCAGGGCGCTGGGCGAAGTTTCGACATATAACCTTACCAATGATCTCCCCAACCGTGCTATTCAATCTGATTCTCGGGGTCATCGGCGCGCTCAAGGTTTTTACCCTGGCCTTTGTCGCCACCAAAGGCGGTCCGAATTACGCGACCTGGTTCTTCGCGCTGCACATTTACCAGCAGGCGTTCTCTTACTTCCGCATGGGCTATGGCTCGGCCCTCGCCTGGCTCTTTGTGATCATGCTTCTCGCCTTTACCTACCTGCAGCTTCGGGTGTCGCAGCGCTGGGTTTACTACGCGGGAGGTGAGAGCTGATGGCTCGGCAACAGGCATTCTTGGTGGAACTCGCCGGCGCCCGCCCGGCGGGGAGGTCTCACGCGATAGCTTGGAGTGTTGGAAACGTCCTCTTTTATCTGGCTATCGCCCTCCTCTCGGTGATCTTTCTCTTTCCGTTCTTCTGGACAGTCACCAGTTCACTCAAGCAACCCTTCGAGCTTTTCGAGTATCCTCCCAAGCTCTTCCCGTCGGTACCCCAGGTGCAGAACTATCTGACCGCTCTCAATACCGAGCCGCTTCTCCTCTGGGTCTGGAATAGCGTGATCGTGGTCACCCTGAGCACGATAGGGGTGGTGGTGTCGTCCTCGGTCGTCGCTTACCCGTTTGCGCGCTTTGAATACCGCGGTCGGGAGCTCTTCTTCATTCTCACCTTGGCGACGATGATGCTGCCGGCCCAGGTGACCTTGATCCCGCAGTTCATCCTCTTTAATGCACTCGGCTGGATCAATACGCTGCTCCCCCTCTGGGTGCCCTTCCTCTTCGGCGGTGGGGCTTTCTACATCTTCCTCATGCGCCAATTCCTGCTCTCGCTGCCGGCGGATCTAGACGAGGCGGCGCTGATCGACGGAGCCAGCTATCTCCAGGTATTCTGGTTGGTGCTGCTCCCGCTTTGTCAGCCGGCCTTGGCGGCGGTGGCGATCATCTCCTTCGTCAGCACCTGGAACGATTTCCTGAGCCCACTGATTTACCTGAATTCCCAGGAAAAGTTCACGCTCGCGCTCGGTCTGCAGTTCTTTCAGAACGTTCCGGAGGAAGGGGGGATGCCACTGCAGCACCTGCTCATGGCAGCGTCGGTGATGGCGATGATCCCCTGTCTGGTGCTGTTCTTCTCATTCCAACGTTACTTCGTCGAGGGGGTTGTCCTCTCGGGAATCAAAGGGTGAAATTGCTACGTGGGAGGAGTTTCATGTCTGGTATCTCGGTTACCCGCCGGCACTTGTTGAAATCGGCCGGTCTGCTTGTCCTGGCCATGCCGGTGCTGCAGGCGTGCGGTGGGGCGCCAGCCGCGTCTCCGTCCGCTGGGTCGCCGGCCGCGAGTGGGCAAGCCTCGACCACCGCTAGCCAGAGCGCAGGTCAGGCTACCGCTGCGCCGGCAGCCCAGGCTGCTGCCTCGGGCGCAAAGGTGGCGATGAGTGTGGCGGTGTGGACCGATCCGGTCCGGACCTGGCAGAAGAAGTTTGCCCAGGATTGGGCGCAAAAGAACCCCAATGTCACCTTGAAGATCGACGAGATCACCTACAACGACATGGCAAAGAAGCAGCTCGCCGAACTCGCCACAGGCACTCTTCAGGATCTGACCTACAACAGCATTAAATGGATCGACTACAACATCTATAAGGGCGCTTTCCTGCCGATCGATAGCTATGTCAAGACTAAAGATCCCGGTATCGCCGACTTCATTCCGGTCTCGATTGAATCCGGCAAATGGGAGGGGAAGCTCTACGCCTTGCCATCCGAGGTCAACACTGGCAACCAGAACATCGTTATCTATAACAAGGACCTGCTCGACGCTAAGGGGGTCAAGCCGCCAACCGACGACTGGAAGCAGACTGACTTCCTCGACATGGCAACGAAGCTGAACGACCCGGCCAACAAAGTCTATGGGACCGATTACTTCCCCGGCACCTACTACGACTACGGAGCACTGCTCCTCGGCAATGGCGCTCAGATTCTCTCTGACGATGGGAAGCAGTTCCTGCTTTCCGACCCCAAATCGGTGACGCTGGCTCAGTGGGTGACCGAGCTCCGCACAAAATACAAGGTAGCCCCGGCGCGTGCTGATGCTCAGGCGATCTCTTTCCCGGCTGGTAAAATTGCTTTGCACACCGATGGCGTGCAAAGCATTATCGCGCTTAAGAAGACGATCGCCGACAAGTTCAAGTTTGACGCCGTTCTTGGCCCGACCGGCCCAGAGGGCCGCCGGGGATTCGACAGCTTCGTCCTCAATTGGGCGATCTACGCGAAGAGTAAGGTCCCCGAGACTGCCTATGAGCTGATGCTCTACTTCACTGCCGATGAGCAGCAGCGCTGGTCCTTCGCTAATCAGGGGCAGCCGCCCACCCGCAAGGCGATTTGGGACTCGGATATCGCGAACCAGATCAATCCGGTCTGGGGGCGGGCGCTGAAGTGGATCACCAACGGGATCGACAAGGGGCCTTTCCCAGTGCCCTGGAACTTGCGCTACACTGAACTGGAAGATAAGTGGGAAAATGAAGGCTACGGGATCTTCTACGGCGAAGTCCCACTTTCTGATGGTATTCAAAAAGTGCAGGCGGATTGCCAGGCGATCGTGAGTCTTCCCCGCCCGTAAAACTTGTCCGCGCGGTCACGCGCGGTCTCTCTATCTGGTCCTTTTCTTCAGTAGCAGTACTACGTATGGAGGCCTGAAGCCCAGGCGGAGAGCAAGGCTCAGGCCTCTTCTGCTGCTTTCACTCACTCCTACGGCCGTCCTTGGAGGCAGATTCCTGCTGCCCTTGGAACGAACGGGACAGAGACAACGGGCCGACGCCCACCAAGGTTCCCGATGTACTGACCGCGTGCGTGTCAAGAGCAATCCGTGGTATGCTCCCTGCTCAGTGGCCAGCCGGCAGATCACTCCTACGAGGAGGTTGAGACAGGTGCCGGTGGGCAGATTATTGGTTTGGATGAGTGGGCTCATGCTCTTGGGGATCGTCACCGCCTGTGGCTCCTCAGCCACGCCGGCCAGTGCGCCAACCCCGGCGGCGGGTAATCCAACGGCCACCGGAGTCGCCGCAAGCGGCGTCGTGCCGGCTGGCCAGGGTACTGCTGCCTCTACCGTGCTGCCAGTGTCGACCGCCTTGATCACGATCACGCCGGTGCTCACGACAGCTTCCCCGATTACCACTACTGCGCAGATCACCGCGACCGCCACGGTGACGCCAACTCCCTCGGTCACCCCGACCCTTGGACCACCCACCGCGACGTCGACCCCGGCGCCAAGCCAGGCGACGCTCGCCGCTGCCGAAAAGCTTGATCAAGCCCTGGTGAGCTTCGCCCAGGCCGCGGCGACCGGTAACAGTGCACAAACTCTCCAGTCGCAGCGCCAGCTTCTCGCAGTGGCCAACGACGCCCAGACCGCTGCAAGTGCCGACCAGAGTCCCTATGGCCAGCAGCTTCGCTCGGCGCTCGGCGCGGTGTCAGACGCGGCGACTGGTAATTATGACAAGATGCAGGCGGCTCACCAGGATCTCGGTCAGATCATCGGCGGTGCCGAGACGCCCAGCGCGGGATTGCCGCGGCCGGCGACACCGCCCCAGCAAAATCTGAATGATGTGAGCCACCAGCTCCAGCAAGCGGTCGACGAGTACAGCAAAGCGCTGAGCAACGGTAATCAAAACGATCTGCTAACCGCCCAGCGTGATCTGCTCAACGCTGTCGCCACCGCCGACGCCGCGACGAAAAATAACCAATCTCCTCAGGCCCAGCAGATTCAACAGGCGCTTACCGCGGTTCACGATGGTTTAGCCGGCGACACCAACAAGTTCGCTATCGCCGACACTACTTTGGGCGCGACGGCTAGTCAGAATGGCAGCGCCGTGACACCAACTCCGACGCCACGAGCAGTGGATCTCCAGCCGCTCCAGAACGATGTCGACAACAAGCTGCAAGCGCTGCAAAATGCCTTGAACACCGTGAGCCAGGCCACCCCCAACGCTCTCAACGGGAATCAAAGTCCGGTGAAGCAGGCCCAAGACGATCTGCGCCAATCAATTCAGAAAGCGAACGATACCCTGGCAAATGATAATTCCCCAACCGCGAGCAACTTCCGCAATGCCCTCGGCACCGCCCGCTCGGTCAGCGAGGGCGATTTCACGAAGCTCCAGGCGGCAAGAGATCAGCTCAAGGCAGCGGTGAGGCAATAGAGTGAGGGACGTGTCCTACTGACGCGCGACGTCAGCACGATAACCCGTGATGTCTACGAGCGAGTCGAAGCTAGCCTTCCGGGGCCGGGTGTTTTCGAGGCTGATCTCGATCTGCCGATCGGTCAGGCAATCGAGGACATTCTCCTCCGGGTTGGCTGCGGCTTCAATGGGGCGTGGAAAGGGTAGATCCGTTACCTCCCCCTCTCGCTGTAGCAGGGCATGACCGGGTCGGTTTTCACATGCTCGGGTATCACTACTGTATGATCCAAAATAAAAAAAGGTGGTGGTCTGATAAGATCAGACCACCACCTTTTTTGGTAGCAGGGGTTGGATTTGAACCAACGACCTTCGGGTTATGAGCCCGACGAGCTGCCACTGCTCCACCCTGCGCCGAGCTGCGGAGTTATTCCGAAGCTTCCTGGCGGTGACCAATTGTCCCAGCAGGTTGCCCCGCCAGTATCGTCGGCGCTGGGGCCTTTCACGACCGTGTTCGGGATGGGAACGGGTGGGCCGACCCCGCTTCAATCACCAGGAAGCTCACAGAAGCATTATATAACGTTTGGGGACATTGCGCAAGAGGTAAGTCGAGTTTTGTTTGAGTTTTCGAGTCTGGGGTTGCGACTGGCGGTGATCCGGCACCCATAGGCTCTCTATGAACGTCGGTCGATCGATGAGCCAACGATCCATTCACTACATTCCCCGTATAAGCAATAGACCCCGTTGGGGCGCGGATGGACTCTGGCTCGGGGCGTGAATAAAGGGACGTGCTAGCCAAAATCTCCCGGTGCTATTTTCACGACGGCGAGGTATACTAAGCGAAGCACCGCCAGCTTGGATCGGTTGTATCGAACGCGGCTCATCGGTCTTCCTCTGGTCGCTCTTCAGCTTTGTCGACCTCGTCCGCGAGCCTCGCACCACGCGTCCGGCGTTCGCCCGGATTCACTGTCCTTCGGACGGTCCACCGGTCCGAGCGGTCGGAAAACACCCGAGGGAGTATGATCGCCAATGTTGGCCCGTCGTCGGAAGCTCATCTTTGCCCTGGCCGCTTTACCCGCGCTTGGAGTCATTCTCGACTCCGATGCCTTCGCAGCGTCAAATCAGGCCACTGTCTCGGCGCCAGTTAACCTCGCGAATGGCCGTTTTGTTGACGGCAGCGGTCAGCCAGTCTTCCTGCTGGGAGTGAATTACGAAGGTCCCGCCGATCGGGCCTGGCAGATGTGGGACGACGGCAAATTCGATTCGGGGCTGATCGGCCGCGACTTCGATCGCGCCCGCGCAGCGAATCTGAGCGTGCTGCGCCTTTTCGTTCAACAATCGCTGGCGACCGACCTGCAGAATGGCAACTGGTCCAAGCTCGATCAGGTGCTCGGGCTCGCTGACCAGCGTGCTCTGAAGCTCATTCTTACCTTCGGGGATTACCCGGAGATTCATCTGGCCAACTTGGCGGCGATCGAGGCCGCGGTGGCCACGCGCTACCGTGGACGATCAACCATCCTGGCCTACGATCTCAAGAACGAGCCGCATTTGGGGGATCTCGGCTTGAGCGAGTACCCGAGTGGGGCCCACGTAGCCCTTCAGGATCCATCCCTCGTTCTCCAGGTTGGCCAGAGTGTTGCCCGCTCGGACGTCGCCGCGTACCGGTCGACCGGTCCCGGCCAGAGCTCGATTCCGAAGCGACTGAGCGACGATCAGGCCTACGTCTATGCCAACGTCCTCGCTGCCTACCTGCGCTTTCTCGATCAAGCGGATAGCTGGGCTAGCGCTCACCACGCCACCATCGTCGACTATTTCTTCTCCCCTGATTCGGCCAGCTTCAATCCATTGAAGAACGCCCTGAACGATACCTACGCGGCCTGGCTGCAGCCGCAGCTCGCGGCGATTCGCGCGGTAGATCCGAATCGCCTGATCACCGTCGGCCAGATTGACCCAATCATCGCGAGCTTGCCGGCCAACAATTGGCTCGACTATCGCACACTGCATCGCTATCCGACCGCCTCAGCGGCCGGGATTGCCGACGCCATGAAACTGTTCGACGCCGTCAAGGCCACTCTGCCGAAAAAGCCGCTCGTGCTTGGCGAGTTTGGCTTCTCGAACGCGACGCTCAGTAGCCAGCAGAGCGCGACGCTAGAGGCACAGATGGTGATCGCGGTACGCGATCACGGCGGTGCTGGTGCCCTGAAGTGGATGCTCAACGATTTCCCTCAAGGCTTCAACGCGCGCGAGAATAACTTCGGGATGTATCAGGGCGACGGGACGGCGAAGCCGATCGTCGCGACGTTCCGCGCGCTGGGTGGGCTGCAGCCAGCGATTACCGCGCTCCCGTCACGACCGGCGGATTATCCGGTGAGGGAGGGGCACTTCTTCAGCCAGGCGAGCGGCATGGCGCCGGGCCGCGATGGCTCGGGCTTCGCCGTCACCAACGCCGATGGCATCCCTTTCTGGGACACCTTCCAGCGGCTCGGTGGCGTGCCGGCCCTGGGTTATCCAGCTAGCCGTCGGTTCGTGCAGGATGGCTTCGTCGTCCAGGCTACCCAGAAAGCGATCCTTCAATGGCAGCCAGGCAGCAAACAGGTCGCCCTGGTCAACATTTTCGACCGCCTCCACGACGCCGGCCAGGATGGCTGGCTCGCCAGCGCTCGGCAAACCCCACCGCCGTTCGACACCAGTCCCGACACTGGCAAGCCATGGTCGGCGGTCGTCGCCCGGCACCTGGCGCTACTCGACGGCAACGCGCAGATCAAGGCGCGCTTTCTCGCCGAGTCCGATTGGCTCGATCGCTTCGGACTGCCAATGGCGGTGGCTGACTATCCGACTGTCTACGTGGTGCGGGCCCAACGGGCGGTTCTCCAGCAATGGAAAGTGAATGTGCCGTGGGCGAAAGCTGGCGAGATCACCATCGCCAACGGCGGCGACGTCGCCAAGGAAGCCGGCCTCGTGCCCCCCTCGGCGATGGTGCCGGAGCCTGCACCATGACTCATTTGCGCACCGCGAGCATGACTTTCGTCCCACGCGGCACCGCCGTTCCTGCCTGCGGTATCTGGCTGAGTACCGCGCCAGGGGGAATCGAGAGGAAATACTTATGGTCGGGCACGTCGGCCGCAGTCTGGTAATTCACATAGGTCGTCATCAGGCCAGACTGACTAATGATTTGCTGCGCGTCCGCTTCGGGCAACCCGACTAGCTTGGGAACCACGACCATATTCGGGTTCGCAGCCGGGATCGGTGTCGCAACCGGTTCGGTCGGGCCCGGCCGTGCCGGGGGCACGGCGCGACTCCGGTTCGGTGTCGGTGATGGGGAGATAGTAGAGAGGTCCGCGGGCTCGCTCGCTACCGATTGTGGAATCCGCGTTGGCATCGGTGTCGGTGTCGGGTACCAGGGCCAGATCCCGAACTTCTCGATCCCCGCTTGGCTCGACGGTGCGGCGGTATCGGCTGGAACGTTAATCGAGATAGTCTGGGCATTCTTTCCTAGCTCGAGAATGATCACATTCGCAGCGCTGCCATCGCTGGAGCTCGCGGTCGACGTAGAGACCGGTAGATCGAGCTGAAGATCCCGGGCGAGTTGCTTGGCCAGTAGATCTCCCGCCTTTCCCGCGTTGTTTACCACATCCGACGTGTCCTGCTCGGTGCCGGTCGTCGGCTCGGCGACCAGGTATCCGAGCTTGATCAGATCCGCACTGACCTGGTCGGCCAATCCGGGTGCCCCACTATCGTTCACTACTTCGATATGAATCGAGGCCATGGCAGTGCCAACGGCCGGATCCTTCCACAAAGCACGGGCAAAGGCGCGAATCTGCGCCCACGAATGATCCGGAGTGTTCGGGACAACCGTATACGTTCCATCAGGACCGGTCGCGTCTTCCAAGTAATTCGAGTCGGTGAGCGCGGTTTGATAGATCGTCACACTTTTCCAATCGGTGACGAGCTGGGCAAGACTGGAAGCGGCCGGAAGCGAGTAGTTCGTGTCGACGTGGCGTGCCGCGATCGCCAGCAGTTGTGGCAAGTGAATCAAGCCACCGGGCTGAAGCAAGCGATTTTTGAAAGCTTCCATGATCAGCCGCTGCCGCCGCGACCGTGCGAAATCGCTTCCTTCGGCCATGTTTTCGATCGCCTCGCGCGCCCGCGCGTATTCGATCGCCCGCTCGCCATCCATGTGCTGGAGGCCCGCGGTAAATCGAACGGTCGTCCAGCCGGCGTTGATGTTCGGGTCGTCGTTGATCGGATACTTTGCCGCGAAGCTATCGGGAACGTTCACATCGATCCCACCGACCGCATCGATCATGTCGCGGAAGCCCTGGAAATCGAGGGTGAGATAATTTTTCACCGGAATGCCGAGAAGCCGTGAAACGGTATCCGTAGCAAAGGTACCGGCGCCTTGGTCACCGGTATACTGCGCAAGCCGATCGGAATAGAGGGTCGGGTCTTTCGCGAAAGCGTAGGCCGTGTTGAGCTTGTTGTAGACGACATCGCCCGTGTTGAAAGCCAACGGGACCCAGGCGTCGCGTGGAAGCGAAAGCAAGGTCAGAGTTTTGCGGCTGGGATCGACAATGACGACCATCATCGAGTCGGTCAGGTAGCCTCCGGGATGGCTTCCGCCACCGTAGCCCATCAGCAGAAAGGCAAATCGGGCGTCATTGGCCGAGGTTGTCGGCAAAGGTACTGGCGTTTGCGGCACCGGAGCGGGCGTCGCAACAATCGATGGCGCGTCGGCCCCGGCCTTTTTGGTCTCCTCGCCAACTGACGAGAATGGGGTCGGCGACCCAATCGGTGGCATTGGCTGGGCGAATAGACCTCCCACCACTTGGTGCACCGGAGTCAGGAAGTAAAAAGGGATAATGCCGAGTGCGTAGACCAGGAGCGCCAAAACCGCCGACCGAATCACACGGTCGGGGCGCTGACCCGGCGTCGGTGCCGATGGCCGGCGCACTTTCCGATTGCCCGTCACGAGGGAGTCAGCCCTCCAATTAGCGACGCGAGCGTCGACTTCGAGACAGACCAAGCCGGTGGGTGCCGACCGAGGCTCGACCTGGCGTGCCTACTATCATCATATCAACGCGTGAACCTTCGTAATGGTTCCATTATGAACCATTATGCTGTCGGATTGATATTTATCTAGGCAGCCGGACGGGAACAGCAGTTACCAGCTCGCTGATCAGGCACCTGGATTTCAACAGATCTTGCTCCGCGCTGCCCACGACGGGGGCTGTCGACGCTCGACGTTGCTCTCT
>JAJPKB010000010.1 GCA_021323915.1 Chloroflexota bacterium | reverse complement strand
TTGTTGGGCGTCAACTAGAATTGCCGCCGACGACATTTAGATTTGCCTCTCAGAGCCCTCCCGATTAGGCATTTGGTTGGGTGTCTCCTAAACTGAGCGTTGTGCCGTCTTTAGCCGGTTTCGCCTTCTGTTTCTGGTCGATGGCCTCCTGAGCCCGGTAGCTGTCCATTCCCATCAGGTCGAGGATCACCGAGTGGTGGACGACGCGATCGATCGCGGCGAGCGTGGTCATGGGGTCTTTGAAGATCCGATTCCAGTCGGAGAAGACCAGGTTGGTGGAAATGGCCACGCTGCGCCGCTCGTAGCGCTCGGCGAGAAAGGTAAATAACACCTCCATTTCGTCGCGATCGTGTTGAACGTAGCCGATGTCGTCGAGGATGACGCAGGCGAAGCGATCGAACTGGGCCAGGGCTTGGGGCAGGCGCAGGTCGCGCTTGGCCGCCAGGAGCCGCTGGACCAGGCTCGCCGTCGGGGTCCAGAAGACCGGGTGGCCCTGCAGGACCAGCTCGTGACCCAACGCCGCCAGGAGATGACTCTTCCCCACACCGGGGGTTCCGGCCGCGACGACGTTGATCGCCTCGCTGACGAAGTCCCCGCTTTGCAAGCGTTCGACCTGCTGGCGGATCGCCGGCGAGAAGCGGTCGAGCTTGAGGGTCTGGAAGGTCTTGTCCGGGGGCAGGCCGGACTGGCGCCGCAAGCGGGTAATCCGGTGGTGGTCGCGCTGGACGCACTCGGCCTGGACCAGTTCGTAAAGGAAGGCCTCGTGGGTCAGGCTGGCCTTGGCCGCCTTGAGGGCGAGGTCCGGAAAGGCCGTCGCCATCGCCGGCAGCTTCAGCGTGCGCAGCATCGTCGTGAGCTCGGCGTGCCGATCAGGCATGGCGACCTCCCTCGGCGAGGAGTTGGTCGTAGATGCCCAGGTCGAGGGTGGCCTCGCCCAAGACCGGGAGCGTCGGCACGCCCGGCGCGCGGATCAGCTCGCGCACGGCGTCGAAGGTCGGGAGGGCCCGTTGCTCGCGCAGGAGCCCCAGCGCCGCCGCGACGTCGGCTTCGGAGGTGGAGGCCGCCAGGTGGAGGAGGCGGACGTAGTCCCGATCGGCCCGCGTCGGGGAGCCCTGGACCAGAGTGTCGTAGGCCTGGCGGAAGGCGAGGGACGGGAAGAGGTCGTCGCGATACCGGTAGTGGGCGAACGCCCCGGGCTTGCGCACCAGCGACCAGATGACGTGTCGGTAGTCGATCCGGTGCTGGCGCTCGCCGAGCAGGCGCGGAATCGTCAGCAGGAACGTGGTCGCCTGGTAAAGATCGAGCGCCTCGGCGCGGACCCGGACGGTGAGGGTCGTGCCGATCAAGCGCGAGGGGACCGAGTAGGTGTTGCGCAAGACCTGGATCGTGCTGAAGCCGCTCACCGGCATTCGTAGCTCGCGGCACAACCCCAAGGGATTCGCCGGCAAGGGGCGCAACTGCTCGCGCTCCTGAGTCCAGCGAACCGAACGCGTGAGATTGCGCTGCTTGACCAGATCCTGGAGGAAGCGAACGTAGGTGGCGCGGGACGAGAAGTCGCGGCTGCCCCGCACCCGCAGCGCCTGGTCGACGGCAACCTTGAAGCGACGGTGCGCCTGCTCGACGTCGCCGTTCTCGTGGGCGATCCCGGC
The DNA here is from genome assembly GCA_021323915.1 of Chloroflexota bacterium. Taxonomy (GTDB): domain Bacteria; phylum Chloroflexota; class UBA6077; order FW602-bin22; family CADDYW01; genus JAJPKB01. The sequence goes on along the minus strand of JAJPKB010000010.1, from coordinate 983 downwards.
GTTGTTGGCCGTCGGGATCAGACCGTAGTGCGCCAGCAATGCAGCGTACCGCTCCGTGGCCTGGGCGCGTCCTTCCTCGTCGAGGGGCCGAATCGCCGCACTGAGGTGATCGGTGCGGTGCTCCCGGGGAACGCCGCCGAGTTGCCAGAGGCACGCCTCCAACCCCTCGGCCAGCGACTCGAAGCTCTCGGAGAGGCAGAGGTGGATCGCCTCGACGTTGGAGTAGGTGAACACCAGATGGAAGAGCAGGTGGGGAAAGGAGACGCCAGCGAGGGTGATCCCCAGGTCGGTCATGTGGGTGAAGTCGGACTGGGCCACCCGCCCCGGCTCGTGCACTTGAGGGAAGATGACCTCTTGCTCGGGCCCGTGCTGAGCGCGCCAGAGGGCAATCTGGCGCTGGAGCGTGCGTAGCTGGCTTTCTTGATAGTGGCCCGGCCGCCGGGCCGTGAGCAGGGCAAACAGGGTCGTCCCCTGCAAGGCTGGATCGCGCTCGAGCTCGCCGCGAATCCACGGCCAGTCCTCCTCGAAGGGATTGGCCCGGGTGCGATAGGTGCGGGGTGCCTTGACCTGGCTAGGGAGCTTGTTCGCCCGCTCGTACTTGCGGACCGTCCGAACGCTCATCCCGGCCCGGGCCGCGGCCTGTTCCTGGGTCTTGCCTTTGGCGCGTTCGCGCTTCATCAGTCGTACCTCCGCATCGCTCTTCATGGCGCCTCCTCGTTGGAGGCCATGCTAGGTCGGCTCCGCGGGGACCACCTGAAACGGCAATTCTCGTTGTCGCCGCAGGCAATTCTAATTGTCACTCAACACCGATCGCCCGACGGGCACCCACGAAGCCCGCACGGCCGCCCGCTTCACAACCCAAACCACCCGTCTGTGCACCTACCCCGTCAACGGTTTGCCTTCCGTTCTCTCGTTCAACTAGAATGTTGGGCAATTCAGACGCCGGAGGCATGGTGACGCGGTCGTTCCTCGTCGAGCTGATC
>JAJPKB010000295.1 GCA_021323915.1 Chloroflexota bacterium | reverse complement strand
TCGCTGGGGACCGCGGGAGATTGATCTTGACCTATTGCTTCATGGCGATGTACGTATCAGCCGACGCGGTTTGATCGTCCCCCATCCCTCGATGCACGAACGAGCGTTCGTCCTGGCGCCGTTGGGTGAGCTATTTCCCGAGTACCGGTCTCCCTGCGGGAGCACCATCGCCGAGATGCTCGACAAGCTGAAGGACGGCCCCGGCGTCGTCAAGCTAAGGTGACCCAGCGTCGCTCGTTCGTTGACATCCTTTTGGGGGTCATCTACACTACCAAATCGGAAGTCTGGAACCTGGGTGATACATGGAGACCATCGAAAAGACTCAGACGATAGAGGCTGGACGCTGGCAGTTGATTGGTCCGCGGTCAGGCGGGACCGTTTCGGTTATCGTGACATCTCCGCGGTTCGACAAGGACCAGATCGTCTTCGCCGGCACTCTGGCCGGACTTTACCGCTCGACCGACGGCGGTCTGCACTGGGCGCCCTCGGGAAGCGGCCTCAATAGCCCCTTTATCGACGCCATCGCCGTCTCGCCGAAGTTCGAGAAGGATCGGACCGTCCTGGTCGGAACCCGGCAAGGTGGCTTGTTCCGTTCCGCCGATGCCGGCGAAAAGTGGTTTCCGGTCGAGTTCTGGAGTCAGGGCTCGTCGGTCACTGCCATCGCGCTTTCTCCCAATTTCGATTCGGATGGAATCGCGCTGGCTGGCACCGAAGGCGCGGGGATTTTGCGATCCACGAACGGCGGAAGGACCTGGAACCCGAGCAATTTCGGGCTGCTGGATCTTTCGGTGCTGGCGATCGCGGTGTCACCCGCCTTCGCCCAGGATCAGACCATATTCGCCGCGACGACGTCGGGCCTGTACCGAAGCCCGAACGCCGGCCGGGCGTGGCGGTCGGTCGATATCGGCGACGCCGAATACGTCATTCAGTCGCTCGCCGTTTCGCCCGACTTCGCGAAGGACAAAACAATCTTTGCCGGAACCGAGTCTCATGGCGTGTTCCGATCGACGAACGGTGGAACGAGTTGGCAGCCGATCAACGAGGGGCTTACGGACCTCAGCGTCAACTGGCTAGCCCTTTCCCAGTCGTTCGGGACAGACCGTACCCTCCTCGCGGCGACCAGCGACGGCGTGTTCCGTTCTACCGACGGAGGCGACCAGTGGGCCCGCTCGACCGGAGCGTCGGTGATGACGGTGGCGATGTCGGGAGCGAAGGCCGATTCGGCAATCGTCTTCGCCGGGCAGGCCCAGGGTGGCTTGTTACGGTCGGAGACGGGTGGACAGACCTGGTATCCGTCCAACGACGGACTGGCTGGCCGTTTGGTCGTCGGCCTGTGGCCCTCGCCGGGTTTCGCGACCGATCGCACGATGTTCACCGCGAGCCTGGATAACGGCATCGAGCGCTCGCGCGATGGCGGCGCGTCCTGGGAGCCAGTGAACTTCGGCCTGCCAACTTTGCAGATTCCGACGCTGGTCGTGTCACCCGCGTTCGTGGAAGATCAAACGCTCCTCGCCGGTTGCGCCGAGGGCCTCTTCCGCAGCGCCAATGCTGGGAAGTCGTGGGAGCCCGTCGGCGAAGAGTTCGCCGGGGTCGACGTACGACTGCTGGCGGTTTCGCCGGGATTCCCCATCGATAACGTGGTTTTCGCCGCCACCGGCGACAATCGGATTCTCCGCTCCGAGGACGGCGGGCTGCACTGGCAACCGATTCGTCAGCAAATCAGCGAGGAGATGGTTGCACTTACCTGCTCGCCGGGTTTTGAGAAGGATCGGGTGATCTTCGTTGGGACCTACAACGTCGACCCGAAGCAGGGGACCGGCGTCGCGGCGATCTGGCGGGGCGATGAATCCGGAGACAAGCTTTCCTGCCAGACGACGTACCGCAGCAACAATCGATGGGTGGCGTTTGGTATCCCGGCTTCGTTCGCCGGAACCGGCATGTTTTTTGTCGGGGTCCACAATACCGTTCTCCGACCGATGCTTCCCAGCACGTCCGCCGAGGGCTTCTCTCGGCGTCGCGTCTGGAAGGCCGAGCCGGTGGCGCCGATCAACGGCTCGGTGGTCGCCCTGGCGGTGTCGCCCGGTTACTCCGAGGATCGTATCCTTTTCGCCGCGACGAGCGACGGAGTCTACAAGTCGGCGACCGGTGGCTTAAGTTGGAAGTCGATTGGCGACGGGCTGATCCAGAAGTCAATCGTCGCGGTTACCCTTTCGCCGGACTTCGTGAATGACCGCGAGGTGTTCGCCGTCTCGCTCGGCGGAGACCTCTGGCGCTTTATCGACCGTTAGCTTCTCGACAGGGCTGGATGGGATTTTCGGAGCGGCATCTTAGCGGGTTACTGGTTCGCGTCCCGCGACCGGGGTTTTGGGCGGTCCTCCTGGCCGCCTCCCTGGTCGCGTTGCTTTTCCTGGCGTCGTGGGGCTATCGGGCCGTCTACCGAGATCGAATCTATCCGGGTATCCGGGTAAACGGCGTGCCGGTCGGAGGAATGTCGACCTCCCAGGCGTCGGCCGCGCTAGCCGTCGCGTTGTCGGAGCCGATGGCTCGTCCCCTCAGCGTCGAAGTCGATGGCCGAACCTGGAGCTTCTCGAGATCCGCGCTCGGCGCCCGCTACGACGTTCCCGGACTCGTTGAGCAGGCCTTCGGCCTGGGACGCTCCGGTGGTCCTCTCGACCAGTCGACGACTTTGGCCACTTTGCTGATCCGGCCGCGCGACCTCGACGCCACGGTTCGGGTGGATACTGTTGACTGGTCTGCCATTCTCGACCCGATTGCCCACGCGATCGAGCGCCCACCGGTCGATGCCCGTCTCGCGGTCGAGGCGGACGGATCAGTGCAGGTCGTCCCGGATCGCGCCGGGGTAGTTCTGAATCGCGAGGATGCGCGCAAAGCGATCGAGACAGCGTTGGCATCCGGCTCGACCGAGACGGTCACGCTGACGACGGCGCCGGTTCTTCCCGCGATTCACGCGGCCGATCTCGCCGAGGCCCGGAGACAGGCGGCGATCGCACTGAGCGGTCCGATCTCGGTAAGATACGACGGCCACACCTGGACGTTGGACAAGGAACGCATCCGCTCGGCCCTCGTTCTGCCCCGCCCCGACGGAAGCGGCTCGTTGACGCGGCTGGACCTGGAACCTTCAGCGCTCGACGGATTTCTGGCTGAAATTGCCGCGACGATCGATCGACCGGCCGAAGATGCGCGACTGGTCCTACAAGACGGTGAAGTTTCGATCGCTCCCTCCCGAAGCGCGCGGGCGATGGATCGGCAGGCAACCCTCACGAGAATTCGCGCCGCTCTGACGTCGGAAGACCGCTCGGTAGTGCCGGTCGTCCACGAGTCACCGCCGGTGGTGGTTGAGGCGAATCTGTCGTCGGCACTCGCGATTGGCAACCAGCTGATCAAGGCACCGATCGTATTGAACGGACCGAACAGTCAGAACTGGACCCTCGACGTTTCGACGCTTCGGTCGATGCTGCTGCTGTCGGGCAGTAGCCTCGCGTCGACGGAGCGTACCCCTCACCTGGATCCCGCGAAGCTCGCTTCCTACGTAGCGAGCCTCGCCCGCGACATCGATCGACCCCCGTCCAACGCCCGTTTTCGGCGGAATGGCGGTCAGGTGGCATTGATCCGCGATGGTGTGACCGGCTATCAGCTGGATCAGGCGGCGCTGGCCGAGATGATCCAACAAGCGGCCGCGAGCGACGATCGGACGGTGACGCTTCCGGTCGCATCGGTGCCGCCAGCGTTCGGGGCGGGGGATGCCAGCGCGCTCAGCGGGCTTCAATTGGTTGCCCAGAACTCAACGTCATACGCCGGATCGATACCACCTCGACGCCACAACGTCGAGCTCGCGACCTCGATGCTCAACGGGGTCGTCGTCGCGCCTGGCCAGGTCTTTTCTTTTAATCGCGAGCTGGGCCCTCAGACTCTCGACCGTGGATTCCAGGTGGGATACGGCATCGTCGCCCAGGCGAATGGTGGTGTGAAGACGGTCCCGTCGGTCGGCGGCGGCATCTGTCAGGTCTCGACAACGCTGTTTCAGCCGATATTCTGGGCGGGTTACGAGATCGAGGAGCGGCACTGGCACGCCTACTGGATTGCCCACTACGCGTCTCACGGCTACCCCGGGCTGGACGACACCGTCGACGATTCGTCCGGGCTCGACTTCCAGTTCAAGAACACGACCGCGAATCCCCTCCTGATTCAATCGTCGACCGACGGAGATCGCGTCTACTTCTCCATTTATGGTGTCGCGCCGACCTGGACCGTGCACGTCGATCCTCCGGTCGTTACCAACGTCGTGAAGACCGATCGTCAGCTCCGAATCGAACCGGATCCCAACCTTCCGCCTGGCGAAAAGATCTACACCGAGGCCGCCGAGGACGGATTCACCGTCACGGTTCACCGGACGGTGGACGAAGGCGGCGGGAGCATCCGCAATCTGACCCTTCGTAGCGTGTACGCGCCGTCGCACAACGTCATCGCGGTGGGACCGAGCGTCTGAAAGGTACGAACGCGCGCGCTCAGGGCGATGGGGTTCCGGCAACGGCCGTGCGGCCGGGCCCTAGCGGATTGGCGGGCACGACGTACGCGTCGAACTCGGCCAGGGAAGTGTACTGACTGCTCCCGTAGTTAGAAAGGATTCGCAGCCGCAGCCATTTTGACTGCGTCGCGGCGAAGGTGAACTTCTGAGGTCCGCTGATCTGCTGAAGCTGCCAGCGGCCGACGGTGACGAACCCGCGGTCTGGACCCTGGGTCGAAGCCTGGATCTCGAAATCTTTCGCCCAGGTATCTTCTGGCTCGGTCGGCTGCTCGGTCAAGATGACCTTGGATACGCCGCTGACGTTCTGCTCCTCGACGACGACGTCTTGAGGAAACGTCGCGTCTTCCGACCGCCAGCCCGGGTAATCCGGCCCGGCGTATTCGTTGATCAGGTGAAATGCCTCGAAGCCCTTACGCTGACTCGAGTACGAGACCAGCGAGGCGCCGAGTACGGTGCTATTGACGTTGATCCCGTCCGGCGTTTGAAAGCTCCCCGCCGCGGCGTAGCGGAAGCGCGCCATCTGCTCCGGCGTGATCGGCTGGTTCATCAACCCGCGAAAAGCGTAAAACAGGCCTCCGCAGATTACCCCGATCACCGCGATGGCGATAACGGTGTTGCGCAGCGAATGGAAGAATCCCCGAACGCGATCAGCGAGCGTCGGCTTCGAGGCTTCGATGAAGTCCAGCTCTTCAACGCACCGCTCACAGAGTTGCTGCCCCTGGAACTCGTGGACGCACTCTTCGCACAGTCCAGTCTTGCAGCGGTCGCACTTTTGCTCGGCGGGGCGGTGTGGATGCAGGTAGCAGCGATTGCGTGCATCCGAGTAGGCCTTGAGCACGTCCGAAGTCCTCCCGGCGCGTACCGATCACTCCAATATTCTAGCGAACGGTGGCCGGTCGGGCAATTTTGAAGATCAGCCCCCGTGAACGTGGCCGTTGGATCCGGGACAAAAGTGGGGCCCGTTCCCGAGCGGCGATCCGCAAATCGGGCATCGCGGACGCCCCGCTGCCGTGACCATGTTGATGGACTCGCTAAGTCGGGAAAGCTGACTGCGCGAGCAGAGGCAGCGGAACGTCGGCGGATCGTCGGGATCGGACTCGACATCGTGGGCGATCATCACGAAGAGTTTCGAAGCTTCGTCGAAGCCGAGCCCGAGCCGACCAACGTGCATCTCGACCGACGCCTCGCCGTCGAAAGGCTTGCCGGGGGTCGGCGGCGGAACTTGGGGGTCGCGGCTCGACCAGAGAACGCGAACCTTGGTGAGCAGCTGATCCACGGCCAGTCCGAGCGCCTGAAGCTGTTCCTTTTCCAACCAGAGAAACGCCGTCTCATTCTCGTTCTGAACGATCAACCGAAACCGTCGGTTCCCTGGGGTGCCGACCGCATCGGTATCCAGACGCGCTACGACGTCGAAATCGTGGCGTTCAGATGGCATTGGTGACTTCTACTCCCCGATGCGATAGCATCGCGCGCGAGATTAGCGCCGTCATCATTCTACTCGGGTTAGCTCAACGCCGCCAGTCTCTCTTCGATCTTGGACACTTGCTGCGCCAGCGCCTCGCGCCGCTCACGCTCCTTTTGAATCACCGCCGGCGGTGCCTTGCTGGTAAAGCCTGGTTCCGTCAGCCGGCGATCCAGCGTCTCGATCTGACCGCGCAAACGGGTGAGCTCGGACGTCGCTCGCTGCCGTTCGGCCTTCAAATCGACCATATCGGCGAGGGGCAGGTAAACCGTCACCCCTCCTACCAGGAGGTGAAGAGCAGTCGTCGGCGGGTGTTCGAGCGAATCGACGACTGTCAGCGGCCGAACGCGCGCCAGGGCCTCGACGGTTGACTGCTCTGGAGTCAGGCGGTCGAGCTGAAGTCCCGCCGCGACGATGGCCGGTATTCGTCGGTTCACGTCGACCCGGAACTCGGCGCGCGCGTTGCGGATCGAGCGGACGACTTCGATAACCAGATCCAGCGCGCGCTCTGCCTCGTCGTCCGTCGACCCGGCCGCGGGCCAGGGAGCGCTGATCAGCATCGTCGTTCGGTTGGGCAAGTGATCCCAGATCGCCTCGGT
>JAJPKB010000389.1 GCA_021323915.1 Chloroflexota bacterium | reverse complement strand
TGACCGGGCAGGTGCGGTCCACTCCCCTCGATCAGCGTCGCGTGGCCGACCGTCACCCCGGGAACGTCGGTGATCGCGTTCCAGCGACCGGTGGGAAGCAGCCCCACGCTGATGCCAAGGTCACGCAAACGGGCGCGGGTCATCGCGTCGACCTCCTCGTCCCGGAGGAGTGTACGTGGGCGACGGCCGGCTGTCCAGCACGGTATTGACACCGGAAGGAACGTGTGTTTATCCTATGCGCGTATCCAACACTCATGACATGAGTGCGTAACGGTATATCTGATCGAAACCGAGTGTATCCTAGCACGCGAGGATTTATGCGCGTCGATCCCGATGACCAGGCAACGCAGCTCACCAGACACCGACTCTCGGATCAGATCTTCCGTCAGCTGTTCACGCTGATCGCCGCCGGCAAGCTGGAGCCGGGCAGTGCCCTTCCGTCGGTGGCGGCGCTGTCCAAACGCTACGGGGTCAGCACCCACAGCGCCCGCGAGGCAATCGCGGGCCTGGTCGCGCGGGGCCTGGTCCAGGTCGCGCACGGCCGGGGATGCTTCGTCTCGCCGCGCGGCAACTGGCGGCTCGTCGACTCCGATCTGCTCGCGGTGCTCGGCAGCGAGCAAACGCTGCCCAACCTCTTCGAGGTGCGTCAGACCTTCGAGGTCGGCATGGCTAGCCTCGCCGCGCTGCGCCGGACCAACGACGACCTCGCCGAGCTCGATCGGCTGCTCGCCCAATCACGCGAGGATCCCTCGGTCGAGAATCAGGTCGAGTGCGATAGCCGCTTCCACCGATCGCTGGCTCGGGCGACCCACAATCCGCTGTTTCTCCCGCTGCTCGAGGCGATCATGGATCCCCTCCATCACTATTTCGTGCTGTCCCAGCGCCTGCCCGATACCGCCGAGCGAACCCGCCGTGGCCACGCTTCGATCTTCGCCTGCGTGGCGAAGCAAGATGGTCCCGGCGCCGCGCGGGCGATGGTCGAACATCTCCGGGCCGGCCGCGAGATTTGCGAGCGATTGTCTGCCCGGGCGCAGACACCACCAGATTCGATCGCCGAGGAGGTCGTGGGCGAAGAAACCGCCGCCAGGAAACGTGCAACGTGAGACGTGACGCGTCAGGCGCACGACGATAGCTCGGATGGTCAGCTTGGCCACCCCGCGGACGTCCGAATGGCGCTTCACGCTTTACTTCTCGCGCCTTACGCACTTCGTTTCGCGTGTTAACAGGAGGTATGGGAGTGTTCCGCAAGACTGATTTTCTCGCGAACCGTCGTCGCTTCCTGGAAGGACTGGGCCTGGGTGCCGCGGGAGTTCTCCTCGCGGCCTGCGGTGGCGCTCCGGCGGCGCCGGCGACCAGCGTGCCGGCCGCGACGCAGCCGACCAGGCCACCGGCGCAGGCAACGACCGCGCCCAGCGCGCCCACCGCGGCGCCCGCTGCCCCCACGGCGACGGCGGTGCCGGCTCCGGCTTCTCAGCCCGCGCCAAGCGGACTCCTCGGCGGCGGCTCGTCCGGGCTACCGGTGAACGTGCCGCGCAACCAGGTCTTCGTCCTGGGCCAAATCTTTCGCTACAGCGTCGTGAACAACTTCAACCTCTTCCTGCCCGGTGGACCGCCGAACCCCACCCGGCAGGGCCTGATCTTTGACACGCTGTGGTACATCGACCAGGAGACCGGCAAGTGGATCAACTCGCTCGCCACCGATAAGCCGTCCTACAATTCGGACTTCACCCAGATGACGGTGAAGCTGCGAACCGGCGTGATGTGGAGCGACGGCCAGGAGTTCAGCCCGGACGACCTCGTCTTCACCGTCAACACGGTGAAGGCGAATCCCTTCCTGTCCTGGTCGAGCCAGATGAACCTCTGGGTGAAGGACGTCGCGAAGACGGCCGAGGACGCCGTCGTCTTCACCCTCAAGCAGTCGAACCCCCGCTTCCACTACTATTTCACCGCCAACTACAACGCCGTTTACATGATGGCCAAGCACGTCTGGGAGAAGGCCACCGACCTCAAGACCTTCGCCTTCTTCCCGCCGGTCTCGCTCGGCGCCTACGTCTTTCAGCAGGCCGATCCCAACGGCTTCTGGGAGCTGTACAAGCGGCGCGACGATTGGCAGAAGACGACGCCCGGCATGCTGGTCGGCAAGCCCGGCCCCGACTACATCATGACCAGCTTCCAGGGGAGCGACACCAAGGACGTCATCGCGGTGGCCCGTGACCAGGAAGACGGCTTCATGGACGTGAACTTCGAGGCGTTCAAGGCGCTGCTCGAGAGCACGCCGACCGCGCGCTCCTGGTACAAGGACTTCCCCTGGGCTTACCCGAACGAGCTGAACACCCGCTACTTCGGCTTCAACCAGGCGAATCCCCCGTACGACAACAAGGACGTCCGCTGGGCGCTCGCCCTGGCGCTGGATATGGTCGCCCTCCAGACGCAGTACGAGGGCGGCGTGACGCGCGTCACGCCGATTCCGGTCCCGGCGACGACCGCCGCGATGAAGCTCTACCACATTCCCCTCGAGTCGTGGCTCAAGGAGCTGACAATCGACGTCGGCAACGGCGAGAAGTTCCAGGTCTACGACCCTACCGTGCCGAACCGGATCGCCGATTGGGCGACGAAGCAGAAGTACAGTGTTCCCAGTGACGCCGAGGGGCTGCGCAACCTTTTCGGGATGGGCTGGTGGAAGTACGCGCCGGACGTGTCCGAGAAGCTGCTGACCAAGAACGGCTTCAAGAAGGACTCCCAGGGCAAGTGGCACCTGCCGGACGGCAAGCCCTGGACGATCTCGATCATCGCCGCGCCCGACGAGGTCGACGCCTACCGCCTGGCGATCGGCGCCCAGGACCAATGGAAGAAGTTCGGTATCGACGTCCAGGTCCAGGGCATGGAGCGCAACCCGTTCTACAACCGGCAGTACACCGGCGATTTCGTCTGCACGTCCACCTGGGGCTCGCTCCTCTCCTACGCCAACTCCGACCTGTGGCCCGGTCTCTTCCCCTATCACTCGCGGTTCTACACGCCCACCGGCAAGTCCACCGCGACCCAGGGCAGCAACAACATCATCCGCTTCAAGCTGCCCGCGCTCGATCCGGTCATCGACCAGCTGGGGCAGCTGCTGCCGGACGATTCCAAGGCGCTCGATCTCGGTCGCCAGGCCGTCCAGCTGTGGGTGGAGAACATGCTCACCCTGACGACGGTGAGCTTCAAGAAGTTCATCACCGTCAACCAGGCGTACTGGTCGGGCTGGCCGACGAGCGATAACCCCTGGAGCAGCCCGGAGTACTGGTTCATGCACGCGCGCTTCACGCTGCAGGGGCTGGAGCCGGCCAAGAAGTGAAAGCCGGCGGCGGGCTCGGGGCAGCCCGAGCCCGCTTCCAGCTGACCAGAAGAGGAGAGGTGATCGGTGGGATTCCTGAGGTCCTACGCTTTGCCACGGCTCCTGCAGTGGTTCGTCGTCATCGTCGTCGGGGTGACGGTGACGTTCATCATTCCCCGCTTGCTCCCGATCAACCCGGTTGAGGAGACCCTGCAGACCGTCTCCAGCACCTCGTTCACCGATCCGCGGGCGATCGCGCAGTTCAAGCAGGCCATCGAGGACATGTACGGGCTCCAGGGAACGCCGGCGCAGCAGTACGTTCGTTTCTGGGAACGCCTGCTGCGTGGTGACATGGGGCCGTCGCTGAGCGCCTTCCCCACGCCGGTGACCACGGTCATTCTCACCGCGCTGCCCTGGACCGCCGGCCTCCTCGGCATCAGCACGATCATCTCGTGGTTTCTGGGCCTCATCCTCGGGACACTCGCCGCCTACTACCCGAACCGCCTCTGGTCCAACCTGCTCGCCAACGGCCTGGTCACGGTCTACCCGATTCCATACTTCATCCTGGCGCTGCTGCTGGTCATCGTCTTCGCCTACTACCTGCCGATCCTTCCATTGGGCGGCGGCGCCGCCGGCACACCGTCGCTCAGCCTGCCTTACCTGCTGAGCATCGTCCAGCACGCCCTGCTGCCAGCGCTCTCGCTGGTCCTGCTCGGCACCGCCTTCCGCTTCATCCTGGCGCGGGCGCTGGCCGGCACGGTCAAGTCCAGCGACTACGTCAGCTACGCCGAGATCGCGGGCCTGTCGCGGCCCACGATTATCTTCCAGTACGTCATGCGCAATACGCTGCTCCCCCAGGTCACCGACCTGGCGCTGTCGCTCGGCAGCCTCTTCGAGGGGGCGCTGATCACCGAGGTCGTGTTCTCCTATCCTGGCCTGGGCTATCGGCTCTACACCGCCATTCTCCAGGCCGATTACAATCTTATCCTGGGAATCACGCTCTTCTCGATCATCGGCGTCGCGACGGCCGCGCTTTTGATCGATCTCTCGTACCCGCTGTTCGATCCGCGGGTTCAGCACCGGTAGAATCCGAAGGAGAGGACGTGTGAGCACCCTTACTCAGCGCTACCGCGCCACGGCCCGCCTCGTCGCCGATCTGCTGCGCTACATGCCGTCCTTCCGGTCGGGCGCGGTCATTCTGCTGATCCTGCTCGTCCTGGCCGCGCTCTCGCTGGTCTCGCCGTATGCTCCAGAGGACCGCCAGGTGGTGCCGACCGACATCGCGCCGTCCCTCGCCTACCCGTTCGGGACGACGACGCTGGGCCAGGATGTCTTCTGGTTGACGACCTTCGCGGTGCGAAATTCTCTCTTTATCGCCGGCCTGGCAGTGCTGATCGGGCGATCGATCGGCGTGCTGCTCGGGTCACTGGCCGGCTACACCGGGGGAACGCTCGACCGCCTGATCTCGTCGGTCGCGGACTCGTTCATCGTGATTCCGCGCCTGCCGCTCCTCATGCTGATCGCCTTCATCATGAAAGGCACCCTCAGCCTGGCCGGGCTGGCGCTGCTGCTCGGCGTCCTCGACTGGGCCTGGCCGTCGAAGCGCTACCGCGCGCAGCTGCAGAGCCTGCGCGAGGAAGAGTTCACCCAGACAGCGGTCTTCTCCGGCATGGGGACGCTGAAGATCATCCTGCGCGAGCACCTGCCTTTCGTGATACCATTCCTTCTCGCCGACGCGGTGAGCGGCTTCCTCTGGGCGATCGGGATGGAGGTGACGCTCTCGATCCTGGGGCTGGGGGACATGCAGGCGGCCACCCTCGGGACGATGATCTACTGGTCCACCTACTACCAGGTCTTGCTGACGCACAAGCTCTGGTGGCTGGTCGCGCCGGTCGCGGCGGCAATCCTGCTGGTCGTCGGCTTCTATCAGCTCTCCATCGGGATCAGCGATTATCTCGACCCGCGCACCCGCCTGAAAAATCTCGCCGCGCGAGGGGGTGCAGCCGGATGACCATCCTCGCCGAGGTGAAGGATCTTCGCGCCTACTACGTGACGAACGCCTACGGCGTCGAGCGAACGGTCCGCGCCGTCGACGGCGTCTCCCTCGGCATCCGCGAGAACGAGGTCTTCGGCATTGCCGGGGAGTCCGGCTGCGGAAAGTCGACCTTGATGAAGGCGCTCCTCGGCACGGTGACGCCGCCGCTCGCCATCGTCGGCGGGTCGGTCACCTACTGCATCGACGGCCGGATGGTGGACGTGCCGTCGCTGTCGGAGCACGAGCGCCGGGGGCTGCAGTGGCAGGTGGTCTCGTACATCCCCCAGGGCTCGATGCACGTGCTTAACCCGGTGCGTCGCGTCCGCGACACGTTCCACGACTTCATCCAGGCGCACCGCCGGCTCGGGACGCGGGCGATCGACGGCGTCGTCCGCGACTATCTCGGCAGCCTGGGTCTGCCGGAGAGCGTTTTGAGCGCGTTTCCCCACCAGCTCTCCGGGGGCATGCGCCAACGGGTGACGATCGCGCTGGCGACGATCCTCTCGCCGCGGCTGATCCTCGCCGACGAGCCGACCACGGCCCTGGACGTGGTGGTGCAGCGGGAGATCCTCAAGGAGATCGCCCGGCTGCGCGACGAGCTGGGCTTCGCGGTCATCTTCATCACCCACGACCTGCCGTTGCTGCTGGAGATCAGCGACCGGATCGCGGTGATGCGCCGCG
>JAJPKB010000215.1 GCA_021323915.1 Chloroflexota bacterium | reverse complement strand
TCGTCGGTGGGGCTCATCGTCATGACCGCTCTGGCGATCTTAAGCATCGGCATCTTCCTGCTTCCGAGCGCGATAGCCGCCATCGTCGCCGCCGTGGCAGGAACGCGGCGTTTGACAGCCGGCGGTGCCGTCTGAAGCGAAACCGGTAACACCATGGCGGCACGGCTTTTCTCGCGGGTTGGCAACAATCAACCGCGATGCGCCGGCAGCACGTCGGCCGCCACCTTTTCCAGGGCGGGGAACTGCTCGGGCGGCGGCGCGTCGATGATGAACTCGGTCACGCCGACCTCGCGGTAGCGCTCCACCATCTCGAGAAAGGCCGCCGGCGACGCCCAGGGATCGCTCGGCATCATGCTGGCCCAGCCATACAGCGAGCGGCGGATGCTCGCCGGGTCACGGCCGATCTCGCGGCAGCATTCGTCGAGGATCTCGCCGCGCTCCTTCAGCTCGGCTGGCGTTCCGAAGGAGTTCCAGGTATCGGCGTGCTTCGCCACGATCCGAAGCATGTGGCGACGGTGCGCGCCAAGGGTGAAGGGAGGGCGCGGCCGCTGGACCGGTCCGGGTCGAAACGGCGCGTCGGTCAGATGATAGTAGCGTCCGTCATAGCTGGTCAGGTCCTGGCGGAGCAGCAGGTCGATCACCTCGACCGCCTCGCCGAAGCGCCCGACCAGCTCGGCCGGCTCCGGAAAGTCGATCCCGAACGCCCGGTGTTCCGGCACGTACCAGCCGGCCCCGATGCCAAGCTCCAGACGGCCGCCGCTGACGTGGTCGACGGTCGCCGCCTGTTTCGCGAGCAGCGCCGGATGCCGGAAGGTGTTACTGCTGACCAGCACGCCGACCCGAATCCGCGAGGTCACCGATGCCAGCGCCCCGAGGAGGGTCCAGCCTTCGAAATACGGCCCATCCGGATGACTCGGCTGGATGAAGTGGTCGCACAACCAGACGCTGTCGAAGCCGAGGCGCTCGAACAGACGCCAGTGATCGACCATCGTCGGGTACGGAAGGTTCTGATCGGTACAGAGGCCGACGCGAATCGCGGCAGGGCGGCTCACCGGCCGCCCTCGCCGGGCGTCAGGCCGCTGACGAATCGATGCCGTTCGGCTTCGCCACGCCGATCAGTGCGCCCCATTGGTGCTCAGGGACGGCAGCCCGCAGAACTGCTCGTAGTCGATCAGCTCGTGAATCGTCGGCTTGTCGCCGCAGACCGGGCAGTTCGGATCTCGCCGGATCTTGACCTCGGAGAACTCCATCGCCAGCGCGTCGAACATCAAGAGACGGCCGATCAGCGGATCGCCCTCGCCGAGGATCAGCTTCATCGCCTCGACCGCCTCGATGCAGCCGACGATGCCGGGCAGGACGCCCAGAACGCCGGCCTCGGCGCAGTTCGGAACCGCGCCCGGGGGCGGCGGCGACGGAAACAGGCAGCGGTAGCACGGACCGGCGCCGGGCTTGAAAACCGTCACCTGGCCGTCGAACTGGAAGATGCTGCCGTGGACGACCGTTTTGCCGGTCATCACCGCCGCGTCGTTCACCAGATACCGAGTCGGAAAATTATCGGTCCCGTCCACGATGATGTCGTAGTCGCTGAGGATCTCGAACGCGTTCTCCGAGTGCAGCGCGACCGGGTGCTTGACCACGTTGATCCCCGGATTGATCCCAAGCAGCGTATCCGCGGCGGAATCAACCTTGAGTCGGCCCACCGAATCGGTGCGGTGGAGGACCTGGCGCTGGAGGTTCGACAGATCGACGGTGTCGAAGTCGACGATCCCGATCGTGCCCACGCCCGCCGCGGCCAGGTAGAGCGCGGCCGGCGACCCCAGACCGCCGGCGCCAAGCAGGAGGACTCGCGCGTTCAACAGCTTCTTCTGCCCGCGACTGCCGACTTGCGGCATGATCAAATGGCGATGATACCGCCGGACCTGCTCCTCGGTGAACACTTGGACTTGGCCGGGCATTGGTGACGCCTCCCATCAAACTCGCTAAATGTGATAAACAAACGCTCGTCGGCGCTCGCGCTCCAGCAGATCCGCCAGGGTACACGATCGCAGCACCTGCTCGGTCTGCTGGTACAGCTCCTGAAGCAGCTCGTGCAGCGCTTGGCAGGGCATCCGTCGCTGATCCGACCCGTCTTCGGTCGGCCAGAGCGAACCCTCAAGCGCCGTGATCAGCTCCGCCACCGTCATCTCGCTGGCCGGGCGGGCGAGCGAATGTCCTCCGCCCGGACCGCGCCGGCTGGCGATCAAGCCGGCCTTGCGCAGCTGGGTCAAAAGTTGATTCAGATAAGGCTCGGGGATGTCCTGACTTGTCGCGATGTCGTGACTCTGGACCGGGCCCTCGCCGTAATGCCTGGCGAGCTCGAGCATCGCCCGGATCCCGTAGTCAGTGCGCGTCGAGACTTTTAGCGTGCCGGAGCCTCCCTTCTCACGAATGCCGCGCGCCCGGCTCGGTCGCCACCGGTGCGGGCGGCGGAGCCACGATCTTGATCGGCTGCTCCGAGACGATTCCGCGATCGATCAGGAACGCGCGAAGGACGGGCTCGTCGGGATTGGCGAGCGAGACGATCAGGTAGTGCGCATCGGGATAACCGGCGAGCGAGATATCGGTGCGTGACGGCTCGGCCGGCGAATGGGTGTGCGAATGGTAGATTCCGACGAGGTCGAGGCCGATCTCATCCATCGCCTGAAACGCTTCGAGCAGTTTCTGGCTGTCGACCCGGTAGTTCAGCGGGCTGTGCTCGATGTTCTCCATCCGGAGCAGTCGCTCGGCGCGATTTCCCTTCCCGAACAGCAAGCCACAGCACTCGTTCGGGCTATCTTCGCGCGCGTGGGCGACGATCTCGTCGCGATGACCCGGGGTGATCTCGATCACGTCGTAACCTCTCAGCTGGTCAGATG
>JAJPKB010000447.1 GCA_021323915.1 Chloroflexota bacterium | reverse complement strand
GGTGAGCACCATCATCACGTCGACCGACGTCTGGCCGACCGAGCTTCCGCGGATCGAGATCTACGGCGAGACCGCCTCGCTCTCGGTGCCCGATCCCAACTTTTTCGGCGGTCCGGTTCGTCTGCGCAAGCCGGGGGCGAACGAGTGGACCGACGTTCCGCTCGCCCACTCCTACGAGACGAACAGCCGAGGGCTGGGTCTGGCCGACATGGCCCGGGCGATCCGGCTGAACCGCCCGCATCGGGCGAGCGGCGACCTCGCCTACCACGTCCTGGACGTGATGCACGCTTTCCACGATGCCTCGGCGGAGGGTCGGCACGTCACGATCACCAGCGACTTCACGCCGCCCAGGACCCTGCCGGTCGGCCTGGCGGACGGCGAGCTGGATTAGAGCAGTCTTACGCGGTGGCCGCCGCGGGCGCTCCGGCCGGCTCCGGCGACGGCGCCACGACCCGATCGAGGGCGGTGATCGCGCACCAGACCATCACGAATCCGGCGAGCTCGATCGTCGTCACGCCCTGGTGCAGGAAGAACCAGTTCAGGACGATGGCCGTCGCCGGGAACGCGAGCTCGGCCAGCGTTGCGATCGACGCCCGGGTGGTGGTCAGGCCACGGTAATACACCAGCAGCGAGATCAGTCCCGGAATCAGGGCGAGCAGGACGAGATTCAGCGTCGAGGCCTGCAGGCCGGCGACGGCGTTGGCGACGTTCCCGTTCGGGAGCGCCAGCACGAACAGGAAGGGAAGCGCCAGCAGGAACCGCGCGCCGGTCACCGTGGGAAACGGTAAGTCGGCGAGGACGAACCGCCCGAACACCGTCGCGCTTCCCCAGAGCGCGGCTGCGCCGAGCGCCAGCACGGCGGTGATCGCCTTCGCCTGCCCCAGCTCCCAGAACGGCTCCAGTGTGCCGAACGAGACCAGATAGGCGCCGACCATCGCCAGGACGAACCACGGCCAGTAGCGACGACTGAATGGCTCGCCCAGCAGCAGCCGCGCGAGCACGATGGCGAACAACGGCTGGACTTTCTGGAGCAAGATCACCGTCGTGGGGTTGCCGGTTGAGAAAGCCATCGTGAAGAGAACGGTCGCCAGGGCGGATCCGCCCCAGGAGATCCCGACCAGGGCCAGCCATTCGGTCGCGCGCAGCTTACGAAGCGCCGCGACGCTCAGCAGCAGGGCCGGCACCGCGTAGAACGCGAGCAGGATGTGCTCGTCGAGCACGATCGCCGGCGCGGCCAGCGACTTGGTCAGCGGGACGCGCAGCACCCCATCCGCCCCCCAGAGCATCGCCCCGAAGGCGACCAGGAGCGGGCCACTCCAGGTGACCCGCGAGGTTTTCCGAGCCAATTGTCTCTCCTCTCAGACGTGAAGATCGGCGATCCGAAACGTCGCGTCGAGGCTCTCGATGAGGTCGACGTCGTCGGGTCGGTCGAGATCGTAAGCTGTTCCAAGACCGCGATAGACGCTCACCCGAAGGCCGCGCGCCGCGGCCTCGGCGGCGTGAAGGCGAAAGCTGTCGGCGCCGAAGCGGAACGGCAACAGGTCCGGCGGGCGCAGGCAGAGCGCGTTCGTCCCGATCCCGTGGCGGTCGGGCGCGAGCACGACGCTTCCCTCCGCGATTCCGAGCCGGCCGATCTCGTCGACGTCTTTCGCCGTCACCAGCGGCAGGTCGCCCGAAAGCACCAGCAACGCCGCCGGCCGCCAGCGCCGGGCGACCGAGCGCGCGTGCTCGAGCGCCGCGTTCTGTCCGTTTCCTTCGCGGCCGTCCTCGATCGCCACCGCTCCCCTCGCGACGGCCCGGGCGCGAACGACCGGATCCGGGCTGACGACCACCCAGCGGTCGACCAGCGTCGATCCGCTCACCGCCGCGAGCACGCGATCGAGCAGACCAAGAACCAGATCCGCTCGCTCGGTCGAGCTCAAACGATCCGCCAAACGGCTCTTCGCGGTCCCCAGATCTTTGACCGGGATCACCGCGACGGCCGGCCGGCGGTCCTGATCGGTGGTCAACGTGCCTGGCCGATACGCTCGCAAAACTCGAGAACTCGGGTCGCGAGAGACGACCGATCGTTGGAGTCCGTCATGACCGTGGGTGCGATCAGCACTTTCATGCCAAGCGCCTCGATTCGCGGCGCGAGGCTGGCGTCGATCTCGTCGATGACCATCCCGTCGACCAGACCACGGTAAAGCGCGGCGACCCCGTAGGCCGATACCTCGTGGCCGAGACTCTCGAGCATCCGGTCGGCCGGTCCACGCAGGGCGCGTCCGCCGACGATCGGGCTGACCGCGACCCGTGGGCCGGGATGGCGCGCGACCCGCTCACGTAGGCCAGGCACGGCGAGGATCGGTCCAACGCTGACGACCGGGTTGGACGGACAGAAGATGACCGCGGTCGCCTCCCTCAGGGCGCCGAGGGCGGCGCCGGTCGGCCGAGCCTGGTCGATGCCCCGAAAGATGATGCCGGTCACCGTATCCGATTGGTGTCGATGGACGAAATACTCCTGGAACTCGAGCGGCCCGGACGGCGTCATCACTTGCGTTGCCACCGGCTCGTCGCACATGGGCAGGATGTCGGCGGTGACGCCGAGCGCCGTCACCAGCTCGGCGGTGACCGCGGTCAACGACGCGCCGGAGCGCAGCCGCTCGGTCCGGGCGATGTGGGTCGCGAAGTCGCGGTCGCCAATCTGAAACCAGACGTCGCGCCCGTACCGGCCCAGCATGCGCAACGTTTCGAACGTGTCGTCGGCGATGCCCCAGCCGGTCGCCGGATTCGCGACGCCGGCCAGCGTGTAGGTGACGGTATCCGCGTCGGGGCACACCCGCAGACCGAAAATATCGAAGTCATCCGCCGTGTTGACGATGACGGTGAGCTGACGAGGGGGCAGGACGCGGTAAAGGCCATCGGCGAGCTTGGCCCCGCCAACGCCACCGGCGAGCGCGACAATCATGGAGAACCACCCAGGCGGTATCGAAAGTGCCCGACCATTATAAACGATGCGGTGATGATTCACCCGACGTTCACCGACGCCTCAACGCGCGATAACCGGGGAGGCGTAGAATGAATTCAGGGGCTCGTCGAAGCGAGAAGAGGGGTTCAACCCGTCTGGACCCGCTTTGGGCGGGCTGATCCGGCTTCATGGAGGTAACCAGACCGTGGCCGCCGAACACACTCCCGAGCGATCGTTGAATCCTCTGATGGCCCCCCGCCCGCGACGCGATTATAACGACACGGAGCGCTGGTTCTCACGGGTCCTCCAGTCCCGCCTGCAGGACGTGCTGGAAGCCAAGCGCAACCGGCTGGAAGTGCTGCGCCGTTACCCGGCTGAGCCCGGCCGCCTCGGAGTGATGGCCACCCCCGCCGACTTGCCGCGCGCCCGGTTGCGCCCGCCGGTCGTCGAGGAGCTTGTCTGCCAGACGCTCGATTTCATTCGTTCCGACGAGAGCAGCGGTCCGGTGTCGCAGTCGGTCGCGCCAGACGGTAGCATCGTGGAGGTGCAGGCTTTCCCGACCAAGTTCCCCCACATCATCATCGAGCGGGTGGACCATTACGTCGGCGACGATCCGAATCCGGTCGAGATCTCCTGGTCGCTCCTTCGCGTTCAGAACCAGCGCCAGCAGACCCAGGTCAACCGGCTGATCGACGCGGCCGGCCTGGTGTTCGATCTGTTGAAGGTGGTCGGCTAAACGGGCCGCGCCTCGCCCGGATGCGGTCCTGGCGGATGGCCGATCCGCCGTGCGAGACGCGTGTCAGACCGGTTATGATAGAGTTATAGCGCACCGGCGCGTCCACCTGGAGAATAGGGTATCGCAACGATGACTCTGACGTCTGCAGAAAGCAACCAGCCTGCGACTTCGTCGCTATCCTACCTGCGATCGGCCTTCTCGCGCGCGCGGCGGTCGACCCACGTCGTCATGGTGGGAAAGGTCGCCGTCGGCGGTGACAACCCGATCCGGGTTCAATCGATGACCACCACCTCGACCCTGGACACCGCGGCGACCGTCGCTCAGGTCGAGCGCATGGTCCGAGCGGGATGCGAGATCGTGCGCATCACCGCCCAGACGACCAGGGAGGCGCGCAACCTGCGGGATATCCGGCACAGCCTCCGGGCAAGAGGCGTCGACGTGCCGCTGGTCGCCGACATCCACTTCTCGCCCGAGGCCGCGCTCGAAGCCGCCGAGCACGTGGAGAAAGTGCGGGTCAACCCCGGCAACTACGCCGACTCCCGTAAATTCGCCGTCCGCGTCTACACCGACGCGGAATACGAGGCCGAGCTGCGACGCATCGAGGAGCGGTTCGCTCCGCTTGTCCTCAAGTGCAAGGCGAATCGGGTCGCGATGCGGATCGGCACGAACCACGGATCGCTGTCCGACCGCATCGTCAACCGCTTCGGCGATACTCCCGAGGGGATGGTCGAATCGGCGCTGGAGTTCGTGCGCATCTGCGAAAAGTACGACTACGACCAGGTCATTCTCTCGATGAAGGCCAGCAATGTGAAGGTGATGATTGCCGCCTACCGGCTGCTGGCCGCGCGCATGGCCGCCCTCGGCATGACCTACCCGTTTCACCTGGGAGTAACCGAGGCCGGTAACGGTGAGGATGGGCGACTGAAGTCGGCCATCGGCATCGGTAGCCTGCTCGCCGACGGCATCGGCGACACGATCCGGGTCTCGCTGACCGAAGAGCCCGAGGCGGAGGTTCCGGTCGCCTATGCCCTGGCAAATCACTTCACCCCGCGCGATGAGACGCCCCGGCCGGTGGCTTCACCGGCTCCGGAGACGGAGCCGGCCCACCGATCGTCCCTTCGGCTCCCCTGGAATCCTTACCACTACGAGCGACGGGCGAGTCGCGCGGTCAGAGTGGGGCCGGTGACGGTCGGAGGGGATCGCGTCGTCGCCGTCGTCGCCCGACCCGGCGACGACCGGGAGGCGCGGGTGCTGCGCTGGGCCAGTCCGGGCGCCCGCCGAATGCAACGCCCGGACCTGGTCGAGTGGGACGTGGTGACTGAGGCCGACCTGGACGCGCTCCGACAAACCCGGGCGCGGCTTGCCCAGGCATCCCGGACGCTCGCCCTCGCCTCCGGGGATCCGGCGCCGCTCCCGAAGCTGGCGCTTCTCGCCAGCGGAAGCTCCGCCGCGCTCCTCCACGCTGCCCTTCCGTTCGCCGACGGCGTGCTGCTCATTCGCCCGACGGCCGAATCCGTCGAGTCGCTCGCCCGCGTCACCGCCTCCCGGGGAAAGCCGTTGTGGCTCGAGACGCGGCTGCCCGGCCAGGGTGATGACACATCCTCGGTCGCGGCGGTCGACGGCGTCGTCCGGGATCTCCTGGCCGCCTGCGACGTTTGTCAGGCGGCGGGACAGAACGACCTCGTTCTGAGCGTTGTCACGTCGTCCCCGGAGGAGTTCATCGCGGCTCAGCGGCTGCTTGCCGCCCGATTGGCCCTCGCCCGGCGCGATGCGCCGGTCTTCCTGCGGACCGATCCCGGTGCCGACCGGTTGGTGGCGGCGGCCCTCCCGATCGGGAGCCTGCTCGCCGACGGCTTCGGCGACGCGGTGCAGGCCGGCCTCGGGGCCGGCGGTCAGCTCGACGTCGAATTGACCCTCAACGTGCTGCAGGCGGCCGGGACCCGCCTGTCGAAGACCGACTACGTCGCCTGCCCGTCCTGCGGGCGCACCCTGTTCGACCTGCAGACGACGACCGACCGGATCAAGGCGAATACGTCGCACCTGGTCGGCGTCAAGATCGCCATCATGGGCTGCGTGGTCAATGGTCCAGGAGAGATGGCGGACGCCGACTTCGGCTACGTCGGCGGCGCGCCGGGCCACGTCAACCTCTACGTCGGACGCAACTGCGTCGAGCGCGGCGTCCCCACCGACGTCGCCGACGAGCGGCTGATCGCGCTGATCAAGGCGCACGGCCGCTGGCAGGAGCCGGAGCCCGAGGGGTGAAGGAATCCGGCGCCTGCACGGTGCTACCGGGTCGATCAGAGGTTGGTTCGACGGAGGAGTTGCGCGTTCAGCGCGACGATGACCGTGCTCGCCGACATGAGCAGGGCGCCGACCGCCGGGGCCAGGATGATTCCCAACCCGGCGAGAACCCCCGCGGCGAGCGGCATCGCGACGACGTTGTAGCCGGTCGCCCAGACGAGGTTCTGAATCATTTTCCGGTAGCTTGCCCGGCTCAGCCGCACCAGTCCGGCCACGTCCCGGGGATCGTCGCGGACGAGAATAATGCCGGCGCTCTCGATTGCCACGTCGGTCCCTGCTCCGATCGCGATCCCCACGTCGGCGGCGACCAGGGCCGGCGCGTCGTTGATTCCGTCGCCAACCATCGCCACGGTCAATCCCCGCGCCTCGAGGTCGCGGATCCGCTCCGCCTTCTGGCCCGGCAGCACGTCGGCGAAGTAAGTGGCGATTCCAAGCTCGTCGGCCGCCCAGCGCGCCACCGCCGCGCTGTCGCCGGTGAGTAGCGCGACCCGAATGTCCATCGCCTTCAGCGCCGCGACCGCGGCGTACGACTCCTCCCGAATCACGTCGGCGACCGCGAAGGCCGCCTCGATCCACCCGTCGCGCACGAGGTAGACGACCGACTTACCTTCGCTCGCCCACCGGTCGATCGCCCCGCGAAGGTCGGCCGGCGGCGTCAGCGCGAGCGCCTCCAGCAGCCGAGATCCGCCGACCTGGACGATGGCGCCGTCGACGCGCGCCCGCGCCCCCCGTCCCGGCAACGCCTCGAACGCGCTGGTCGCCGGCGGGTGAATCCCGCGTGCTCCGGCTGCCTGGCGAATCGCCCGGGCGATCGGGTGCTCCGAGTCGCCCTCGACCGCCGCGGCCAGGGCCAGCGCCGCATCCTCGGATAGACCGTCAACGGTAGCGATTCCCACCAGGCCTTCTTCGCCCCGAGTCAGGGTGCCGGTCTTATCGAAGACGACGATATCGAGTTCGCGCGCCGTTTCGAGCGCGACCCGGTCGCGGATCAGGATCCCGTGCCGGGCGGCGAGACTGGTGGTGATCGCCACCACCAGCGGGATCGCGAGGCCCAGCGCGTGGGGACAGGCAATGACGAGCACGGTGACGGTTCGGTCGAGGGCAAAGCTCAGCGATTCGCCGAGCGCGAGCCAGCCGAGGAGGGTGAGGGTGCCGGCGGCGATCGCGGTCAGCGTCAGCCAGTACGCGGCGCGGTTGGCAAGGACCTCGCCGGCCGAGCGAGATGCTCGCGCCTCTTCGACCAGCCGCATGATCCCGGCGAGCGTCGAGCTTGCCCCGATCTTGGTCACCCGGACCCGGAGGGCGCCGGCGCCATTCACCGTTCCGCCGATCACCGCGTCGCCCGGGTGTTTATCCACCGGGCGCGACTCGCCGGTGATCATGGACTCGTCGACGTCCGACTCGCCGTCGACGACCTCGCCGTCGGCGGGAACCCGCGCGCCGGGTCGGATCAGAACGAGATCTCCCACCCGAAGGGAGGCAACCGGAGCCTCCGCGATCCGGCCGTCGACGACTCGGTCGGCGGTTTCCGGAAGGAGTCGGGCGAGCTCGGCGAGGGCGCCGCTGGCCTGTCCCACCGCGCGGGTCTCGATCCAGTGTCCGAGCAGCATCACGTCGATCAGGGTCGCCAGTTCCCAGTAGAGCGGCACGCCGAAGCCGAGGAGCGCGGTCGCGAAGTTATAAGTGTGGGCCACGACGATGGCCAGCGAGACCAGCGTCATCATCCCGACGGTCCGCCGCCGAATCTCGTCGACCGCGCCCCGCAGGAAGATTCCTCCGCCGTAGACGAAGATGATCGTGCTCAGAACCAGGGGAATCGCCTGCCCCCCGAGGGGCGGAGGGGCGACCGGAAAGAGCGTTTGAATCGGCGAGGCGTAGAGCAGCACCGGGATCGTCAGAATCAGGCAGACCCAGAAGCGACGGCGGAGATCGGCGGCATGGGCGCCGTGGCCGGGAGGTGGGTGGCCGGGCTGGTGATGGTGCGCACCGGGCTCGATGCCGGTGGCTGGCCCGGCGGGCTCGACCGGGGCGCGCCCGGAGTGCGCCATTAAGCCGTCCTCCGCCTCACCGGCGGTCGATCGCTGAACGGCGTGGCCGGATGGGTCGGGAATGCGTCTCTCTCGCCCGATCGCGGTTACTCCTCGATCTCGCGCTTCATCGCTTCGTACTGCTCGCGGGAGATCTCACCCCGGGCGTACCGTTCTTTCAGGACGTCGAGCGCGTGCGAGGGAGGAGCGACCGGCGCGACCGCCGCTGGCAGGATCTCTCGCGCGAGCCAGACGACGAGCAGCGCGACGCCACCGACGAGCAGCAGCCAGAACAGGAGCATGGCGATCCAGGCCAGCGGATTGAACCAGAACGGTCCCCGGCCAAGCATGCCCGGTCCCATCATGCCCCACCCCATCATCATGCCGCCGCCTAACAACCCGAACAGCAAGACGACCAGAATGACCGTCGCGATGAGGATCGCGACGTCTCTTCCGCGCATGTCCGACCCCTTTCCGGCCCCGAGCTCCGACGCTCCGTCGATCGGTCCCGTGCGGACCCGACCAACTATGCCGTCAACGATCGTGCCAGGCGCTCTGGTCGCTTCGCGAGGTACGACGAGTCGTCCGGATGCCGGATGCCGATCCGCGGCTCCGGTGTCGATTATCCGGGTGTGGCCTGAATTGCGCCCGAAAAATGCCGAGCCTCCCCTGAATAAGAACTATCGGCCGCCGTCCTTGACTGCGGTCAGGACGCGTGATAGATTGAGATCGGGACCCCCTCCCCGGGGGGAGGGATCGTCCCGCGTACGACAGGTCAGTGTGATGCAGGCGAACAAGAAAGACATCCTCAACCGCCTCGCAACGATCGAGGGGCACCTGAAGGGAATCCGCAAGATGGTCGAAGAAGATCAATACTGCGTCGACATCCTGCGGCAGACGTTCGCCATCGAGCGCGCCCTCCAAAGTCTCGACGCGACGATCCTCGACGGCCACCTCAACGGATGCGTCGCCGAGGGTTTCCGCGACGGCCGCGACCAGGAGATGATCCGCGAGCTGGCCGAGCTCTTCGAGCTGTCGCGAAGGTAAGCGCAATGGCAGTCGACACCGAAAAGCCGAGCTCCGGGGAAGTCATCCTCGCGATCGAAGGGATGACCTGCGCCTCGTGCGTTCGGCGAGTCGAGCGCTCGCTGACTCGGGTCGCCGGCGTGCAGGAAGCGACGGTCAACCTGGCGACTGAGAAGGCCAAGGTCGTCTTCGATCCATCGGTGGTTACCGTCGAGCAGCTGGGTCGCGCGGTCGAGAAGGCGGGCTACCGGGTGGGCGAGGTGACTCCTCCGGAGCTGCCGGTTGTGCCGACCGACTCCGACGGAACGGTGCCAGCTCCGACGACGGTCGATCTCCACGAGCAGGCGCGACAGCGCGAGGCCGACGACCTCAAGCGAAAGTCGCTGATCAGCCTGGCGATCGGTGTTGTGATGATGGCGGCGATGTACCTGCCGCTTCACCTCGATCTAGCGCTCGTCGCGCCGCTCTTGTTGATCGCGGCGACGGTGGTGCAGGTCTGGGCCGGCGGGGTGTTCTACCGGACCGCCTGGGCGGCCGCCCGGCACGGCGGCACGAATATGAGCACACTGGTGGCGCTGGGCAGCAGCGCCGCGTACGGCTACAGCGCCTTCGTCACCCTCTGGCCCGGTCTCGCTCAACGCTGGGGCTTCCCGATTCACCTCTATTTCGAATCGGCGGTGATCATCGTCGCGCTGGTCCTGATGGGGCGATGGCTCGAAGCCCGCGCCAAGCAGCGGACCGGCGGCGCGATCAAGGCGCTGCTGGGCCTTCAGCCGAAGACGGCTCGGGTCGTCCGCGGCGGCCGCGAGCAGGACGTGCCGGTCGAAGCGGTGCGGGTCGGCGACCTGGTGCGGGTCCGCCCCGGTGAGCAGGTCGCCGTCGACGGCGTGGTCGTCGAGGGGAGCTCGGCGGTCGACGAAAGCATGCTGACCGGCGAAAGCCTGCCGGTCGAGAAGGCGCCGGGCGAGAAGGTCATCGGGGCGACGTTGAACACGTCCGGATCCTTCGTGTTTCGGGCGACCCGGGTTGGCCGCGACACCGCCCTCGCCCAGATCGTACGGCTGGTCGAGGAGGCGCAGGGGTCGAAGGCGCCGATCCAGCGGCTTGCCGACACGATCTCCTCGTACTTCGTCCCGGCGATTCTCGTCCTCGCCGCGATCGCGTTCGTGGGCTGGCTTTTCCTCGGTCCATCCGGCTCGCGGCTGACGCTGGCGCTCCAGGTGGCGATCGACGTCCTGATCGTCGCCTGCCCTTGCGCGCTTGGACTGGCCACGCCGACGGCGATCATGGTCGGCACCGGCAAGGCCGCCGAGCAGGGCATCCTGATTCGGGGCGGCGAGGCGCTGGAGCAGGCGCGAAGGATCGACACGATCGTCCTGGACAAGACCGGCACGCTGACCCGGGGCAAGCCCCGGGTGACCCGGCTCCTCGGCGCGGACGGGGTAACCGACGCCGACCTGCTCCGTCTGGCCGCGGCGGCCGAGATCGGGTCCGAGCACCCGCTCGGCAGCGCGGTGGTCGCGCGCGCCCGCGAGCTGGGGCTGGACCTCCCGCGGGCGGAACAGTTCCGCTCGATCGCCGGCCAGGGCGTCGAGGCTCGGGTGGATGGACACGCGGTGCTCCTGGGCAACCGCGCGCTGGTGAGCGAACGGAACGTCGACCTGGGCGGACTTGACGAGCGCGCGCCCGACCTGGCCAGCGAAGGCGCGACGCCCCTTTACGTCGCGGTCGACGGTCGAGCGGCCGGTGTGATCGCGGTGGC
>JAJPKB010000247.1 GCA_021323915.1 Chloroflexota bacterium | reverse complement strand
GCGGGGCTGCGGGAGCGGATGGCCAACTCCCCCCTCTGCGACGGACCCCGCTTCACCCGTGGCCTGGAAGCGGCCTACCGCTCGATGTGGCAGGCCTGGTGCGCCTCCCAAGGAGACAACCATGCGCAAAGCGATTCAGCGAGATCCGCGTCAGACCCTGCCGAGTCTTCGGATCCAAGCGAATGCCCAGCCCTCCATCAACTCGCGCGGTAAGAGGCTGGCGCTCCTCATTCTCGCGGCGCTCCTCGTTGGGCTGCTGGGCCGCTTTTACTTGATCCTGAATTACGTCGGCGATTATGACTACTATAGCTTTGATATCGTCGCCGGAATCATGCTTCGCGGGGGAAACATTTATGCCGAGACGGCACGCTACAACTACAGTCCGGTCTGGGCTTATGTTCTGCTCGGCCTTACCCACGTAACCACCACCTTCCACGTACCCTATCAGGTCGTCATTCGGACGTTTCTTACGACCGTCGACCTCGCGATCGCGGTACTCGTGGGATATATCGCGTCGGTGATCGTGCCGGGACGAGGGTGGCTCTCCTTCGCCGCCTACTGGGCGAATCCGGTGACGATCTTACTCACCGGATACCACGGTCAGTTCGAGAATCTCGCGATGCTCCCGCTTGTCGGAGCGGTCGCCCTGGTCTCCCGGCCCAAGGCAGACACACCTGAAACCGCCATCTGGGCGCTGGGAACACTGGCTTTACTGGTCAAGCAGATCAGTGTCTTCGCCGTCTGGATGCTCTTTGTCTACACCTTTCGCGGTCGTCGTTCGTTTCTCGCGATGGGTTTGTCCGGAGTTGTATTCTTGGCATCGTTTCTCCCCTTCCTTCCAGGGGGCCTGAACGGAATCATCCAAAATGTCTTGCTCTATCAGTCAGCGGTGGGCGTCTATGGCTTCGGCCTCTTACCCAGGATAGTCGTTTGGCTGGCGAACTACCTTCCCCACTTGTCATTCGATTGGCCGCGACTAGCCCTGGAGATCCTCAAGTATCTAATCGTACCGTTCGTGGCATTCATGGCATTGCTGCCGTACGCCGCGCGAAACAAGGCGAGAAAGTCTCTTCCGGAGGCCATGTGCCTGAGCGCGGTCGGCCTCCTCGCCGCGGTTTACGGATTCGGCGAGCAGTACTTCAGCATTCCGGTGATTTTTGGCAGTTACGCGCTATCCGTGCCTTACGCGCTGTATACGCTGGTCACCGGTTTGATGATCCTGAACAGCCCGGTGAACGTGGCGCTTTTCGGGGGTTGGGGTTTGCATCCGTTCATAATCGTCGTCAACGTCGTCTGGCTTTGCACGGTAGGCTGGTTTGTGTTTGAGCTCCGGAGAAGCCCGGTGACCGCGAGCCGACAAGACACCACGGCTATCTGACCGTGATGGGTGCACGCGTTTACTCCGGGTTCGGCGACCTCGACCGAACCGAAGATCCGGTGGCCTACGTGCGCAAGCTGGAAAGCACGGGGGCGCGGCCCATCTGGCAGGCGATCAAGAACCGCATGCTGGCTCTTCTACAGCTTCGGCCGGGGGATCGGGTTCTAGACGTCGGCTGCGGAATCGGGACCGATACCCTCGCGATGGCCGAGCTGGTTGGCGAGACGGGCCAGGTCGTCGGGATCGACCGGAGCCAGGTCATGCTTCGCGAGGCAAGAGTCCGGGCCGCGCGGAGTCCGGGGATACCGACGTACTTTCAAGTCGACGCCGAGGAGCTTTGCTTCGCCCATCAAAGCTTCGATGCCTGCCGTTGCGAGCGGGTGCTGCAGCACCTCCCGCGCCCGGAATGCGCCATCGCCGAGATGCTGCGAGTGGCCCGACCGGGCGCGCGCATCGCCGTGGCCGAGCCCGACTATGGAGCCGTCACGATCCGGGGAGGAGACCCCGAAACAACGCGCCGGCTGATTGCCTTCCGGTGCTCACACTTCCGAAGTGGCAAAATCGGACGTGAGGTAAGCAGAACCCTTTCGCGTCTCGGACTCCGAGACTGCCGGGTCACCGTCTTTCGAGACGAGCAGACGAAGCTGTTCGATTGGTATCTCGAGAGCCTTCGCAAGATCTACGTAGCGCCAGCTCGTTCAGCCGGGGTCGTCGGGCAAGAAGACGGCGAGCGCTGGCTCAGCGATTTGCGGCGCGCGGCAGACCTGGGCCAGTTCGCGCATACCACGCCGATCTTTCTAGCCAGTGGTCGAAATCCCTGATCGATCGGGGCCCCCGCGTCTCAAGGCCAAACAAACTCGGCCAGGAAAGCTCTCCGCCAATCGTGCTTCACGGCAATAGATTAGTAATCTTAACCGCGGCCCTCGGGGAAAGATGATCTTCCCCAGCTACGTCGCCCGGGCTATCGTGGTGGTGGCGCGGTGGAGTACTTCTTCGACAGCCTGCGGTCCGACGTACATTCACTGTCTCTAGCGAGGGAACGTCGACGAGCGCCGGTCAGATTGATGCGCGGCGTGAGACTTTGTTTTAGAAGTTGCGAGGTAGTTCCTAAATACCATGACGACGGATCTCTCCAAACAGATGCTGATCGCGGCGGTGATCGTCCTGCTCGTGAGCATCGTGGCAGGCATCGGTATGCCGTTTCTTACTCCGAGAACGCCGACTCTGGCTGAATCGGGGCCCTGGACGCCCCCGGCCGCCACCAATTCGCCATCACCAGACGCGTCATCCACCGGCTCGGCGTCGGTTAGCCCATCGACGACGCCATCGTCCGCTTCGGCCGCGAGTCCAGCCGCGGACCGGTCGGCATCACAAACCCCTGCGCCGACAGTTACGGATGCTCCGATCGACACCGACACGGCGGTTCCCACGGCGACGCCGACGGCAACCGCGACCGCCACGCCCACCAGCACGCCCACCGCCACTGCCAGTCCGACCCCTACCAGCACGCCGACTGCCGTGGTTCCGACGCCGACGAACACCGCGCTGCCCACGGCCACGCCAACCCCTTCCTACGATTACGTTGTGAAGTCGATCGTTCAGATACCCCAGGCGGCGTCGGGGGATACTGCCTATATCCGGGGAAAGCTGATCGACCGCAAAGGAAACCTGGTCAAGGGCGCACAGTTCCGAATCCGGTCGGACGCCATTCCCGGCGACTGGGAGGCGATCGGCCCTCCTCCGGACCAGGCGGACGGCACGGTTGTCTTTCCGGTCACCCGGGGTCGATTCTCGGTCCGCGTCGTCGGCGGTCGATCTCAGGAGGCCGGTTGGATGACGACGGGAGCGCCGGGCCAGCAGCAGATGTCGGATTGGGAGTTCGTGTTTCAAACGACCAACTGAGGTCGCGACGGCGATTTCGTCGGCTCGTGGAGGTTAGCGGTGCAAGAAGTCGGTGTTACAGTAGAGAGTCGGTCCGGCTCAGTCCCCGTTGGCGTGGACGACAAGCACCCGGTGCCTTATTCCGAGGTAACCGCCTGCCCGCTGGACGACGAGCTGGTCCTTTGCGATGCGCGCACCGGCCAGGTGTACGTCTTGAGCCCCAGCGCCGCGCTCATCTGGTCGCTGTGCAATGGTACCCACACGATCGGCGAGCTCGCCCGATCGATGGTCGACGACTACGGGATCGATCCGCGACGAGCCCTGGCCGACGTCCGCGAGGTGATCGCAAGCCTGGAGGACGCCGGCCTGCTCGCGATCACCTAGTGCTCTGTCCAACGATCTTCGAGGGGTTAACACCCCTCCAACCCCGCCCCGGACGAAGAAAGTTCGTGGGGGATATCCCCACGCCCCCGCCTTGGCAGGCTACTAGTCGAGCGCATCGAGCGTAGCTCCACGCGGTGGCGGATTCCCAGCAAAAAGCCTCCGGGCAGAAGGGTAAGCTGATTACCCGTTCGCGCCGGAGGCTTTTTCGTCTCCTCCGTCCGCTCGCTTG
>JAJPKB010000380.1 GCA_021323915.1 Chloroflexota bacterium | reverse complement strand
GTCTGGGGGGCACGACTCGATGGCGGTGCTAGGCTCCCCATGGCCGACGACCGCAGACCCGAGACTGGCTCGCCTGCCGTAAGAACTACGCGCCGACCAGCTCGAACGAAGCGTTGGCACGAAAGGGGAAAGCGGGCGGATCCTTTTCACTCGGAAGCCCACCAGATCATCTATTGCACTACCTCGTACAACACCGCGTTGATGCCCTGGACCGAGAACTGGCGTGTTGCCCTGACCGACAGACGCGGATCCGGCAAGTTCGGCGTCCTCGCGGTGAGCGGCTTATCCTCGTTTCGAGAAAAGATCCCCGACGTCCAGACCCACCAGAACGTCCGATGCGACAATTCGAGAGTCCGCAAGTCCGTCTGATTATCCAACCCGATCCATTCGATCTGCCGGTTCGTCGGAGCGGCGACCATTGGGAGCCACCAGATCGAGGTCGCGACGACGGCCGGCCTCAAGGTCAGCAGATCCGCATCGAGCCGCAGCCACCCCTGGCCCAAGGCATCCACCTGGCGGATACCGACACTTTGCACGATCAGACTGACTGCCAGCAGCGTTCCCATGGCCACCCGACCGATCGGCTCTTTGGTCGCTTCGAACCCCAGCCAGGCGAGCACACCGATGATCGGATAGATGCCCATCATGTAGCGTGGCCCCCAACCAATTCCCCAGTTAAACGGGGCAAGGGCGGCGACGCCGGCCGCGTATGCCACGGCAAGCACCCAGAGGAAGGCGAGCTTCGGAGATTTAAAGGCAGCGGCGAGACAGGCGAGCGCGGCGAAGGCGAATGGGAACACGTCGGTGAGGCTATTCCCAACGAAGGCATTGGACGCATCCCGAAACCATGACCCGCCGGTCACGACGTTGGCGCTCACGATCGCGGTCACGCCAAACCAGAAAAGCCAGAGGGCTGGCTGCCAGGAACGACGGCGAAGAGCCTGCGTCACGAGCAGCACCGCGATCAGTGCGAGGAGCGCGAGCCACTTCCCATGGCTTATCGGGAGAAAGTTGTATTGGAGCGACAGCTCGCGGCTCAGAACGAACAGCCCAAACCGACTCGGTGGCGGCATCGTCGCATCCTGGGCGTGCAAGCCGACCGGGTCTTCCACTGTCAGGGCATTGTAGATCCACCAGGGAGCGAGGCCGACAAGGTACAGCAGTCCGAAAGATATCGTCCGCCGAACGCCGTTTCGGACCCCGAACGCCGCGACGAAGGCCAGCACCAGGGCAGGCGCAAAGACGTACGCTTCGGGACGGAGCCAGACCGCCAGGCCAGCGGGGAGCCCGGCCAGATACGACCGAGGACGCAGCGCCAGATAGGCAGCCAGCGCCAGCAGCCCGGCCATCAGTGCATGCTCCCAGAGGACGGTCGCGTAGTAGACCATCGGTGTCGCCAGCCCGACGACGAGGACGACGACCCATGGGCGGCGTGCCCCCAGGATCGCACTAAGCTGTCCGCTGGCAAAGCCGGCCAGCACCGCGCCCAGGGCTGACACCAGGGACAGTCCACGCATGCCCAGTAGGACGTAAAAGGGCACCACCAGCGCGGCATAGGCCGGGGAGAACTTGACCTCGTACTGGCCGCCGATGAGGTGAAAGGACGAACCGAGAAACGCGGGACGGAAAACGCTGAGTGGATCGGTACCCGGCCCCACCGCGAGCCGGCCGGTCCGGGCGAGCGCGTCGATTTGGAGGAATTTGATCCCCTGGTCGCTGCCAATAAAGCTGCCCGGCGGTAGCCAGGCAATCAGCGCGACGTAGGTGCCGAGAAGGACCAGGGTCGCAATCAGCATCCGGCGCCTCATTCCGGTCATCGCTGTGCCAGGATGGCCTCGCGGGCCACCGCCACGTCCAAAATGTCCTCGGAGCTGATCGGCGGCTCTCGCTCCCCACGCACGGCCTGGTAGAAGTGTCGGATCAGCTCGCGCAAGCCCGGATAGGCGACCTCTCGCCGAGCAGCCCGCCAGACGAGGTTCGTGGCCGCAGCGAAGGCCGTCCTGCTCGAAATCATGACCGGTCGGGCTACTTTGTAGAGTCGCGAGGTCGCTCCGGGCTCGATGACTGCGAACCCGTGGAACAGGTCGAGGTGAGCGCTCGCCCGCTCTCCGACGAGGTGAATCGCATGCACTGGTGGACGCCCTCCCATTGAGACGAGAATTGAAACCGACACTCCCTCGATCGCTGCCGAGACGCGAAGCTCGCCAGGCGACAGACGGAGCACCTGCCAGCTCACCGTGGCCAGTGGCTGATCGAAAAGCCGAGCGATGAATGACAGTGGGTGAGGCAAAACCTCGCCGGCGATCTGATCGCGCTCCTCGGCGCGGCAGCCGTCTGCTCCCGCCGAGCAGACGATCGTCTCGACGTGCACCAACTTTCCGAGCCGAGGTAATCCGCCGAGCACGTCGGAGACCCCAGCCTGGAACAGGATCTGATGAGTCGGACACAACCGCCGGTCTTTGGCGATTGCCAGCTCAATCAGGTCAGCGGTCTCGGTCGCCGTCGGTGCGAGTGGCTTCTCGACCAGGACGTGGGCACCCGCCGCGAGCGCCTCCGCCGCCAGGTTCGCGTGGGTGCTTGACGGAGTGCAAAGATGGACGACGTCGATCGCATCTTCGGGAGTCAGATCCGCGAGAGCGTGAACGACTCGGCTGCCGCGGAAACGGTCTGCCAAAGCAGCCGCCTGCTCATCACTTGGGTCGACAATCACCGCCACGATCCCTCCGACCTGCCGAACCGCCTCGGCGTGCCAGCGTCCCATGAGGCCGGCGCCGACGATTGCCGCGCGCAAAGCATCCCGCGTCGTCACTGGCCCACCTGTGCCCCCATCGCGAGATCGACGAAATCTTGGGAAGCTTCGGCGTTCAGGCAAACCCGCGCGCCGCGCGCCGCCGCGTGATAGCACGCCGCGATCACCGCGAGCACGTTCCGCCCATCCTCGGCGGTGGTCGGTGGTCGGGTCCCGTCGCGAAACGCGCGCAGCGTCTTCGCGAAGACACTGCGCGTCGCCACCACTTGCGGCTGACGGGGGTTCCGAGCAAGAGATTCCCGTCGGGAGCCCACCTCACGCCAGGCCAGCCCGGAGATCCCGAGCTCGACGCGAAAGTGAAGCCGGTTGCTTCGATAGAGCCCGACCGACAGCCGGGCGCGACCGCCGAACGAGGCGCGCAGCGATTCATTCGGCGTTTCGGCCCGCACTTCAAAATATTGGGGCTGCCCCCGGGCCATCCGGTACTGGACAAGCTGAGCGAGCCGCCCCCGGGAGAACTCGAGGGTCAGCAGCGTGATGCCATCGGTACTGCCGTTGCGCGGGTCCCCGGCCGACAGAGTGGCCGAGACCGCGATCGGCTGCTCTCCAAAGAGTGCAAGCAGATAGTCAACTAGATGAACTCCAGCTTCGTACAGCGTGCGATGGATCATCTGTCCCCGCCACCCTGTTTCTCGCCACTGAGGGAAGTCGATGATCTGCCAGGCCTGGGCAAAGATAACGTCGCGGGCCGGCGGGCTGGCGAGATCGTCCAGAACGGCTCGAAAGATCGGCATCTCGCGGAACTCGTGGTTGAGCGCGATCTGGCGTCCAGCCTGGCGCGCCGACGCGATCAAGCGGTCCGCCTCGGCCACGCTCGAGACGAACGGCTTTTCGCAGATGACGTGTGCGCCTGCCGCCAGCGCACGCCGACAGAGGTCGGCGTGCAGGTGCGGCGGCGTGCCGATGACAACAACCTCCGGCCGCGCATCGGCGAGCATCACGTCGGCATCGGCAAAGGTCGGCATCCGCCAGCGCCGCGCGACGTCCGCCCGTCGACCTTCGTCCACGTCGCAGGCGCCGACGATTGTCGCGTCGGGCACGCCGACCAAGGCTGGGAGGTGCAAATGCGTGGCAGCCTCGCCCAGGCCGATCAGCGCAACGCGAAAGGGAGTCACGTTATCAACTCTATCCACGGCAGAGCGCCTAGCGACTGATCCGCAGCGCAAGATCGGTCGTGAACGACGGGGTCGTCAAGGTCGCCTGACCCCGTGCGACCGGTGCGGTCGCCAGCACCTTGCCGGTCGCCGGATCGATCCAGGTGGCCGTTCCATCGAACGGAACGTTTACCTGGACGTTCGTTGTCACGGCAGTGGCCTGGTCTGTGATGTGCTGCAGGTAGCCGACGATCTGCGTCGACGAGCCCAGACCCCAGCCGCGCACGCCCGCGTTCGATAGGACGAGGGGCATCGTCGCCACGCTCGGATCCACCTTGGCAGTGAAGTCCTGCAATACCCGAGTATACTCACGCTCGTTCGGTCCGAGGTAGATGTTCGACGCCCCGTGGGTGCAGTAGTTCTTAACCCCCGAGGAATTCCAGAAGACAAAGACGCCGTCATTAAAGAACGCCGACCAGAGACGAATCCGCATCCGGAGCCCGGACATCGGATCCCAGTTGCAGTCGCTGTTGCCCTGCTCGCCGACGATCACCGGTTCTCCGTTGGCGCGGCTGCTTTTGATCGCGTCCGCCACCACCGGGCCGGATTCGTGCACGGACTCATTCCAATACCAATGCGGCGACCGGGCGTCGAGGTAAGCCGAGTCGCCATCGCGCGGCAGGCTATTTGTCACGATCCGGTGATACGGGTCGTGCTGGTGGACGTAGTCGGCGGTAAACTGGAGCCAGCTCGTGGGTAGTGTGGACGTGACCGACTCGTTGGTCAGCTCCCAGACGTCAGTGTAGGCCCCGTATCTGGCCATAGCGTAGTCGATGTATTTTTCCACCGCGCGCTGCTCGGCTGGATTGGATGCGGCGTTCGGGTAGGGGGGCTGCATGAAAAACGTCAGCATCACGTGAAAGCCGTGGCTGGTTGCCGTCTGGAGAAGCTGATCGCCCAGCTTGCCCTGGCTCACGAGATAGGTGTTCCCGTCGGTCGAAACGCGGCTCGCGATCGGAAAGTTACAATTATCGATGCTCCAGCGTAACAGATTGAATCCGGCCCGTGCGTAGGTCGCGAAGTAGGTGTTGACGTCGACGGGGCTGCCGACGTCGATGAAGTTGCGGCCGCCGAGCGTATCGCCAGTGGCCGGATTGGCACCAAAGCAGTCCTGAAGGCCAAGGGCGTTGAAAAGAGAGCCGTCGGCAAAGACAAGCCGCTCTGGCTTCGTGCTCGACGCGTGGACAAATCCTTTCAGGGAAGACGCGACGACGTCGAACGCGCCGTCGCGGGGGGCAAACGGCGTCGGCCCCTGGATCGAGGCGGAATAGGTGTATCGGCCGATTTCGGTCGGGGCGAACCGCACTTTATAGACGTTCGTGTCGTAGTAGAAGCCGTCGACGGTAATGCTTTTCCCGCTGGGCGCGGTAAAGCTCGCGGTAGCTCGGGCGTCCTCCCACGGATTCTGGAGTGATCCGGTTGGGTAGCTCAGCGTAAGCTCAAACACCCCGTACCGGCCCACCGTCGGAGCATCTGCAGTTGCCGCGGCCGGGGCGGGCCGCGTCGTGCTCGCCACGGTCGGGACGGGCGGAGGCATTGTCGCGGTCGACGACGCCGGACCGGGCGAAGGCGACGGAGCGGTCGCCGAAGCGACGACAGTGGCAACAGCCGCCGACGGCGCTGTTGGACCGGGCGAGGGCGCCTCGGTGGTCGCCGAAACGACGCTGGTCGTAACCGTTGATGCCGGAGCCGGAGTCGGCGCGGCGGCGCTGACTATCGGGGGTGTCGAAATGGCCGAGCGCTCGACTGCCGTTGGTTGCTCGGCTGTCGGCGTGGCCGACGCAACCTGGCGAGTCGAATTCCCCGGACCGGGGCGACAGGCCGCCAGCGTGACCAGGGCCATAGCCAATCCAATCAGTAGCTCTTCGCGCACAGTAAGGGAAGAAGGCGTCGTTTTCACGAAATGTCTCGGCTATGATTGACGGCTCGCGCCTGCCGATCTGACTTCTGGCATCGAAGCCCGAGCGCATCCATTGCACATACGAAGATCATCGTGACGTTCATGTGACAATCCTTAACCGAGACGTCGTCACCAACCGGACGTGCTGTTGAGCGTCACCGGTAGGTAGACATGAAAGTTCAAAAGCGATAAGGTCGGCGGCGGCGTGAAGGTCCCGGCGTCGAGATCGACCGCGACGACCGGCAACGGCTCTCCACTCCGGTTGACAATCTGCGCAGATCCGTCGAATCCGCTTGGAAGGCTCGCGTCGCTGCTTTGAGAAAGATACCACATGCCCCGCGATGGCAAGCTAATCGTCTGCGATCGGACCTGATTTCCAGCGTGATCCCAGAAGATGATCTGGTAGTTCTGAGTGATTGACTGCGTGTTCTGCAAAGCGAAGCCAGTGGTTTCGAGGGCGCCACCGGCGCTGCTGAAGGCTTTGCGCAGCGACGGCAACTGAAATGCCGGAGACCGAAGACGTGACGGTCCCAGATCCTGTGAAGCCATTTGCCAGGGGAGACGAGGGCGCTCCCAAATCGTCATCGAAGGTTCCCCA
Organism: Chloroflexota bacterium; assembly: GCA_021323915.1. Taxonomy (GTDB): domain Bacteria; phylum Chloroflexota; class UBA6077; order FW602-bin22; family CADDYW01; genus JAJPKB01. The sequence goes on along the minus strand of JAJPKB010000380.1, from coordinate 2,378 downwards.
GGCCGCAAGTGTCGTGACGATCGGAGTAGCTGGATTCCCACTGCTGTTGTAAAGCGAGATTGTCACGGTCGTCGCGGTCGCGGTCGCGTTGGAGACGTGGATGATCGTATCATAGTTCGTGTCGATGCGAACGAGCGGCAGATTGAAGGTCTTGACCGCGTCGCTTCCGCCCAGGTAGGTGCCGGCGCCACTCGCGGCCGTGTCGGCGAGTGGACTCACTTCTGTGCGCGTACCAGGCGCCGTCGGTGATGGTGATGGGGCAGCCGGCGCTGCATTCGTTCTCGCGCTGCTAACAAGCGGCGACACGATGAGGACGAAGAGGACGACAAGGAGGCTACCAGCCGGGCGTCTAGGCATGCATCACTCCAGTTGCTCGAATTCCTCACGGCCGACTGAGTATAGAAAAGTTGGCATACCGATGCAAGGGGTCCTGCTTAGCGGCTGGCTCCGGTCGCTAGCAAGACTCGCCCTTGATCGAGAAGCCGCCGAAGCTCTTCACGACTCGTAAGCATTACCAAACTCGCCAGGAAAGCTCCGTACAAGATCACCTTCAACAGCAGCACTACCGGCTGCCAGGGATCAAGCGGTCCAACCAGGAACCCAGCGCTGACGAGCGTTAGGATCAGATAGGCCATCGAGAGATTCAAGCGGCTGGACGCGACCATGCGATGTCGTGTCGTTAGCCGGAAGAACAGAAGCCCAAAGGTGAGCAGGTTACCGACCAGAAAGCTCAGCCCGACCCCGACAATGCCGTACTCGGGAGCCAACAGCCAGGAGCCAGCGCCGGTCACGACGAAGCCAAGCACGGTGACCGCGCCGTAGACCTTGAGGTCGTCGAATCCGATCAGCAGGGATTGGTACACCCCATCGAGCGCGGAAAGCACCTGGGCCACGACGAAGAGAAAAACGAGCGGGGCGACCGCGACGAAGGCCGGCGAGTAAAGTACAATGAGCACGAGCTGGGGAAAGAGAATCAGCGGCGCTGCCAGCGCTCCGACGACCGGAACCAGCTTGGTTAGGAATTCCAACGCGGCACTCAGCTTCGCCGCCTTGGGGATGTCGCGGTTGAGAATCGGTGCCAGAAACATCCCGTTGATCGGACTCAGCACCAGGATCAGCGCCCCGGCCAGTGAGATCGCCGACTGCAGCAAGCCGGTCTGCGCTTCGCCGAAGCTGCGCAGCAAGGCGTAACGGACCATGAGAAGAGATCCCGACGAGGCGAAAGAGGTGACGTAGAGGATCAGCGAGTAGCCGATCACGTCCGGATTGTCGCGGAATGCCTGCCGGATCGCGCCGTTCGCCGCGCGAATCGGTAGGTCCAGGCTACGCCGCAGGTAGAATGACAAGCTCAGCGCCAGCAAAACGATGACGAACAGATTGCTCCAATAGAGGCCGGCGATCCCACCCACGAGAACGCCCACCACGGCGGCTACCATCAAGCACAGAGCACCAATCAGCGAGACAACGGTGGACGTGCGTGGGCGCGCGGCAGCGGCCAATGTTCCGCCGAAAAAGCTGTTCAGAGACGCGGCCGGAATTCCGATGAAGGCCGGAATCAGATAGAGTCGGTAGTCCGCCAGCGGAGAGCCGAGCAAAGCGGGTGCAAAGATCACCACTGTTAGTCCTAGAATGGCACCCGTCATGCTCAAGAGAAGCAGTAGTCGAAGCAGGCCGACGTACGTGCCCTGGAATCGCTCGTGTCCCTGGCTGTGGGCGCGGGAAAGAAACTTGACCGAGGCATAGGGGAGACTGAACGCACAGACGTAGGACACGAGCTGGAACACCTGGTCGACGACGCTGAGCACGCCGACGCCCGATGGTCCAAGTAGAACCGCTAGAATCTTGGCGCGCATCATCGCGGCGAGAATTGCGATGACCTGGATCGCGCCGAGGGTCACGATGATTTTCAGCATCCGAAGAGAGTTTCCTTACGAAAGGGTGGCTTATCCGCCACGACTGGACTCGGCAATGACGTGCCAACCGGCCCAACCGGCTGGGTGCTGACGGATCCTTGCTTCGAGGCGAGCGGCACAGCTTTGGAGCGTGGCGGCGGCATTATCCGCCGCCGCCACCGGAGGACCGATCTCGGCGATCTGTGGAATCCAGCTCTCGCCTCGATGGATGTAGAAGTCGAGGAGTGGAGCGCCGGTCTCGCGTGCGATCTCTGCGGGGCCAGACGGGCACACCCATGTCTGGCCCAAGAAGTCTACCTCGACTTTGTGCCGGGTGAAAGGCATGTCGATGAGCATGACGACCACCTCATTGCGCGCCAGAGCCTGGACAATCAAGTCGCGCGATCGCGGGGTGATGCGATTTCGCGCGTCGGCGGCTCGAGCGTCAAAGCTTGTCAGTTGTTTGGATTCCGACCGCCAATGCGC
>JAJPKB010000624.1 GCA_021323915.1 Chloroflexota bacterium | reverse complement strand
GGCGGTCGCCGATCGATTGGGCCTCCGCGAGCGCGGCCAGGTCCGCCCCGGCTTCCTCGCCGACGTCGTCGTCTTCGATCCGCGCACGGTGACCGATCGGGCTACCTTCGCCGAGCCGCACCAGCTTTCGGCCGGCATTCGCGACGTCTGGGTCAACGGTCAGCGCGTGCTCGCGAATGGAGCGCACACCGGCGCACGACCGGGACGCCCGGTGTACGGGCCGGGGAGAAGAAACTGAGCGGACCCACGGGAGCGCCGCGCGAAGTGGCGCTCCCGTGGGTCCGCTCTTGGCCGGACGAGACCGGCCCGCGCGCTCAGGCTTTTCCGACCCGCGCCGGCTGGGTGCGTTGCTCGGTCGCGGCTCCGCCGGCCGGGCGACGCGAAATCGGCCCTCTCACCTTGCGGAACGTCACCTCGACGAACAGATAGCACGCGGTGACGATCAGAATCAGGTAGCTCAGGTAGAGCAGCGGCATGGCCCAGCCGACGTTGCCGCTGGTCGTAAGAAAGGTGCTGACCGCTTTCAGATAGTCCTGGTCGCCGGCTTCCACGCCGAAGACCTGCGGTACGAGATAGAGTGCCGACGCGACGAGCACCAGGGTCGTCGTGAGGCGGAAATCGCGCGCGTTGTCGTCCGCGTCGCGCGTCAGCTTCACCGCCAAGGCCACCAGGAGGAGCGCGGTCGCCAGCGATCCGGTCAGGGGAAGCGCGTCGGTCTTGACGAGGTTGGGATAGAAAAGGACAATTCCCAGTCCGAACGTGAGCAGTATGACCGCGTCGCGGAGCAGAACGTAGGCAAGCCACCAGATGTCCGCGCCGAAGCGCAGGGTAAACTTGTGCAGCATCCGCAGCATGTACGGTCGGCTCAGGTGTAACGCGAGGGTGAGGATCCAGAACGCGGGCAGCATCGCCGCCGCTGTCTGGACGATCCAAGCCTGTCCACCGGTCACCAGGCCCGACGTGATCGCCTCGGTTAGTTGATCCGGTGTCATCTCTTACTCCTTGTCGGTCGACGACTCGGCGTCGGCGGTCGTCCGCGCGAAATCCTCGTGGGTTCGCCAGGTTCGCCATACCCGCCAGGTCCCATTTCGCCGCACCGGCAGCCACTTGGGAGCCGCGCCCCACGGGTCGCCCAGCGGTCGGTTCTTGCGGGACACGCGAGTGAAGTCAGACAGCGCCTGCCAGTGTTCGGGGTCATAGGTGTGCTCGCGAACCAGCGGTCCCTGCGGCGGCGCGAACGTGACCTCGCCCTCCGCCTTCGCCACCTGGATGATGTCGGTCGGACATTCCATGACGCAGACCATGCAGCCGGTGCAGTGGGCGACCTGGATCGGGAAGACCGTCATCCAGGAATGGTCGGCCGCCGAGATAGCGTCCACGTCGGCGACCGGCTCGGGCCCCGGGCTCCGTGGGCGCGTCATGTCGAGGCAGCGGACCGGGCACACGTCCACGCAGACGCCGCAGTTCAAGCATTGACCAGAATCGAACGAGAAAACGAACTCGGCCACGCCTGCCTCCTCACCGCACCGACGCTGTGCCCGTCGAGCGCAGCGTGTGAATCGCGGCGTACATCCCGAGCAGGCCCACGCCGAGGAGCGAGACGTAGGTGGCAACAAGCGCGAGACCGGTATTGCTTTGCGAAACCAGCGCCCTGGCAATCGCCGGGTCGATGCCCATCTGATTCGCCTGGACGCCGAGCAGGGTGGGAACGAGGTAGAGGAGCGCGCCTACTCCAAGGAGCGTGCTGGTGAGACGAAAGGCGGCCGGATCCTCGTCCACGTCGCGGACCAGCTTCACGACAAGCACCGCGAACAGGCAGAGAGCCGCGAACGGGCCGGTTACCGGAAGGCTCTTGCCGGTCATGACGTCGGGGAAAAAGAACATAAAGCTCAGCGCGAATGTGAGCAAGATCACGAAGTCGCGAATCGCCACGTAGGCGAGCCACCAGATATCCGCGCCCAACCGCAACGAGAACTTTTGGACCACGTTCAGCATGTAGGGTCGGGCAAGGTGCAGCGCGAGCATCAGCAGCCAAAGAACCGGAAGAATTGCCGCCAGCGTCCCTTCGAGCAGCTGCTCGCCGCCGTCGGCGAGCGCCCCGGCGATCGATTGCGAAATCTGGTCTGGGGTCATCTCTTCTCCATTCGCCGATACTTGCTGGTTGGTGCTCGGCCTCCCTCCTGGGCCGAGCGAGCCTCCTCGTGTGCGACCGAGACGTTCGGACCAGCCTGGCCCGGGATGCGCTTCATCCCGCCCATCAGGGCTGCTCTCCGATGGACCTAACAGAAGTAGCGGCCCTGTATGAAGAGAGTAAAGACCGCCGGACCGGAATATGTCCTGAAAACCTATCACAAGGAACTGAAGATTTCATGCACGCACAAAGCGACGGCGAAAGGGCTCGCCTGCGAGCCCTTCCACCTCTGCCTTCAGGGCTGGGTTCGGGGCGTTCGCTGCCGCTCGGTGACGGGCGCTCCCGGCTTCCAGGAAATCGCGGCGCGGGGTCGCCCCGGCTCGAGCGGGATCTCCGAATCCACGGTGATGCCGTCGGTTGGCGGTTCGGCGATCACCGGGTTTTCGCCTTCAGGAATGTCCGCCTCCGGGATCATCGGCGTTTTTGGCTTCCAGATCGTCGGCTCCTCGCCGGTCGGCGGCGTCCGCGGCCGGTTGCGAAGTTTCCCCACTGCTTCCTCCCCAATTATGCACGTCGCGGCGGATCGACCACGCCCGGTGGCTTTCGTCGGCCCGATCATGCTGAGCACGCACTATGCCGGCTCCAAAGCGTGGACCGAAACTTGCGGTTCATGAAGCCACCGTTCGCCGAGCGCCCTCTGAAGGAGTGGAGGATGTCCGGATCTACTCCGACCGGTCAAGCCCGGTCGTGCGTCGCGAGTCGAAAAAGGAGCCACTAGATGCAAGCGCAGCGCCATCGTCCGGTGGGCGTCACCGTCCTCGCCGTTCTGGCGGGTGTCGCCTTTATCCTCAACGCCTTCGTGACGCTCCTCTTTCTGGGAGCGCTTCCGGCCGCGTTGTTCGGCGGGACCGGGTTCTTCGGTCAGGCCCTGCTTGGAGCCATCCTCTGGGGGATCATGGCCCTGATCTGGGTCTGGGTCGCCGTCGGCCTCTGGAACTTGAATCCTCAGGCCTGGACGTTCGTCGTCATCATCACCATCTTCGACTTGATCCTGGCCTTCGTGTCGTTGCTTGGCACCAGCACCTGGCAGGCCGTCTTGCCGAGCATCATCGTCAACGCGGCGATCCTGATTTACAGCGTGACTCCGGGGGTGAGGGCAGCGTTCGGGCATCCCGAGCAGCACCTGTAGCGTCGTCTAGTCACCTCGATCCGCCACGTACTCCGGCGCCCGCCGTCACGGCGCATTCGGGGCATGTTCGACCGCATGCCGCGCTGCTGACATTTCGGGCGAAGTTCGACTATAATGGGCCACCGGGCAAGTTCCCAGCTACTCCACTACATGGGCCGCCCTGGAGGCTTCACGCGCCGATGGAAACCGCAACGTCCGAAGACGTGCGCCAGGTGGTATCCCTCTATCGGAACCTGCTGGACTGCTGGAACCGGCGCGCCGCTGATGAGTTCGCGGCGCTCTTCACCGAGGCTGGCAGCGTGGTTGGATTCGATGGAAGCCAAGTGAACGGACGCCCGGACGTCGCATTGCACCTGCGGGAGATCTTCGCCCATCACGCGACGCCGAGATACCTCGGCAAGGTCCGCGAGGTGCGGTTTCCGACCGACGACGTCGCCATCTTGCGCGCCGTATCCGGCCTGATTCCGCCCGGGCAGTCGGACTTGAATCCCGCCCTCAACGCCGTCCAGACGCTAGTCGCGGCAAGGCACGCCGGCGCCTGGCGCGTCGAGATGTATCAGAACACCCCGGCCGCGTTCCATGGGCGCCCGGATCTGAGCGAGGCGCTCACCGAGGAGCTACGGAATCTGCTCCTCGCTTCCTGATCCGACTGGACCGCGCCCCGGGCGGCTTCGTCCGGGCGCGCCCGACGTGCTCCGATCACGTCCGCCTCGTCCCCCAACCGGTCTCGTCTGACCCTCCGGCCGCACGTCAGCAGGGCTCGCCGCCTGCGATAGCCCATGCAATCGGTCGGCATGGGGTTAGCTGATCCCGTCTGCTTGCCTTGACGGCCGCCAGGCGATAAAATAAGAACGTCGAAGTGTTTGCTCGTCAAAGCGTGCCCGGGGCGTGGTCATCTCAGGTCACGAGAGGTACGTCGCAGCCCGGACGCACCGGCGCGTCGACGTGCATGTCCCAAGGCTCGGTCCCCGCGATGAATGCAGGGAGGAGGCAGGCGCGTCATATGAACGAGACCACGGGAAGTGCTTTCGGACGGTGGCTCCAGGATCGGCTGCGGTCGCGCCGCTGGTCGGTCCAATACTTCGCGAGCCGGCTGGGGGTCCATCCAAAGACGCCCCAATCGTGGATCGCGGGTCGTTCCAGCCCCAATCCCGCCCGCATCGAGACGATCGCCCGGGTTCTCGAGGTACGGCCGGGAGAGGTCTGGGACGTGGTCGCGCGCGATTGGCTGAACGTCGGGGACGTGGCTTCCGAGGGCCGGGCATCATCGGAGACGCCCGCCATTCGGACGGCGGCAGACCCATCCCGAACGCTGGACTCGTGGCTCCGCGAGGAGGCGAGCCGACGCGGACTGAGCGCCGAGGACCTCTCGGTACGACTGGGGGTCGACGTCGCGACGGTTCGGTTCTGGACGAGCGGGCTTCTGACGCCGTCGAGCAGCCAGATCCCGACGCTGGCCGCCGCGCTGGGCGTGCCCCACGAGCTGATCAGCTCGCTGGCGACAAACTGACGAAGCCGGAATCTCGCGGACGTCAGGTCATCCGAAGACGCGCCAATCGCTCGGGGTCGACCGCGACGCCGAGGCCGGGCCCGGTCGGCACCGGGAGATCGCCCGCTTCGTAGGCGAAGGGTTGGCTCAGGTAGTCGTCGACGTACATCGCCGGCCCGATCAGGTCCGACGGATAGGTGACGACCGCGCTCGAGGCCGCCAGGTGGAGTTGGGCCGCCGTACCAACGCCCAGCTCCACCGTGCTGCCAAGCAGGCAGTGGATGCCGGCGGCCTCGGCGAGGGCCAGCACTTTCTTTGCCCGGAAGATTCCCCCCGACGAGACCGTCGCGACGTTGAAGACGTCGACCGCGTTCTGACGGATCAAATCGAGCGCGTAGGCGAGGTTCCGTCCGACGTGCTCGATGATCGGCACGCCGACCGACTGCCGCACCCGCGCCATGCCGGCGACGTCCCGCGGGTTCGTCGGCGTCTCCACGCCCTGCAGACCGTGGCGCTCCAATCGGCGGATGTTGGCGATGGCCTGATCGACGGCCCAGTTGCCGGACGCGTCCAGCTTGATCTGTGCGCTCGGCCCGCCGACCGCGCGCATTATCTCGAGGCAGGCGTCGTCGTGGTCGACGTCGAGCCCGACCTTCAGCTTGAAGGCACGAAACCCTCGGCCGACCATCTCCTCCATCTCCTGCTCGACCAGGTCTGGTCGGCGAATGTAGACAACCCAGGAAACGAGAACGCGGTCGCGGTACCTTCCGCCGACGAAAGCGTGGGCGGGAACGCCAAGCGCTTTCCCCTGCAGGTCGTAAAGCGCCGAGTCGACGGCGCAATCGACGAGATTTCCCAAGGAAAGTCGGCCGTTCAGCCGCTCGAGGTCGAAGGGGTCCGCGCCGAGGAGGACGTCTTCGATCTTCCGGCGGGTGGCATCGAGGTCGAGGTCGGACTGCTCGACGTCGGACACCTCGCCCAAACCAAGGAGGCCGTTGTCGGCGTAGGCTTCCAGCAGCCCGAAAAAGGAGCGCGTCGGCGGCGCGTCGGCCGGGGGAATCGACCGCTTCGGCGCGGCGACGATCGTATGGTAGCTGCGCAACACGGACAGGGGCGTCAACCGGATGCCAACGATTTTCACCCGCGGACTCCTCGCACGACTGATCTTTGGCGACGCTACCACAGCCGTCCGGCCGCCGTCAACCGCCGACCGGCGATCGACGCGAGAGAATTCTTGACACAGACGAATAAACCGATAAGATAAGACCCATTATGATCGAGGAGTTCCGACCCTGACCACCCCGTCGGGAACCCGGAGGTCGAAATGAGCGAGACGCCACGGAAGCTGTCGACACGCGCGTCCAGGCGGCCAGCGGTCGTCCGCGAAGCTGACGAACGGACGACGGGGTCTTCCCCGGTCGCCGACTCGCCGGTGGGAGTCCTGGACTTCCTGCAGCGCACGGTTGGAAATCGGGCGGTCAACGACATCGTCCAGTCGCGGGTCGCGCTGCGCCTCGGGATCGTTCACGACGCCCCGAGCCTCGCGAGTCCGGCGCCGGCCCGCGGTGGCCCGCTCCCGGCCTCTCCGTCGCCTCCCGTCATCGCCCGGCGGATCCAGCGCCAGGACGACGATTCCGGCGATGACGACACCGTGGACACCAACGATCAATCGTCGCCGGCCACCACCAGCGACGGGGGGACGCAGCCGACCCAACAGCAGAACCTCCAACCGGTGAGCCAGCAGGTCCCGCTCTCGCCTCCAACGCCGATTCCGGTCAAGCCAAGCGGCGTCGGCAGCGGACTCGGAGACTACGAGCTTCCGGACGAATCGGACACGGTTATGGCCAAGCGGCTCGACAACGCGACGGTCATCCAGCGCGACGACGACGACGCTCCGCAGCTCGGGCCCGATTACTCGGTCGGAGGCACCGGAACGGTCGTCTCGCCTCCCAACAACCCCCGAACCGGCACCCCGCCGACGGCGCCCGCTCCCTGGACGATGAGCTCCACGATCGTCTACCGCAACTTCAATCTCTACCAGATCCCGCGGCTGCACCTGGACTTCGGGCACGAGCCGAGCCTCCAGCTTCAGATCGATCCGTCGAGCGGACTCTCGGCCCAGGCGGCGATCGCACTGATCAATTATCACTGGATGCCGCCCTGGAATCACGAGGTCGAGTTGTCGCTCTCGCCGTTCGTCCAGACGACTCTCTCGCCGTTGGCGCTCAGTCAGGTCGGCGTGCAGGGCCAGGCTGAGCAGCACGTCACCGGAACGCTGAGCATCACCCTGTCGGTGTCGGGCTCCTACCAGCCGCCTCAGCCGGGGCAGGACGGCGGCCTCAACGTCAGCGCGGGCGCGGGCGTTCTCCTCCACTGGGACTGGGACAAGCTGTAGCGGTCGAAGCCGCGCCGACCCTTGAATCCGTGGCCAGATCCGTCTACGATAGGTCGCGGTAAGCCGTCCGCCCGGCCCCGCCGTTCCCGGGCTCGTCGGCGCATCGCACAAGGGGGATTCGCATGCCGCAGGGCTTCGTCCTCAACTCCCAGACCCTTACCGCCCGCATCGCCGAGATCAAGGAGCGCAAGGGGCCACCGCCGTGGTCCGAGCGTGTCGTCGTCGGCGACGAGTTCTCGATCACGGTGATCTGTCAGGCGCCGGGACACCCGAACGATCACCACTACCACCAGCACGACGAGGCGTGGTTCATCGCCGAGGGCGAGCTGTCGTGGCAGTACGAGCACGATCAAGAACCACATCGGGTGAAGGCGGGAGACGTCGTCTTCGGACCGAAAAACCTCTGGCACCACATCGAGGTGCTCGGCGACAAGCCGGCGATTCGCGTTGGGATCAGCGTCACCGGTGAGTTCCACCGCTACGATCGTCCGGGCTGCCGCCGAGTCGTCCGCCCGGAGAACTGAGGGCACCGCGAGGCGCCGAGCCCCCACGTCAACTCGCTCTCGTGGAAAAGGAAAAAAGGAAAGCCGCTCGCCAGTCTGATCAATTGACGGTCGGCCGTGGCCTCCGGGCCCGCGTCGGCGCGCTGGCCCCGGCCTCGCTCCCGGGGAGCAGGTATCCTCGATCCGAATCCAATCTGCTCGGTCGACTACCGAATAAGCGCCGCCGCGCCCACCAGGGCCTCGCCGTTTGGCGAGCGGGCGTCGCCGGCGTCGGCGAACTGGATGTCGTAGAGCTGGCGGTAGTAGCCGCCCCGGGCGAGGAGGGCCGCGTGGGTGCCCCGCTCGACGATCACCCCGTGGTCGAGCACCAG
>JAJPKB010000201.1 GCA_021323915.1 Chloroflexota bacterium | reverse complement strand
TTACTCGTAGTGCAGCGCCTCGATCGGATCGAGCCGGGAGGCGCGTCGGGCGGGGTAGAAGCCGAAGAAGATGCCGACGGCCGCGGCGAACCCGAACGAGGTCAGAACCGCCGGCAGGGTGATCTGGGTGGGCAACCCGCCCAGCCGGCTCAGAATGGCCGAGCCGATCATCCCCACCAGGATCCCGATTATCCCCCCGACGATGCTGAGCGCCACCGCTTCGATCAGGAACTGGGTCAGGATGTTGCTCTGGCGCGCCCCAACGGCCAGCCGAATCCCGATCTCGCGCGTCCGCTCGGTGACCGACACCAGCATGATGTTCATGATCCCGATCCCGCCGACGATCAGCGAGATCGCCGCGACGCCGCCCAGCAGGAAGGTCAGGGTCTGGGTCGCGCTCTGGACCGTCTGGACGATTTGCTGGTTGTTGAAGACGCGGAAGTCGTCGGTCTGGCTCGCGGTGGTGAGGTGGTGCTGGGCGCGGAGCACGGTTTCGAGCGCCGCCTGGACGGTCGGAATCCGCGACGGATCGGCGACCTGGACGTAGATGGTGTTCAGGCGGGCCTGCCCGAAGAGGCGGACCTGAGCGGTGCTGAAGGGGATCAGGATAATGTCGTCCTCGTCCCGGAACCCGCTGCTTCCCTTGCTGGCCAGGACCCCTTTGACGGTGAGCTGGACGTTACGCACCATGATCTGCTGGCCCACCGGGTTGGCGGTGCCGAACAGGTTGGTCGCCACCGTCTTGCCGACGTCGCAGACCAGCGCCGAGGTCGCCTCGTCCTGGTCGTCGAAGGCGGCGCCGGAGGCGATCGACCAGCTCTGGATGGCGAAGATCGACGGGTAACCCGCCTGGACCGAGGTGTTCCAGTTCTGATCGCCGGCGACCACCTGGACGTTGCCCGCCTGCAGGCTCGGGCTGACCGCGGAGAGACCGGCGACGTTCTGCTGGATGGCTTCGACGTCCGCCTCGGTCAGGGACTGGCTCGATCCGGCTCCGGCGCTCGCCTGACCCGGTGGGCCCGCGCTGCCGGGCATGACCGTCAGCAGGTTCGTTCCCAGGCCGCTCAGCTGGGACTGGATCGCCGCGCTCGCCCCCGATCCGAGCGAGACCATGATGATCACCGCGCCCACGCCGATGATGATCCCCAGGGCGGTCAGAAACGACCGCATCTTGTTCATCCGCAGCGCCTCGAGGGCCGTCGAGACGCTCTGGCCGATCGCCATCGAGCCGGTGGCCTCCTCGGAGAGCGGTCCGAGCTCCGTCCAGTAGTCCGGGCCGGAACCCGGCGCCGTGACCACCGCGACTGATTGTTCCAGCGCGGTCCCTCGATCCCGTTCCACGACGTCTTTCATGTGCTGCTCCCCTTTCCATCCGCGCTCGGAAGCGCGGCGAGGACCGTGGCGGCGTCGCGCGGGGTTTGGACCCGATCCTCGACGACCTGCCCGTCGCGGAACCGCACCACCCGCTTGCAGAAGCTGGCGATGTCCGGCTCGTGGGTGACCATCACGATCGTGATTCCATGGGCGTTCAGCTGCTGGAGGACCGCCATGATCTCGACGCTCGTTCGGCTGTCGAGGTTGCCGGTCGGCTCGTCGGCGAGGACGATCGACGGGCCGTTGACCAGGGCCCGGGCGATCGCCACCCGCTGCTGCTGGCCGCCGGACAGCTCGGAAGGGCGGTGGCTCCCACGCTCGGCGAGTCCCACCGCCAGCAGCGCCGCGTCGGTGCGCCGCTCAATCGTCGCCTGCCCGAGACCGGCGTATGCCATCGGCAGGATGACGTTGGCTCGCGCGGTCATTCGTGGCAGCAGGTTGAAGCTCTGGAAGACGAAGCCGATCTTGCGGTTGCGCACCGCCGCCAGCTCGTCGCCGGTGAGCTCGGCCACGTCGAGCCCGTCGAGCAGGTAGATGCCGCTGGTCGGGCGATCGAGGCACCCCAGCAGGTTCATGAAGGTCGATTTGCCCGAGCCGGATGCGCCCATGATGGCGACGAACTCGCCGGGGAAGACGTCCAGCGAGATCCCGCGCAGGGCGTGGACGACGTTCTCGCCCATCAGGTAATCCCTGGTCAGGCTCTCGACGTGGATGATCGGATCATTTCGTTCAGGTGCGACCATGAGCTTACCCTCGGAACAAGATTCCGCCCCGACTGCCCGGATTCCCGGCCCCGGTATTGCTGCTGATCGTACCGCTTCCCCCGACGACGACCGTGTCGCCGGCTTTCAGTCCGGAGAGCACCTCGGTCTGGGTGGCGCCTTCAACGCCGAGGCTGACCGGATTCGCGACGAGCCTGGTCCCCTCCAGCACGGCAACCGTGCCGGCGTTCGGGCCGGCCGAGCCGGGGCCGCCGGAGATCAATCCTTGCTGGAGCGCGTTCTGAGCGAAGGAGAGCGCGGTGTTGGGGACCAGCAGGACGTTGGAGCGCTGGGCGGTGACGATCGTCGTCGTCGCGGTCATTCCCGGGTACAGGGTCGCGCCGTCGACCGACTGGATCGAGCAGGTCACGTTATAGGAGACGACGTTCGCGGACGTAGTGCCGACTGGCTGGATCGTCAGGACCTTGCCGCTGAACTTCAGCGTCGGGAAGGCGCTGACCCGGAAGCTGACCGGATCGCCCACCTGCACTTTGCCGATGTCGGCCTCGTTGACCTGAACCGTCACCTGGAGGCTGTTCAGATGGAAGAGGGTCATGATCGCGGTGGCCGAGGCGGTCGAGCCGCCGCTCGTCGAGGTGATGCCGGGCGCGCCGCCGGTGACCCACTGCTCGAGCGAGCCGTTGATCGCGGCGATCGTGCCGTCGAAGGGGGCGACGAGCGTCGCGTCGTCGAGGTTCAGCTGGGCCTGGTCCACCGCCGCCTGAGCGGAGGTAACCTGGGCCTTCGCGCTCTCCAGGTCGGTCGCGAGCGGGGGAGCGATGGTCTGGTTGTAGCTCGCCTGGGCCGACTGCACCGCGTTCGTCGCGGAGTGAACCTGGGTCTGGGCGGACTGGACGCTCTGGCTCGCCTTGACCTGCGCCTGGGTGAGGCCGTTCTGCGCCGCGGTCACCGCGAGCTCGGCCTGCTTCTCCTGAAGCCCGGCGGTCGTCACCGCGGCGTCGAGCTTCGCCTTGTCGCTCGCCAGCTG
>JAJPKB010000446.1 GCA_021323915.1 Chloroflexota bacterium | reverse complement strand
GGGGACACCCCCACCTCCCCGCGCTGCCCTGACATCAGTACAGGTGGCAGGCGACCCAGCGTCGGGGTCGCGCTTCGCGCATCGCCGGCGTCTCGGTCGCGCAGCGGTCCATCGCCCGGGGGCAGCGGGGGTGAAACGGGCACCCCTGGGGCCGACCGAGCAGCGACGGCGGCAGTCCGGGAATGCCGACCAGCTCGCGCTTCTCCTCGATCGAGGGAAGGCATTCGATCAGGAGCTTGGTGTAGGGGTGCAGCGGGTCGTCGAAGATCTCGTCGACTCGACTCACCTCGACCAGCTTCCCGGCGTACATGACCCCCAGTCGGTCGACGAACTGCGCCATCAAGCCCATGTCGTGGCCGATCAGAATCACCGCGGCGCCGATCTCTTCCTGGGCGCTTCGGAGGGTGTCCATCACCTGGCGCTGGACGACCACGTCCAGCGCGCTGGTCGGCTCGTCGGCGATCACGATTTTCGGATGAAGGCTGATCGCGATCGCGATGCAGACGCGCTGCTTCATCCCGCCGGACAGCTCGTGGGGGTATCGGTTGGCCACGTCGCGCCGCAGCCCGACGCGCTCCAGGAGGTCGCCGACCCGGTCGAGCAGCTCGCCACGGGTGGCGGCCACGTCGTGGTCCCACCAGCCGTCGACGATCTGTTCGCGGATGCGCATGACCGGGTTCAGCGAGTTCATCGCGCCCTGGGCGACGAGGGCGACCTGGGCGAGCCGAATCCTCCGCATCTCGTCCTCGGAGAGCTTCAGCAGGTCGACGCCGCTCAGCTGAATCCCTCCGCTCTCGATGCGGCCCGGCGGCTTGATCAGCCGGAGGATCGCCAGGCCGGTGGTGGACTTTCCCGACCCGGACTCCCCGACCAGGCCGAATCTCTCCCGCTCGGCCAGGTCGAACGAGACGCCGTCAACCGCGCGGGCTGGACCGCGCTTGGTGTGGTAGTAGACGCGGAGATCGCGGACCTGGAGCACGCCGTCGCTCACGTCGCCCCCCGGAGGCGCGGGTTCGCGACCTGGTCCAGCCCGGCCGCGATCAGGTACAGGCCGATAAAGATCAAGACGATGACAATGATCGGCGGCAGCCACCACCAGACGAGTCCGCGCAGGACGGCGGTGTAGTACAGCGCCCAGTAGATCGTCATGCCGAGGGTGGGCTGATTTTGCGGCCCGAGGCCGAGCGCCTCCAGGCCGATCGAGGCCAGGATCGCCGACGCCACCGCGCCCACGAAGCTCGTCGCCAGGTAGGGAAGGAGGTTCGGCATCATCTCCTTGAGGATGATGCCCGGACCGCCGGTTCCGGAGAACTTCGCCACCTGGATGTAGCCCCGCTCACGCATCGTCAGCACCTGCGACCGAATCGTGCGGGTCGGCCACATCCACGCCAGTGCCGAGACGACGAGCGCCTCGGTCGTGATGTCGACCGCGCCCTTCGTCGACGAGGCGATCACCACCAGGATCAGGAGGCCGGGCACCGTCAGGAACACGTCGGCACCGCCCCGGAAGATATTGTCGACGATCCCGCCGTAGTAGCCGGCGGTGAAGCCGAAGAGGATGCCGACGCCGAGGCCGATCGCCCCGGCGATCAGCCCGATGCTCAGGGTCAGCGGCGTCCCGACGATCAGGACCGGCAGCAGCTGGCGCCCGACGGTATCGGTCCCCAGGGGGTACTGGAGCGACGGCAGTTGATCGGCGGGCGCCGAGCCGACATTCGCCCCATTCGCCGGCACGAACAGCGGACCGATCAGGCCGAAGAGCACGACGACCAGAATGATCGCCAGGCCAAGGGCAAGCTGGTTGTACGTCGATAGCCAGTCAGTGAAACGCTTCGTCGTCCGCCTCCAGGGCCGTCAAGCGGTCATCAGTACGAAATGCGCGGATCGAGCACCGGCAGGAGCAGATCGAGCACCAGGGTCGCGACGCCGATGGCCACGATCACGATGAAGACGATCCCGTAGATCACGAAATAGTCGAAGGTGCGGATCGCCTGGTAAAGCAGGTTGCCCACGCCGGGGTACGCGAAGACGACCTCGACCAGAATCGCTCCCGAAACCACGCGCCCGATCGCCAGGGCGAGTGAGGTGAACTGGGGCAGGATGGCATTGCGCATGCCGTAGCGGAGGAATATCCGCCCCTCTTTGAGGCCCTTGGCCTCGGCCAGGGTGATGAAGTCCTCTCCCTGGACGGTGATCATCATCCCGCGCATGCTCAGCGCCCAGCCGCCAAGGTCGGCCAGGACGATCGAGAGCGCCGGTAAGATCGCGTGGTGCACCGCGTCGAGCACGAAGGCGAGCGTCCAGCTCGGGCTGGTCCCGACGTTGTACCCGCCCCCGAGCGGGAAGACCTTCAGAACGAAGGCGAACAGGTACACCAGGATCAGGCCAAGCAGGTAGTAGGGAATGGCCGAAAGGGTGAGCAGCGGCGGCCCGACGACCTGAACGACGGAGGGGACCTTCGGCCAGGCGATGAACGCGCCGAGCACCGTGCCGACGACGAAGGTGAGCAGGGTGGACACCGAGATCAGCACGATCGTCCAGGGCAGCGAGATCGCGATCATGTCGATGACCCGGGTCGGGAAGAACGTGATCGAGAAACCGAAGTCGCCCCGCACCGAGTCCCATAGGTAGGTGACGTACTGTTTCCAGAGCGGTTGATCGAGCCCGAACTGGGCCTCGAAGCTCTTGACGAGATTGGTCATGTTCCCCTGGCTGGCGCCGCCCATCGAGGTGAGCTGGATCAGCGCTTCCTGGACCGGGTTCACCGGGGACAGGCGCGGAATCACGAAGTTGATCGTCGCCGCGGCCCAGATCACGATCAGGAAGACCCCGAGCCGCCGGAGAACGTAGTTCAATGCCATCGAGCTCTCGCCGCCTTCGCTCCAACTCCACGCTGGCTACACGCTACCCGAAGTGCCCGGCTCGTGTCAACTATCTGCAATCCACCATGATTGACTCGCGGTGCTGAGCCGCTCTATAGTAAGCCGTACGCTGTGGATCGTGGACAATCGGCCGTCCGCGCGCGGCCAGCTCGATCTCACGCCGGAATCCCGCTCGCCTTGAGTGCAAGTGGAGGAGAGAGGCTTCGATGAACGGATCGGTTTTTTCGCACCAGGTGCGTCTCAGTCGGCGACGCGCGCTGTCCGCGTTCGGGCTGGCGAGTCTGGGTGTGATCGCGGCGGCCTGCGGTGGAGCGCCGGCCGCGTCGCCGACCACCGCTCCGGCCCAGGCAGCCCCGACGAGCGCGGCGGCCGCCGCGCCAACCCAGGCCGCTGCCGCTACCCAGGCACCTGCCGCCGCGCCGACTCCCGCCGCTCAGCAGGCGACTCCGACGACCGCTGCCGCCCAGGCCGCGACGACGCCGGTCGGCAACGGGCCGCTGAAGGAGGTGCCGCGCAACAAGACACTGATCGCGATGCAGGGCGGCAACAACGGGCAGAACCCGGCCTACGCGAACTTCAACATCTACACCCCGGATGGCTCGAACTTCGGGTGGCACTCCGGTCCCCTTCAGACGATGAACGAGCCGTTCATCATGTTCGACGTGCTGACCGGGGACTACGAGAACTGGCTCGCCGAGAGCTGGAGCTACAACTCGGACTTCACCGAGCTCACGATGAAGCTGCGCCAGGGCATCGAGTGGAGCGACGGCAAGCCGTACACGTCCAAGGACGTCGTCTTCACCTTCAACACGGTGCGCGATCACCAGGACAAAATGGTGCACACCGCGGAGATCAACTACCTCAAGGAAGCGCAGGCGATCGACGATCTCACGGTGAAGTTCGTGCTGAACAAGCCGAATCCCCGCTGGTGGGCGACGACCTTGAGCAGCAACCACGGGATCGCCGAGCAGATCTTTCCCGAGCACATCTGGAACGGCCAGGATCCGACGACCTTCACCTTCTACGACCCCGCCAAGGGCATCTGGCCGATCGGAACCGGCCCCTACAAGCTGTCCCAGGCGACCCCGCAGCAGAAGGTCTTCGACATCAATCCGAACTGGTGGGCGGCGAAGACCGGCTTCAAGAAGCTACCGGCCGTCGAGCGGGTAATCTATCTCCCGAACCAGGACGACACCCTCTCGACCCAGCGGCTCGTCACCAATCAGCTCGACATGTGCAAGATTTTGCCGGTGCCGACTCTGAAGGCCGCCTTCGCCCAGAACCCCAAGGTGATCACCTACAGCGGTCAGAGCCCGCCGTACGGCTACACCGACTGGTGCCCGATCTCGCTGGGCTTCAACGACAGCGCCGCGCCGTACGACAAGCCGGAGATGCGCCAGGCGTTCAACTTCGCGATCGATCGAAACAAGCTGGTGAACCTCGCCGAGGCGGGCGCCGGCGTCGTCGCGCTGCACCAGTTTACCCCGTATCTCTGGTTCCAGAAGTTCGACGAGTCGTTTAAGCCGATCGAGCAGAAGTACGGTTTGGACGCGAGCGCTCACCTGGACAAGATGAGCGGGCTGCTCGGCGGTCTCGGATACAAGAAGGACAGCGGCGGCTTCTGGGCGGACTCGTCCGGCAAGCGCTTCAGCCCGAAGATCGCCGTTCCCGACTGGCTGAAGAACTACGGACCGCCGCTGACCCAGCAGCTTCGCGACGCCGGGTTCGACGCCAGCTTCGACACCTCGCCCGGCCTCGACGCGCTGGTCCAGAACGGGCAGCAGGCGCTCTACTTCAACTGCCAGGGACCGGCCGGGGTCAAGGGCATGGATCCGTACTTCATGCTCTCGATCTTCACGTCCCAGTACTACCGGCCGACCGGCCAGCCCGCGCCGATCTCCTGGGCGACGTCGCGCTTCCGTGACACCGATTACGACACGATCGTCGAGAAGATCAGCCCGCTGAAAGTGGACGACCCGCAAACCCTCGAGCTGACCGACCAGGCGATGGACATCTGGTTCAAGAACCTGCCGATGGTCTACGTCTCCGAGCTGGTCATTCGGTATCCGATGAACACGACCTACTGGACCGGCTGGCCGTCGAAGGACAAGCCGTACGGCTTTCCGCACTCCTGGCAGCAGGAGCTGCTGAAGACGATCCTCACCGTGCAGCCAACCGGGGCCACCTAGCGCGTCGTCGGGGCGTCCGAGGTTTCCCTCACCCCCTACCCCCTCTCCCGGTGCGCGGGAGAGGGGGCTCCGGGGAGAATGCCTCCGCGGAGACCCTTTCTCGGTGCCCGGGGGTAGCGGATGAGGGCAATTCCCCGCGGCTTACCGCACCGAGCGATCCCCGGTTCCGGCCGTCGCCGTGGCCACCCGGCGCATGGCCTGGCGCATGACGTTCTCGCCGTTTTCCAGGTGCTGGACGATCTCTTGCTCCGCCGCGTCGACGTCGTGGGAGCGGATCTGGTCGATCATTCGGTAATGGGAGGCGACCGACCGTGGCATGTCGCGGTAGGTCGTGTCGGTGATGCTCAGCATGGTCGCGACCAGTCCGCCGATCGGCTCCCAGGCCGCGAGCAGGCGCTGATTGCCGGACAGCACGACGATCTGTCGGTGAAAATTGACGTCGGGCTCGGCGACGCGGTGGACCTCGCCGCGCTCGACCGCCTCGGCCATCTGATCGGCGAAGACCCGCAGCCGCTCGAGGTCGGCTGGGATGGCGCGGGAGGCCGCCTGGCGGATCGCGTGCTGCTCGAGGAGCTGGCGCAGCTCGTAGATGTCGTGGATATCGTCCTCGGTGACGCCGATAACGAACGCGCCGCGGCGGGGCTCGATCCGGACCAGGCCCTCGTGGGCCAGGCGTGAGAGGGCTTCGCGAATCGGGATCCTACTGACGCCAAACTTCTCGGCGAGGGTCGGCTCTTCGAGGTGAAGCTCCGGCGGAAGCTCGCCGAGGATGATCGCCCGGCGAAGATTGGCGACGATCGATTCCCAGAGTGCCTGGCGCGGCGCTGGCTCGGGCTCAAACCTATCCACGACCGTTCTCCAAAAAAGCGTCCCCCTTGACACCGAATAGCTGAATGCTATACTACCCGACACGGTTCGTCAACTGACAACTGTATACATCTTAGCCATGCCTCGGTCGAGTCGGGATCCTTGCCGGGCTCATCGTCCCCATCGTCGAGCGGAACTCCGTCGTCTATCCTACGGAAGCAGTAAAAGGATAAAGAGAGGACAACCGAGCGTGCCCCCGAAGCAGGTTTTCGTCGATACGACCGCTCCGGACTACGACGTCGAGGAAGCGGTCCTCCGGGACGCTGACCTCGAGCTCAGCACGACGTTCCTGCAAACGCGGGATCCGACCGAGTTTCTGGATCAGATCGTCGATGCCGACGCGATCGTGATGTCCTTAGCGCCGATGACGCGCGAAGTGATCGGGCGCCTGCGGCGAATCGCCGGAGCGGCGCTCGACATCGTCGAGCAGGAGCCGCTGCCGGCCGGCGATCCCTTGCGGCGGCTCGACAACGTGATCCTGACGCCCCACTCGGCCCACTGGTCGATCGAGTCCGGCTTCGAGTGCCGCCGGACGGCGGTCGAGCACGTGCTGACGTTTCTGCGCGGGCAGATTCCACCGGACGTGGTGAACCGGGCGGTGCTGGAGCGAGACGCGTCCCGATCGGGAGCAAGCTAGATTTCGCGCGCTCAAAATCACGAGCGGAGATCATTTCTGATGAGCAACAACGATTGGTTCGATCTTTCCGGGCGCGTCGCGGTGGTAACCGGTGGCGGCGCGAACGGGGGGAACGGCCACGCCATCGCCCTCGGCCTGGCCAGGCACGGGGCGGACGTCCTGGTCAGCGACGTCGACGTTCCCGGCGCAGAGCAAACCGCGCGGGAGATCCGCGACCTGGGCCGGCGCGCCGTCGCCTGCCGCTGCGACGTCGGCGTCCCCGACGAGATCGCCGCGATGTTCTCGCTGCTGGACCGCGAGCTCGGGGCGATCGACGTTCTGATCAACAACGTTGGGATCGGCCATCGGTCCCGCCCGGAGGACCTATCGCTCGCCGACTGGCAGCGGGTGGTGCGGGTGAATCTCGACGGCACATTCCTGTGCTCGATGGAGGCCGGCCGCCGGATGATCAGGCAGGGACGCGGCGGCAGCATCGTCAACATCAGCTCGATCGCCGGCAGCTCGGCGCTGGGGCGCGGGAACTTCGTTTACAGCGTGACCAAGGGCGGCATCAACCAGTTCACCCGCGAGCTGGCGGTGGAATGGTCGCCGCACCGGATTCGCGTGAACGCGATCCAGCCGGCCCAGATTCTCACCCCGGCGCTCAAGGCCATGTTCGCCGACCCTCGGCTCGATCCGTCGCGCCTGAGAGACCGTCTGTTGACCGGCATTCCGCTGGCTCGCCTGGGCGAGCCGGACGACGTGGCCAAGGCGGCGGTCTTCCTGGCCTCCGACGCGGCGGCGTTCGTCACCGGTCACCTGCTGCCGGTCGACGGCGGCAACCTGGCCCTGAACGCCGGCGGCAGCCGGGTCTGGCCGAGCGACAGCTGAGACGGCCAGGTGCAAAGGAGTGAAATGTGGCTCGTGAGATCGTGATGCCACGGCTGGGCTGGGGCGGTGAAGAGGGAAGCCTGGTCGAATGGCTCAAGCAGGACGGCGAGACCGTCCAGGCCGGCGAGATCGTCTGCACCGTCGAGGGGGACAAGGCGATCAACGAGGTGGAGTCGCTCGACGGCGGCATCCTCCGGATCC
>JAJPKB010000643.1 GCA_021323915.1 Chloroflexota bacterium | reverse complement strand
GGGCGATTCGAGGTCGTATAATGGGCGCTGCCTGTGGGGCGAGCGGCGGGCGACGCGCTAGCGGACCGGGCTCGCCAGGCAGAGGGTGAGGCGACGGTGACCAGGGAGAGGATCGTCGTTGGAATCGACGCCGGATCAACGAAAGTAACCACTCTCATCGCCGAAGTCGGTCGCCACAACAACGTTCACGTCATCGGCGTCGGGGTGGTGCCGTCGCGGGGGCTGCGCAAAGGCGTCGTCGTCAGCATCGACGAAACGGTCGAGAGCATCGATGCCTCGGTCGAGAAGGCGGAGCGGCTCTCCGGCTACAAGGTCGAAGGTGCTTACGTCGGGATCGCCGGTGCCCACGTCACCTCGCTCAACAATCGCGGCGTCGTCGCCGTGTCCCATCCCGATCGCACGATCACCGAGGACGACGTCGCCCGAGCGATCGACGCGGCGCGAGTGATCAACGTCCCGAGCAACCGCGAGATCCTCCACACCATTCCCCGTTGCTTCATCGTGGACGGACAGGAGGGCGTTCGCAACCCGGTTTCCATGCAGGGCTATCGCCTCGACGTCGAGACTCACATCGTGACCGGCGCCGCGACCGCGATCCAGAACCTCACGAAATGTTTTGAACGGGTCGGCGTCGACGTCCAGCAGCTTGTCGTCGAGCCGCTCGCGGCGAGCGAGGCGGTGCTCACCGACGAAGAAAAGGAAATGGGCGTCGCCCTCGTCGACATCGGCGGAGGGACCACCACCATCGCCATTTTTGTCGAAGGCAGCGTCTGGCACACCGGCACCATCTCGGTCGGCGGCAATCACATCACCAACGACATCGCCGTTCGATTGCGCACCCCGTTCGCGGAAGCGGACGAATTGAAAAAGAAATACGCTCAGGCAACGTCCAGCGACGTCGACGCTGACGACGTGGTGGAAGTCACGACATTCGGAGATAGTCAGGTCGAGAGCGTGCCGCGCCGGCAGATTTGTGAAGTCGCGGAAGCGCGTCTTCAGGAGACGTTTCTTCTCGTTCAGTCCGAGATCCGACGGTCCGGATACGAGGGGCTGCTCCCGGCTGGAGTCGTTCTCGTCGGCGGCACCGCTCAGCTCTCCGGCATTGCCGACCTTGCGAGCGACCTTTTGCAACTGCCGGTTCGCCACGGCGTTCCGCGCGGCATCCATGGCCTGGTCGACACGGTAAGCGGCCCGGCGTACGCCGCCAGCGTCGGTCTGGTCCTTTGGGGAGCCCGGTACGGCGACCGAGCAATCGGTCGAGGCGCCGTCGTCAACCGCGATGACCGATACGTTTCCGACCCACGGAAGGTTGGCGGCCGCGTCAAAGGCTGGCTTCGCGCGATCCTTCCTTAGACCTCATCATTCGCAGCTGCCTCGGATCAGGTATTCCGTCGTTTCGGCCATGCCGAACGTCAAACCAGGCGCCCGTAGCTCGAGCGCAACGATAAGAGGGGATTAATCATGATGCCCATGCCCGAGATAGTATCGTTCGCGAATATCAAGGTAGTCGGAGTCGGTGGGGGTGGCAGTAACGCGGTCAACCGGATGGTGCAGGCTGAAGTACGTGGAATCGAGTTCATCGCGATCAATACCGACGCTCAGGCCCTGGCACGTACCGACGCCGACCGCAAAATCCACATCGGCGACAAGCTCACCAAAGGTCTGGGCGCCGGCGGCAAGCCTGAGGTGGGAACGAAGGCCGCCGAGGAAACGAGCGACCAGATCTACGAGGCGCTCAAAGACGCCGATATGGTGTTCATCACGGCTGGTATGGGCGGCGGCACCGGGACCGGAGCCGCTCCGGTCATCGCCCAAATCGCCCAGGAAGTCGGGGCGCTCACCGTCGCGGTCGTGACCAAGCCGTTCACTTTCGAGGGCGCACGGCGGCGCGCTAATGCCGAGGACGGGATCGGAAACCTCAAGGACCGCGTGGATACCTTGATCGTGATTCCAAACGACCGTCTCCTCCAGGTCGTCGACAAGAAGATGCCGGTCGAGGCCGCCTTCAAAGTGGTCGACGAAGTGCTTCAGCACGGCATTCAAGGCATCGCCGAGCTGATCACCGTCCCCGGTTTGATCAACCTGGACTTCGCCGACGTGAAGGCGATCATGTCGCGGGCCGGATCCGCACTCATGGCGATCGGTCGGGCCGAGGGCGACGAGCGGGCTGCCGAGGCCGCGCGCGCGGCAGTCTCGAGTCCTTTGCTCGAGGTTTCGATCAACGGCGCGAAGGGCGTCCTGTTCAACATCACCGGCGGTCCCGATCTGACCCTCTTCGAAGTGCACGAGGCGGCCGACATCATCACCAAGGCCGCGGACCCCGAAGCCAACGTGATCTTCGGCGCGGTAATCGATCCGCACATGCAGGGAGAAGTGAAGATCACGGTCATCGCGACCGGGTTTGACGGGAAGACGAGCGCGCCGCCAGCCCAGCGCGCGCCAGCCGCCGCGACACTCAAGGCTCCTGCCGTCCGCGAGGCCGCGGCGACGCCCAGCTTCCAGAGCGACGACCTGGACATTCCGGCTTTCCTGCGGAGAAGATAGCGCGGGGGCAGATCCCGCGGACGTGCTCACCTAGGGGGCAGGGGTCTCCCTCATCCCCTACCCCTTCCTC
>JAJPKB010000686.1 GCA_021323915.1 Chloroflexota bacterium | reverse complement strand
GTCGAGCGCGCGATCGAGGCCGACTATACGATCCTGGGCGGCAACGTCTACGATGCGGACCTCGCGTGATCCAAGCGATTATTTCGGGGCTGGTCGAATGCCTGGAGCGATCCCGAGGAATCGCTCCAGAATCCAGGAGCGCCACGTCCAGCGGAGAACCAGACCCCATAGGATCGCTAACGCGCCCAGCAGCAGATACGCCGCGATCGAGAGCGGAGTCAGGTCAAAGAACTGTCGGAGCGTAGGGCTGGCAAGGACGAGCAGATAGACGGCACCCAAAATCAAGGCAAGGATGGCGGGACGGCGATCAGGCGTGACCGGGGAGCCATCGCCGAGCGGCTCGACCGGTGGTGCGACGAAGAGCAGGAGCAGCAGTCCGCAGAAGATCGCGAACGAAGTCAGTGCGCTCTGGGCGATGGGAATCGCGACGGCGTCGACGTACGCCAGCGCCGATTCCGGACGCGCCGCGAGAATCTCCCTCTCGGCGCCCAGATAGAATCCGAGGTGAACGCCCAGCGCCACCAGGGTGAGGACGAGCGCCGCCGGAAAGACGAAGTGGAGCAGGCTCAACAGCCGATGTTGCCCGACCCGTCCCGGTCGCGCCCACACCGCCAGGGCGATCGAGGGGATGCCCACGGTGAACAGCGCCAACAGGGCGTTGTGCTTCGGGCCCAGCGGAAACTCTCCCACGATACCAGTCGCGATCAGCAGGAGAGCGACGGCGAGAACACGGGTCAAGAACAACTTCAGCACGTTCTGCATGCCGTTCTGAATTCGTTGGCCCTCCCGGAAAGCGCGCGGCAAGTTCTCAAACGAGTCGGCGATGAGGACGAGATCGGCCACTGCCCGGGTCGCGGGGCTCCCGCTGCCCAGGGCGATGCCGAGGTTCGCCGCCTTCAGCGCGAGAACGTCGTTGATGCCATCCCCGATCATCGCGACGTGGTGTCCCCGGCGACGAAGCGCTTCCACGACATCCCACTTCTGCCCCGGAGTCACGCGTCCGAAGATCGTCGTCTCTTCCGACATCCGTTCGAGCGCCGATTCGCCTGTTTTGGGCAGATCGGCTCCCGACGCGACCGTGGCGGGCGAGCCAAGGCCGACGCGTCGAGCGAGGGCGGATACGGTGCTCGGGTCGTCGCCG
This sequence comes from Chloroflexota bacterium, assembly GCA_021323915.1. Taxonomy (GTDB): domain Bacteria; phylum Chloroflexota; class UBA6077; order FW602-bin22; family CADDYW01; genus JAJPKB01. The sequence continues at coordinate 2,930 of JAJPKB010000686.1, read as the reverse complement.
GAGATCACCTTCAGCCCAATACCAGTCGCGGCGAACTGCTCGAGCCTCTCTCGCGCCCCGGACCTGATCTCGTCACCGAGGCCGATCAGGCCGAGCGGGGTCAGGTCAACGGGGAGGCGCGCCGTGCCCCGCTCGTCGTACATGACATCCGGATCATTCCCACGCGCCAGGAGCAAGACGCGCAGGCCGCGCTCCGACCATCCGGCGATGTCGGGCCCGATTCCGCCGTCCGATAGACGATGTCGATCGACGATCTCGGGCGCGCCGAGGACGTAGACTTCGGGTCGGATCGAATCGGCGAAGCTCAAGGCACTCCATCTACGTTCCGATAAGAACGGCACCTCCGTTCGGATCAGGCGCGTCGCCCGGGGATAGGCGTGCGCGATCGACGCGATCGTCCGGTTCGGCGTGGTAACGGCCGCCGCGAAGTCGCCGAGAAGATCCTGAATCTCCGGCGACGAGACACCGATCGGGCGCATTTCTTCCACGCGATGGCGCCCGGTCGTCAACGTGCCGGTCTTGTCGAGGCAGAGCACGTCCACCTGGCTCAAGGACTCGACCGCGTTTGCTTCCTGCACCAGGATGCCCCGGCCGACAATGCGGAGCGCGCCGGCACCGTAGGCGACGGCGATGGCCAGCACCAGGCCGTTGGGAACCAGACCGATGACGACCACGCTTCTGGCAACCAGATCCACGAACGGTCGGTGAGCGATGGCCGTGTCGACGATCAGCAGGATCTCGAGAAAGCCAGCGACCAGCAGCACGATGCGGATCAGCAAGTTGATCTCACGCTGGAGCGGCGTGTACTCGCGCCGGAAGGCGCGCGCTCCCGCGGCGAGCTGGTACGCGAGGCCGCGTGATCCGACCGAGTCGGCAACGTAGAAGCCCCGGCCGGCCGCGCAGAGGCTGCCAGACAGGACTGAATCGCCAGCCCGCTTCGTTAGCAGGTGGGACTCGCCGGTCAGCAGCGACTCGTCTACGTCGACGCTCCCCACGCCGATCAGCTTGCCGTCAGCCGCGATCTGATCTCCGGGTCCAATCGCGATCACGTCTCCCCGAACGATCTCGCCGGGGTCTACCTCGCGCTCCCGCCCGTCTCGGACGATCACCGCCGTCGGAAGGGTAAGGAGAGCGATTCGGTCCAGCGTCCGCTTCGCGCGAATCTCCTGAACCACGCCAACCAGCGCGTTCGCCAGGACGACGCCAACCGAGACCAGCGCATCGCTCGGCCGCCCGAGGGCGACGAGGGCAAGACCAAGCACGAAGAGGCAATTGGTGATGAAGCTGAAGACGTTCTCGCGAACGATCTCGGCGTACGATCGGCTCGTCGGGACAGCAGCATCGTTCCCTTCGCCACGAGCCCGCCGCGCCGCGGCCTCGGCCTCGGACAAACCCTCGAGCGACGGTGAGTTGGGATCCGGTTGCGTCGAGGCAACAGCCGCCGAGCCGTCGTCCATCGTGCCCATCCCTCACCTTGTCCGCCCGGCCGTCTCCCCCGGGGCTCCTATCCGCTCATGGACAGTATATGGCGATCGCGAGCCGGCCGGTCTTCGCCTATCGCCGGGGTGGGCCGATTTCCTCCAGAATTTCCGGGCGCTCCTTGATCAATCGCGCGAGGCGCATCGCGAGGTCGTCCTGGAGCTGGGACGTCAAGCCGCCGTCAACGGCGAGAGCCTGCCCGGTCACCCACGACGACTCGTCCGAGGCGAAGAACAACGCGGCGTTCGCGATGTCGCGCGGGCGGCCGAAGCGGCGGAGCGGATAAACCGCCTGACCGTAGATCGTTCGCGGCGTCACCGGATCTGGATCGTCGTCGTCCATCCGGCTTCGCACCCCTCCCGGACAGATCGCGTTCGCCCGAATGCCACGCGGACCGTAGTCGACCGAGATCTGCTTGACCAGCATCAGGAGCGACGCCTTACCGATCTCGTAGGTGAGGTTGCGGCTGGCCGGCAGCAGTCCGTGGACCGACGAGATACAGACGATCGATCCGCCCCCGGACTCGATCATCGCCGGGATCGCGAACTTGCAGGCGAGGTAGTTGGCGCGGGGGATACCAAACATCGCCCGCTCGAAGTCCGCTGGATCTAGCTCGACGGTCGGGCCACCGGGACAGACCATCGCGTCGTTGACCAGCACGTCGAGTCGATCAAAGGCCCGGACCGATTCGCGAACCATCTTCTCGAGGTCATCCTGAATGGTGATGTCGCCGTGGAGGAAGCGCGCGGTGCCGCCCGCCGCCTTGATCTCGGAGACCGTCCTCTCGCCGGCCGCGTCGTCGACGTCCATGATCAGCACCCGCGCGCCTTCGCGCGCGAAGGTTCTGGCGATGCCCCGCCCGATGCCGAGCGCGCCCCCGGTGACGATTGCTACCTTACCCTGGAGTCGCATCAGAAAGTATCCTCCCGAATTGCTGGTGTGGGATAAGGGTATCAGACGATCGATCGGCTGGCGAGAGCGGAAAGCGAAGTCGACGCGGCTCGCTGAATGAGCGTGCCGTCCTCTGTCCGGACCGCGACGGTCAGAGTAGGGATCCAAGCTAGCGGAGCGACGGCGCTGCCGCGGGGTTCAGTTTGTTAGTCCGGCGCGGACCCATCGCCAACCGCGCCGGATGCCCGCAGGAGGTCGGCGCGGTCCACGACCCCGACGAAACGCCCCTCGGAGTCGAGCACCGGTAGGATCTTCCGTCGGTCGCGGAGCATCGTCGAGATCGCTTCGCCCACCGAAACGTCCGCCGAAACGGTCGGAATCGTCGGGTCCATCACCTCGGCGGCCGTCTGTCCGATGGCGCGCGCAATGGCACGTTGCTCCTCCGGCCCGAGGCGGATGAACGGTAGCCGGCTCATCAGAACGCGGAGCAGACTCGGATGATCCTCCGGGCTCAGGCGCCGCAGCAGAGCCGCGTCGGTGATCACTCCCCGAACCTGACC
>JAJPKB010000154.1 GCA_021323915.1 Chloroflexota bacterium | reverse complement strand
TGCACAAACTGGATGGCGATGGAGCCCTCGCCCACGCCGGATGCGACTCGCTTCACCGAGCCGTGGCGCACATCGCCGACAGCGAAGACACCGGGTAGATTGGTTTCGAGCAGCGCGGGGTCGCGCTCGAGCGTCCAGCCCTTGGGGCGCGCACCGTTGACGAACAGATCGGGCCCGGTGAGAATGAATCCGCGCGCATCGCGGGCCACCACGCCATCCAGCCAATCGGTGCCCGGCTGCGCGCCGATGAAAACGAACACCGACGTGGCGGGAATCTTGTCCACGACACCGGTCTTGTCGCAGCGGATTGAGATCGCCTCCAGCCTGTCGGCGCCGTGCGCCTCCACCATCTGGACGCCGTATTGGACCTCAATGTTCGGCATTCTGGCAGTCTCGTCGATCAGGTAGCGGGACATGGAGTCGGAAAGCGATTCGCCACGCACCAACATGATGACACGACGCGCGTGACCGGCGAAATTCATGGCGGCTTGCCCGGCCGAATTGGCGCCGCCGATGATATAGACGTCTTCATCGCGGCAGGAAGCGGCCTCGAAGGCCCCAGCACCGTAGTAAATGCCCGCTCCAGTGAGGCGATCCGCCCCCGGCACGTTGAGTTTGCGCCACTGCACCCCGGTCGCGATCAGCACGACGTGGGACGAGAGGCGTGCGCCGTCCTGCAGAGTTGTGATGCGGTATGGCCCCTCAGCCTGCAGGCCCACCGCCTGCTGGCTGAGGATGTCGGCCCCGAAGCGCTTCGCCTGCGTGACCGCACGGCGGGTGAGATCGGCGCCGCTCAACCCGGACGGGAATCCCAGATAGTTTTCGATCCGCGAACTCAGCCCCGCTTGCCCACCCGGCGCATCGCGCTCGACGATCACGGTGCGCAACCCCTCGGAAGCGCCGTAGACGGCTGCAGCGAGTCCCGCCGGGCCGCCGCCCAGGATCACCAGGTCGTAGTACGGGCACGCCGGGCGCGTTTGCAGTCCGAGCTTCGTCGCCAGCTCGGCGTCCGTCGGCTCGACCAGCCGCGACCCATCCGGAAAGAAGATCGTCGGAATGATCCGCTTTCCCTGGTTCGCGTCCTCGACGATTCGCAACCCGACCGGATCGTCGTCGACGTCGACGAACTCGTACCGGACGCGGTGCTCGCCGAAAAACTTCTTGGCGCGCTTGCAGTCGGTGCACCAGGGCGCGCCGTACATCCGGATCACGTCGTCCGCCACGGTCTCCTCCTGTCGATTCCTCACGGTTCATGGTCTCGGGATGTGCCGAGGCGTTACACGCCGGTTGGCTATAATGGTCACAGCGACCCACCGGAATGAATGGTGTGGCGGATTGTTCTCTTATAGCGACCACGTGCAGGTGCCGGGCGCCGGCCTGGCCCTTGATCCTCCCCGACGGTCGGCGTTCGCGGCGGTCTCCCACGGGCACACCGATCACATCGCCCGTCACGAGGCGGGCATCGCGACGGTGGCAACCCGGGCGCTGGTCGCACGCCGGCTCGGCGTCTGCCGGCTCGCGCCCCTGGAGTACGGCGAGGCGATCGAACGAAACGGACACCGGATCTCGCTCGAGCCGGCCGGTCACGTTCTGGGGGCGGCCCAGGTCGTCGTCGACGCGCCGGATGGCCGCCGGCTGGTCTACACCGGAGACTTCAGCGTTCGCCCCCGACAGACGGTGCGACCGGCGATGCCGATTCGCGCCGACGTCCTGATCATGGAATGCACGTTCGGCCTGCCGCGCTACGTCTTTCCGTCGGACGACGAGATCCGGGAGCAGATCCGCGCGTTTATTGATCGGACCATCGCGGAATCGGCGACCCCGATCCTGCTGGCGTATGCCCTGGGCAAGGCGCAGGAGGCGATGGCGTTGGTCAGCGGCATGGGTTACCCGGTTCGGGTTCACCCCACGGTCGCCGCCCTGGCGGACGTCTATCGCCAGTTTGGGGTGGAGCTCGGGCCGTACTCGGTTTTCGGCGGCGACGTCGCGCCCGGGCAGGTCTTGATCGCGCCTCCAAGCGCGCGAGGCATTAAGCTGCCCCGCCGCTGTCGAACCCTCTACCTGAGCGGTTGGGCGGTGGACCGATCGACGAAGTATCGCCTGGGCCTCGACGAGGCGATACCCCTCAGCGACCACGCCGACTTCTCGGAGCTGGTCGAGTTCGTCGCCGAGTCTCGACCCGCGCGCGTCTATACGACGCACGGCCCCTCGGAATTCGCCGATCACCTCCGCCGCCTCGGCTTCAACGCCGAGCACCTCGGCACCCACCAGCCTTCGTTGTTCTAACGGATCACGCCCTCTTCCCGCCTCTATATCCAATAGCCTAGCCAAAGGTGGCCACCGGGCGGCGTTCCGTCGCCGCTGATGCCGGTTACGATCAGGGCCGATGGGGCAGCGCCCATCGACACGATCGAGGAGATCAACCTGAGATGAGCCGATGGACCGCCGCGCGATTGACTATCGTGGCCATGCTCCTGTTCGGAGGGCTGGTCGTCGTCGCCACTCCCGCCCGTGGGAGCACCCCGCATCACGTGTACTTGCCTGTCGTTCAGTACGCCTCGACTCCGGCCGGTTGCCAGGCGATCTCGGGCCAGAGCTACGGGTCGCTGTCGGTCAATCCGCCGCCCAGCAACCCCCCGGCCGCGGTCAATCCGGACATCAACTTGCAAATCCGCGGCTGGGCGTCGACCAGCGCCACGCTCGGCCTGGTCACCTACAACGGTGTGCCCGACTCCAACGCGCCGCAGCTGTCCGGGCTTTTCGCCAGCCGCCAGCTGCCGGTGTTCGACGCCGCCTATCAGGTGTACGACTGGGACTGGTCCACCAACACCCGTGGCGGCTTGATCACGACCTGGCCGGTGACCCTGCTCGGCATGCAGACCCAGCCCGGTGAGGAGATCGACGCTCCACCGTCAGGATACGATCTCGGGCAAGGATACCGCGCCCTGGTCCTCTACGCGACCCAGGATCAGATCACGCTCAAGTACACCCGGGACGACAACGTCGTCTACGGCTACACCATCCACGTCGAGAACGTGTGCGTCGAGCCGTCGCTGCTCGCCCTGTATCAGCAGCTGGACAGCGAGGGGCGGGCCAACCTGCCGGCGCTGTTCGGCGATCAGCCGTTCGGCCGCGCCAACGGAACCGAGATCGACGTCGCGATCCGGGACAGCGGAAGCTTCATGGACCCCCGCTCGCAGCGTGACTGGTGGCAGGGGTTCTGACCGGCTCGGGTCCACCTTGTCCGGACGGGCGACCGAAGGGGCAAGGAATGGCTCGGCCCTCCGGATATCGGATCAGGTCGATTCAACCGTTCGGCTGCGCCGATAGGCGTGCAGATAGGTTAGATAGTAGTAATAGGAGCGCTTCACATACCGAGCGATCCCATCGCCGTGGCAGTGATAAACGGCGAACTTCACGTCCTCGATGATGTGGTACCCCTGTCGGAGGAAGTAAAAGCCCCATTCGGAGTCCTCGCCCCCTCCTTTGGATGATACCTGGACGTCGAACGGGTGCGCTTTCCAGAGGTCGCGACGCAGCATCGCCCCGCTCGTGCTCATCAGACCCAGCCCGCAGAAGATCGACGCTCGGCGGATCACCCGAAAGCCCGGGCGTCCGAAGAGCAGGCACTTCGACTTCTCGGCGATCGCCTCGGGAAGCGAGGCTCGTCCGTCGACGAGCGGGGAGCTGTAGACGCCGGCGACGCGTGGATCTTTGAAGTGCTCGGCGCCGGTTCTCAGCCACTCGTTGCTGGTGGGGAAAGCGTGGGCGTTGGTAAAGACGATCAGATCGCCGGTGCTTCGCGCCGCGCCGACGTTGCAGGACGCGGCGTGATTGAACGCATCGTCCGCGATGTTGACGACGGTACAACCGTATTCTCGGGCGATATCCTTGGTTCGATCGGTCGACGCGTTGTCGATCAGGATCACTTCCTTCGGCTGGATCGACTGCTCCTGGATGGAACGAAGCGTTCGCGCGATCGTCGTCTCCTCGTTCTTCGAGCGAACGATGACGCTGATCGTCGAGTCTCGGGAACTCACCGGTTCGATCACCTGCCCGATCCAGAGTTGGAACGAGTCTAGCGACCAAAGCGCGCACGTCAAGGGGGCATCTCATCGCCCGGGTTCGGGGCGGCTTGACGGGCGTTCGCCGGATAAGTAGAATCGGCCCGCCACCAATCAACCACACAGGAGGCGGTGTGCGCGATCTGACTCGTACAACCAGGATACCATTCAGGCTTTTAGGCGTCGTGCTGGTCGTGGCGCTCTTGGCAGTCTCGGCTGGAACCGCGTTCGCCGACAATGGCCCCGATTACGCCATTCCGGGCGGCTGGTTCTTTACTCAAACCGGCGGCGGTCAGGGCCACGGCTACGCGGTCCGCGACTCCGGCACCGATTCCAACGGCCACACGATCAAGTTCTGGTCGGAGTTCCAGCGATTGGGCGGGGTGGCCACCCTCGGCTACCCGGTCGGCGAGCCCTATGCTGGCTCCGATGGGTTTACCTACCAACCGTTCCAGCGGGGTGTTCTGCAGTGGCGTCCGGAGCTGGATCAGGCCGTTCTGAGCAACACCTTCGAGATCCTCCAGGCCGACAACGAGGACGCCTGGCTGCTCAACGTCAAGGGCGTTCCGGAGCCGATTACCAACGACGGCTCGGGGGGAGACTTTCAGAAGGCCGTCGCCACCCGCCTGGGCTGGTTGACCAACAACGCGATCAAGGCAAAGTATCTCGCGAACCCGAATCCGAGCGCGATCGCGAGCTGGAGCGAGGCGGCGGCGATCAACCTCTACGGCCTGCCGATGTCGCAGCCCGAGCAGCACGGGCCGTTCATCTCCCAGCGCTTCCAGCGCGTCACCTTTCAGCTCTGGACGGGCAGCGTGCCCGGTATGCCGACGCCCGGTACGGTCGTGGGCGTGCTCGGCGGCGACCTCATGAAGGAGGCCGGGCTCTTGCCGGCCGGCGCGATCCAGGTCCTGGGACCGGGTGCAGCCCCGATCCAATCATCCGCCGCGCCGACGCCCACGCCAGCGCCGGCTCCCGCGCCGGCGACCAATTATCCGTGGCATTCGGTCGGCATCAAGGGCGTCGAGAACTGTGGCACGACCTACATGACCGCCTACACTCGCAACGCCAGCGGTCAGGGCGTGAACGGCATGACCCTCAAAAGCTGGAACGACTATGGCAACGTCTACATCGCGAGCACTCGGAACTACAACGGTCAAGACGGTTACTGGGACCGGATCGTCGGTTCGGGCGTTCGACCCGGCAAGTGGTACGTGATGCTCGTCGACGGCGCCGGCAATCAGGCGTCCGACATCGTCACCGTCAACTTCAGCGCGAGCTGCGTGCCGGGCCAGGGCAACTGGAACGAAGTCGAGGTCGACTTCCAGCAGAGCTAACGCCGGAGTACAATAGAGAAGCGCTTCGTGAAGACGACGAAGCGGCGGACTCTGTCGTCCAAGTAGTTGGCTCTCGCGATCCTGGCTCGGATCCTCGGGTGATCTCCTCCTGACGCCCTCGCGCGACCAGCTTGACGGATTTGGCGGCGGATACGAAGCGGATCTTCCGTACGAAGGGGTACGTTGCTTCGAACGAGCGAACCAGTCGGTCGTGAGCACGTGAACGCGTCGTGGCCGCCGGGCGTCTGACGCCCGGCTCGAACCGCGAATCGCGGCCGGTGGCACCATCCCAGGGCGAGCAGTCTCGGACGCGACTCGGCGGAGCGGCCGTTCCGCCTCTCGTGGCTCGGCCGGTCGGCCGGGGCGAAGTCCGGGCTGGCCCGGTCGCCACGGTCGAGAGCGCTCCGGCGCCACCGCGGCGGCGCACGACGGCGCGATGGCTCGCGAGGCATCGTGAGCTCGCGGTCATGGTCCTGCTGTTCGCGTGCCTGCGGGTCGCG
>JAJPKB010000378.1 GCA_021323915.1 Chloroflexota bacterium | reverse complement strand
TCATCGGACAACCGCGTCTCGTTTATCTTCGTCGACAAATTGAATCGAAGCCGATTCAACGTGAGACGCTCATCCCATCATAACAAGCCGGCGTGCGAGACCGCAAGCGAAAAGGCTGGCCGGAGGCCTGCGCATCATGCGGAAACAGCGGTCATCTTCACGGAGCGCGTCTCGCCCGCCTGTATCCGCGAGCCCCGAGCGGGCGAGACGCGCTCCCGGTTGGTTTGCCTTCCGACAGTACGGCGCTCTTCCCGGGGAGTCCCGCGTTGGGCATCCGTAGGGTATCCTAATGCTGGCGAGCAAGATGGAAGAGAGGACAGACCGGATGCCAGTGAACGTCGCGATCATCGGGGCAGGCAATATCTCACGCGCCCACCTTTCCGCGCTGAAAGGGTCGAGCGAGGCCATCGTCGTCGGCGTGTACGACGCCGACCGGTCGCGCGCCGAGCAGCGCGCCAACGATTTTGGAATCGGCAAGATCTACCGAGATTGGGCTGAGCTTCTCGGCGACGCCAGCGTGCGGGTGGTCGCGGTGCTGGTGCCGCCGGACCTGCACCAGCGTTACGCCGTCGAAGCGCTGCAAGCGGGCAAAGACGTCGTCTGCGAGAAGCCGATGGCGGCGACCCTGGCCGAGTGCGACGCCATGCTCGACGCCGCGCGCCAGGCTGGACGTCAGATGTTCGTCGTCCAGAACCGAATTTACAACCCTGCCTACGAGAAGACGCGCGAGCTGATTCAAAGCGGCGCGCTCGGAACGGTGTTCCTGGCCCAGACGACCGGCTTCGAAGGGCCGAACACGGTGTTCGGCAGTCCCTGGCTGGCGACGGCGCGGGGAGGCAACGGCGTGCTGATGGCCCAGGCGGTTCACCCGGCCTACTCCCTGCGCTGGATGCTCGGCGACGTCGAGCAGGTGTCGTGCCTGATGGGAGGTCGGAAAGTCGTGGAGATGACCCAGGAGGACACCGCCATAGTGACCCTGCGGTTCGCGAGCGGGGTGATCGGCGAGATGACCGCCACTTTCGGCCTGAGCAACGGTCCGTTCGACCACGCGATCCTGGTGTTCGGCAGCGAAGGCTACGCCGAGATCCACAACCAGTCCGGAAACCCGACGCAGCCGCAGACCCTGCGGGTGATCTCGCCGCGAGTCCACGGCGACCGCCAGCCGCACCTGGTCGATCTGGAGCCGGTCCCGGACCACGCGGCGAGCTTCCGATTCATGTGGAAAGACTACCTGCGCTCTATCGTCACCGGGCAGCCGGCCCGGGTCGCCGGCGTCGACGGTCGGAAGGCGGTCGAGATCATCCTGGCCGCCCACCGCTCGAGCGAGCTGGGGCGGCCGGTGACGCTGCCGCTGTAACCGGGATTTCCCTCACCCCCTGCCCCGGTGCGCGTTCATACGCGGACATATTTACGCCCGAAGCGTAGGGCAGGGGGTGGCGTGGGGACGGGTGGGGCAGCTTGTCTGCCGCCGCGTGCCCCGGGGACGGGCCGGAGACAAGCTCCCTCCCCGCTCCCCACCGTTCTCCCTGCCCTACGGCATCTGGACGCCCTCCACCTCAGCCCGCTCCTCCCGCCGGCTGCAACGTATTGATGAACAGGCCGGACGAGCGGTGCCAGCTCGAGGGCAGGGTGTACGGGTACTTTTCGTTCGGCCAGTTCGTCCAGTAGGTGGTGTTTGGCGTGATGTAGATGTAGCGCAGGATCAGCGGAATCATCGGCAGGTTCGCGATCCAGAGCTCCATCGCCTGATGGTAGATGTTCATGAACTTCGGATCGTTGGGATCCGTCGTGCCGAGCTGATCGACGAGCTTATCGTACTGGTCGTTGTGCCAGCGATAGGCGCGCACCGCCGGCTGGCCGGTCGGCGCGGAGTACTTCGAGAGCAGGAAGGCGAGCGTCGGGTAGGGATTGCGCACCGCGCCGCCCGGGACGTCGAGGAACGCGTCGACCTGGCCGGTCGCCTCCAGGGTGCCGGTGTTCGCGGGCGACTTGAACGAGACGTCGAACCCACCCTTGCGAAGCTGCTCGACGATGACCGGCGCGATATCCTGGAAGAACGGCGGCGGAAGGGTCAGGACCCAGGAGAACCGCTTGCCGCCCTTCGCCCAGAAACCTCCCTGGTCCTTGGCGTATCCCTTCGACTGCATGATCTGTTCGGTCTTCTTCAGGTCGAAGTCGTCGATTGGATACTTCTGCAGGATGTCGCTGACGCTGTCGTAGTATTGCTTGAGCGCGCCGTAGGGCGGGAACGGCAGGACTGTCTTCGCGGTGAGGCCGTGGGCGCCGACCTGAACGATCTGGTCGCGGTTGAGGGCATGGTTGATCGCCCAGCGGATGTCGGGATCGTCGAAGGGCGGCTTGGAGTCGTTGAAGTCGAAGGTCGTCACCGTCGAGATGTCCAGCGCGCCGTACGGCGGCTTGTTATCCGTGGTCCAGGTCGTGAGCTTGGGGTTGCGCTGCAGCGCGGTCGGCACGGTGTAGGCCTGCTGGAACCCGTGGGTGCAGTCGACCTCGTTGTTCGCCAGCAGCTCGATCTGCTTGTCGTCCTGGTAGTTGGGAAGGGTGATGATCCGCTTCATCTTCGGAAGGGGATGGAAGCCCGACTTCGCCGCCCACCAGTCGTCGCGCCGGTCCCAGAACCGCTGCTCCGAGCTGGTAAGCACCAGCTTCCAGGGGCCGGTGACGACCGGCCATCCCTTCGAGAAGTCCAGATTGGTGAACTGGGTGGGATCCTGTCCCTGCCAGATGTGCTTCGGCACGATCGGAATGCCCTGGTCGGAGTGCCACTGGAAGTAGTCGAACATGAAGTTCAGGTTGGGCGAGGTCAACGTGATCTGCGCGGTGTGCGGATCCAGCGCCACCGCTTCCTTGACCCAGTTCTTCATCTCGACGGAATAGTTGAGCTTCGGGGCGTTGTCCTTGAGCATGTTCAGGGTGAAGGCCACGTCGTCGGCGGTGAAAGGCTGGCCATCGCTCCAGGTCACATCGGTCCGGAGCTTGATCATCAGCTGGGTGAAATCCTGGTTGTAGCTGTAGCTCTCGGCCTGCCAGGGAATCTCGCCCGATTTGCAGGCCAGCCCCTGGGGACCGCAGGTCTGATCGGTCCACCACATATCGTAGAAATAGAGCGGCTCGAAGGCGAACTGCCAGCCGTTCCGCGCGACGCCCGGCATGAACGGGTTCTGCAGCTGGACGTCGGTGAACTGATTAACCGCGTCGGAAAGTGACATAATAAGGGTCTGGTTGCGTGGAAGCTGCTGGACATTTTGAGATGCCGCGGCGGCGGTTGGGCTTGCCTGGGGCGCGGCCGCCGCGGTCGGCGCCGCGGGCGCGGTCGTGGGCGCGGGAGCCTTGGTCGCCACCGGCGCCGAGGTCGGGGCGGCCGCGCCGCCGCCGGTGCTCGCGGCGGGCGCGGCGGTCGGGCTCGGGGGCGCCGATTGCGAGCACGCCGCGAGCAAGGCAGTCGTCCCGAGACCGACCACCGAAAGTAGAACCCGACGGCGCGAGACGCGCGAACCACCAATCATCAGAATCGATCCTCCCGTCTTGTGTCCGGCGGCCGATGCCCCCGGCCCTGGCAGCAGTGTATACACCGAGCGGGGACCGGTCAATATGAAGCCTGGCACCACGCCGACGAACCGGCTAGCCGGCCGCGCAGCCGGTGCGCTATACTCGGCGACGGCGATAACGGGGTTGTGAACGTCACGGTGGATCCCAGTCAGAACACGTCGGAAAACCGCCTCGATAGACCGCGCATCGGACCGGTTGGGTTGGCCCTGGCGCCCGCCGCTTTGCTCGTCGCGTTCCTGCTGGCGCGCCTCGCCGTTCCCACGCCTCGGGCGACGCCGCTGCCCCGGGCTCCCACTCCGGTCGCGCCGACGCCCGAGCTCGCCCTGGCGGCGCCGACGCCGATTCCCACCGCGACCGTGGCGCTACCTTCGCCCACCCCGACCGTCGATCTGACCGAGCTTGCCCGGCTCGCCGCCCCGACGGCGAGTCCAACGCCTCCGCCACCAACCGCGACCGCGACGCCGGCGCCCCCCCGGTTTTACACCCGGAACGGCGTTTATCGCCGAGTGGACGGACCGATTAGCCTGATCATCCCGAAGATCGGGGTCAATGCGCCGGTCGAGTCGGTTGGCGTGGATCCGACCGGCGCGATGGCGACGCCGACGACTGCCTTCCGGGTCGGCTGGTTCGACGGCGGTCCGGTGCCCGGTCAGCCGGGTAACGCGGTGATCGACGGCCACCTCGACTCCCGCGTCTACGGCGCGGCGGTGTTCTGGTATCTCTACAAGCTGGGGCCCGGCGACAAGGTGGAAGTAACGATGCCGAGCCAGCGGACCCTGACTTTCGTCGTCGAGAGGGTCGAGGTCTACCCCTACAACAAGGCTCCGCTCGAGGACATCTTCGGACCGGCCAGCACGCCCCACCTCAATCTGATCACCTGCAGCGGTGTCTTCGACCGCGCCAGCGACAACTACAACCTGCGACGCGTCGTCTACACCCGCCTGGCGAGCGGCTGAGCGAAGCTCAGCCGGCGAGCGGCGCGGCGACGGCTCGACCTCGGGTCAGCGGCTTTCCGTACGCCGCGACGACCACCGCGACGCAGACCCAGAGCACCGCGGCGTACACCGCGTACCAGAGCGCTTCTTGCGCCGGCGAGACGCCGGTCGGGCTCAGCACCACCAGAAAGCCGGTGGAGCTGGCGTGAATCAGCTGGGCCAGCGACACGCTTTCGGTGTTCGCGTACACCCAGCACATCAGAACCCGCATCGCCGACACCAGGGCCACGAAGGCGAGAAAGAACGGCAGCCAGGACGCGCCATGCGGACTCGCCGCGCCGAGGTAGTCGACGACCGGCAGGTGCCAGCATCCCCAGAGGACGCCCAAGAGAACGCTGGCCGACAGCGCGTCGCGCGTCGCCCGCAGCTTCGGAAACGCGTAGCCCGTCCAACCAACCTCTTCGAGGAGGCCGGCGAACAGCCCGAAGAGGATCCCGAGCGGCATGACCTTCGGCGCGAAGACCGGCGAGACCAGGGCGCCCAGCGAAACGAGGACGACGAGGATCGCGAACGGGGGAATCAGCAGCGTCAGGTACCAGCGCCCCGCGACGCGCCAGCGGCCGAGGCGGCGGGCGAGATCGCGGAGTCCGACGCGGCCGCCGACGCTCGCCGTCAGGCCGGTCCCGGCCGCGCAGACGCCGATCTCCATGAGCGGGAACATCAGCAGGGCGTCGATCGCCCGCATCCCCTGGCCGGCGACGAGCCTGGGCCCGACGATGAGCAGGAAGATGGCCGCGGTCACGAGGTAGACGGTCGCGAAATACGCGAACACCGGATGGCGTCGCGCGAAGCGATTCAGCCTGGTCATGCGAAGCTCTCCTTCCCGATCACGCGGGTCGAGCCGCCACGCGGCGCTCGCGATCCGATCCTACCGCCGTGAGGCGCCCTCGTTCCGTCCCTGGTCACCTCGGCCAGTCTAGCCGTCGGGTCGTTTTCTTTGTAGTGACGAGGATCAGGACCTGGCTATGACATCTGTCATCACGCGCCAGGGTGGCGGGCGTGGCGGGTGATCGCCCGGCAGGGCAAGTCCGGCCGGAGTCGACATCCCCGGGGCAAGCTCAGCAAATTGACATGAGAACGCCCCTGTGCTAGATTGGTGAGACAGCGGGCCTGGCATAGGCTCGCGACCACCCTGAGGCTGGACACCGTGAACCACGCATTCTCGCGCGGGGCTTTTCGCGCCCTCGGCCTCGCCTCGGCGGGGTGTCTGCTGCTGGGCCTGCTCGGCACCGGCGTCTCGGCCCCGGTTGCCCGGGCCGCCACCGACGTCACCATCACCGTCAATACCATCGCCGACTCGACGCCCGACCCGGGCGCCTGCGCCACCCAGCCCGAGGGAACCTGCGGGCTGCGGTCGGCGATCGCCCTGGCGGATTCCGAGCAATCCGGAACCAACGTGACGATCGCCCTCGGCTCCGGCTCGCCGAC
>JAJPKB010000388.1 GCA_021323915.1 Chloroflexota bacterium | reverse complement strand
TGCCTGGCAACGGCCTGCGCCACCGGGTCGGATTGCATCGGCGAGGCCTTCGGCGACGTCCGCACCGGATCGTCGCCGGTAATGCTAGCCGGCGGCGTCGACGCCTCGATCACGAAGTTCGTCATCGCCGCGTTCAGCAGCTGCAAAGTCCTGTCGCAGCGAAACGACACGCCGGAGCGCGCGAGTCGACCCTTCGACCGTGACCGGGATGGCTTCGTCATGGGTGAGGGCGCCGGCATCGTCGTCCTGGAAGATCGCGAACACGCTCTGGCACGGGGCGCGCGAATCTACGCTGAGGTCATCGGCTACGGCGCGACGGCCGATGCTTTCCACATGACCTCGCCCGATACGACCGGTGAGCCGATGGCACGCGCCATGCACCGGGCCTTGCGCCAGGCGGGTCTGCCGCCAACCGCGCTGGACTATTTGAACGCCCACGGGACCTCGACAATGCTAAACGACAAGTTCGAGACACAGGCGATCAAGCTCGCCCTGGGCCAGCACGCCTACCACCTGCCGATCAATTCGACAAAGTCGCTCGTGGGACACTTGATCGGCGCGGCCGGCGCGGTCGAGTTCATCACGACGATCCTCTCGATTCGCGATGGGTACGTTCATCCCACGGTCAACCTCGACAATCCGGACCCGGAGTGCGACCTGGACTACGTTCCGAACGTCGGGCGCCCACACCGGATCGGAGTCGCGATGTCGAACTCACTGGCCTTTGGCGGACACAACGCGAGCCTGATCGTCGCGCATCCGGACGCCGTTTGAGCCCCGGTCGGTCACGGCGGATCAACCGTTCCGCTTCAAGGTCCCGCTTCGTTTCGCCGCGCGCTCGGCCCAGCTGAAAACGGTCACCCCGATCGGTATGCTGATCAGCCCCATAGCGAGAAGAGGAACGAGGTAAGGGACCAGGCCGACGACGTCCACGCCATCCAGCAGACTGCGACGCATCCCTTCGAGCACGTAGGTCGCCGGCGACACCCGAGCAACCGCCTGAAGCCATCCGGGCAGCACCTGGACTGGATAGTACACGCCCGACACCAGCAGGAGCACTGCTTCGACCACTCGCGTCATCTGTGAGCCCCGCTCGGTGAACATGAGCGGCAGCACCGCCGCGACGATGCCGAGCCCAACGAAGCTTATGCTGCCGACCAGCAGCAGGATCGCTCCGCTCAATAGGTTCGCCTTTGCCAGGTCGACGTGAAAGAAGGCGCTGACGATCAGCAGGATCACGCCGGTCCGCACGATTCCGTACACGATGGCGAACAGCACCGTCCCGATCATATGAGTGCTCCGGCGGATCGGCGCCATGAACGTATACTCGATCGTGCCTTCCCAGCGCTCCCAGGTGATCATCTCGCTGATCGCATCGAAGACGACCGACAGATAACTCCAGACCAGCGTGCCGATCAACAGGTACAGCACCAGGAACGACGTATCGACCTTCTGGCCGCTTATCTGCTGCATCGCCGCGCCGATGAACGTGACGGCAAGGCTGTTGACGATGCCGTAAATCAGCCAGACGACTTCCCATCCCCAGTATCGCTTGGTCAGATTGATGTTTCTCTCTACGAACGCGTAGGACGCGCGAAGCTCTCCGACGACGGTGGCCACCTGTCCTCCATTAACCGATTCGGGCGGACTCCTCTTCTTCCTCGATGGCGTGGCCGGTCAGCGCCATAAAGATGTCCTCGAGGCTGGCGCCGGGGGACGCGCCGAACTCGGATTTGAGTCCAGCGGGCGTATCCTCGGCGACGACGCGTCCGCGGTGCAGAATCGCGATTCGGTCACACAGCCGGTCCGCCTCGTCCATGTCGTGCGTTGTCAACACCACGGTGGCGTCGTGATCGGCACGAAGGTCGAGAACGAGCTGCTGGACTTCGCGCTTCGACCGTGGATCGAGCCCGGTCGTCGGCTCGTCAAGAAGCAACAGCACCGGCGAGGTGAGAAAGGCGCGCGCGATCGCCACCTTCTGCTGCATGCCACGCGACATTTTCTGGAGCGGCTCGCCGACGCGTTGCGGGTCGATGCCGAGGTTATCGAGAATCTCGACGATGCGCTGCCGGGCGAGCTTCGCGTCCAATCCGTAAAGACGGGCGGCGTAGAGCAAGTTTTCCATCGGACTGAGCACTCGGAAGAAGGCCGCCTCGACGCTGACCCGGTTGATCAGGCGCTTCACTGCCATTTCGTCTTTGACGACGTCGTGTCCAAAGACGAGGACTCGTCCGGTGTCTGGCACCAGCAGGGTCGAGATCAACCGGATCAACGTCGATTTACCCGAACCGTTCGCGCCGAGAACTCCGTAAATCTGGCCGCGCGCCACGCTCAGACTAACCCCGTCGACCGCGACGACCTTCTTCCTTGGCTTCGGCCGACCGATTCGGATCAGCAGCGGGTTTGTCCCACCGTCCAGAAAGACCTTGCTGACTGCTTCGACCTGGAGGGCGCAGGATTGGATAGCCTCAGACACGGCCCCTTCTTTCTCACACCTCGTGGGTGAACCGACGACTGGCGGACAAACAAAATCGCCGTGGGCGGCAAACCGTCCCACGGCGACGAGTCAGGTGAATCGAGGATCTAACGACGACACGCGGTGGGCACGGCTCGCCTCCGTGGAACAGTGATCGCGGGACCACTGCCCGTTAAACGGCGAATCACGATGCTCACCACGCCCAATCTCCACGCTGCCCATGGCCCGAGAGGCCACGGACGAGGTAGCGCTTTATCGGAAGTGTATCAATCCTGCCCAGCGTTGTCAACACGAGTCGTTAATACCGGTCGATCTGGCGCCCGACATCCAGTACAATTGAAGCATCGTGAAGTATCGGAACGCCGCGAAGGAGCCCGGGGAGGATGGAAGAACCACGCGAGGCACAGACGGTCAGGTCTCGCCGGCCCTGGGAGACGATCGCCGACGGCACCGCTCGGGCGCTCGACGACGCCGTCAAGGCAGGCTTCTTCGACAATCTTCCCGGCAGCGGGCGGCCGCTCGACCTCTCCGACGAAGACAACCCGTTTATCCCGGACGACATGCGCCTGGCCTATCGGATCTTACGAAACGCCGGCTACTCCTTGCCCTGGATCGAAGCAAGGAAAGATATCGATGCCCAGATTGCCGCTCTGGAGCGTAGGGTTGCCGCCCACGCCGCGATGCTGAGATCCTCGGCCGCTCGCCTTCAGCGCATCCCGGCCTATCTGCGCGCCAGCCGCACCCAGCTGCTTCGCGAGCACCACGAGCAATTTCTGGTCGATCACGCCCGGCGGGTCGACGACCTGAACCGGCGGATCGACGACTTCAATCTCAGCGTGCCGGTGATTTCCCTTCAACTTCGTCGGGTCAACCGCCAGGCGTCGCAGAGCTTGATCGAATCCGCCATCCCGGACGATCTTCGGCGAGAGTCGTAGGTCAGGTGAATATCAGATCGCTTCGGCGATGAACGTCCGCAGCGCTTCGATCGTATCCGACCGAGAGGTGGTGGGAATCGAGCACATCGGACCGAGCGCCCAGTGCTTCCCGCCGCTATCCTCTCGTGCGCGACGAGCCTCGGCGAGCGCCGGCTCCGACGACTCCGCGACCAGCGCCGCGCGGGAGAGCCCGGCCACGAGCGCGGGCCGTACTCGTTTCGCGGCCTCGGCGATCGAAGGATTCGTCGGCGAGGTGGAGGCCCAGTTCACCGCGTGAACCGGATAATCCGCCAGATCGAACAGCATATTGTTATCGCCGCAGACGTGCAAGAGGTTAAACTCGGCTGACCGGGCGGCGTCGAGTACCCTCAAGTCGTACGGACGACCAAAGGTCCGATACTGCTCCGGAGTGAGCGTATCGCGGCTGGCCCACGAGGTCGTGGCAAAGAAGAGGCCACTCGCGCCGGTCTCGAGGATCGCTCGGGTGTAATTCACGAATGTCTCGGTAATCGCCGCGAGCCCCCGGTGGACGACGTCCGGGGCTTCGCGCATGTGCTCGATCAGAACCTGATCTGATCGAACGAGATCGCCGGCCAGCGAAAGGGGATTGAAAACGGTCATGATGAAGGGCACACGGCCCCGGAGTCCCGTCGCAATCAGGCGCAGCGCCTTCAAGTGCTCGCCCAACACCCCACGGTCCGGTGCCAACGGCTCGATCTTCCGCCAGTCCGCGATGGTCTTCACCGGAACGTCGACGATCGTCGGCGCCTGGTGCGGCTCGCCGCTGTAGCGGATGGCGACGCCCCAATCCTCCACATGATACGACGCGCGCGGGTTTACTTTCATGAAGTCGAAGCGATAGGAATCTTGAAAGCCCAGCATGCTGGCGGCAAGGCCCTCGGCCGTCGCCTCGGTGTCATAGAAATGGCGCCAGAGGCTCCAGGCCGGGCGATCCACCGTCTCGCCACGCATCGTCGCCGCCAGCCGCTCGCGCGCTGACATGGTCTCCGCCATTGGCAATCCCCTCTTGGATAATCGGAGACCAGTATAGCACGGCCTGGCTAGCCGGCGTTTTGATGGAGCTCCTGACGGACCCGAAGGAATCGAATCACGTTCGCGCGAGTGAGCAACCCAACCAGGCGCCCTTCCTTGACGACGGGCAACTGGTTGAGGTCATCTTCGGAGAGATCGTGCAGCGCCTTGACGAGGGGCTCCTCAGGTGTCGCGACAACCAGGCGGTCCGTCGGGAGCATCACCTGGCTCACCGTGGTATTTCCCCAACGATCGCGCGGCACCGATTGCACCTCGGCGAGGGTCACCAGACCCATCATGCGATCGCTGTGATCGGCCACCACCGGTATCGCGCGCAGGTTCCGGGCGAGCACGTATTCGTCGACGAATTCCGAAAGCGAGGTTTCGGCGGGCACCTCGGGCGGGTTCGTCGTCATCACCGAGCTGACCTGGACCCCTCGCAGCGCGGTCTCCATCTCCGCCTGTTTTCGACTCGTGATCGCCGCGTTGTTTAGGAACCAGCCGATGAACACCAGCCAGATCCCGCTTAGGAACGCCCCGGCGATGGCAAGGAAAAGGCCCCCGAAGATGAAGAGATACGCGAAGACCTGACCGATGATCGTGGCGACGTTGGTCGCTTCGCGATAGCTTCCGGTAACCGCCCAGACGATCGATCGAAACACGCGGCCGCCGTCGAGGGGAAAGCCCGGAAGCAGATTGAAGACGCCCAGAATGACGTTATAGAGCGCCAGCGCGAAGAGGATTCCCCGAATCTCGGCCGGGAGTGACACGCCGAATCCGACGAGCGCGAGGTAGGCGACGACGCCAATGACCACGCTGGTCGCCGGCCCGGCGACCGCCATGAGGAACTCATCCTTCGCGGTCGGCGGCTCACGCTCGATGTCCGACACGCCGCCGAAGACGAACAGCGTGATGCTTCGAACCGGAATACCTTCGGATTCCGCCACGAGCGAGTGAGCTAGCTCATGCAAGAGGACAGACACGAACAGGAGCAATGAGCTGATCGCCCCGACGATCCAAAGCGTTCCGATCGACCAGCGCGGATAGAACTCGGGAAAGAAGAACAGGGCAAGGGACCAGGTCAACAGGACAAAGATGATCAGCCAGCTCCAGTTGACCGCGATCTCAATGCCTCGGATGCGCCCGAGGTGAAGTGAGTGATTGAGCATAAGTTAGCGCCTTGATCGCTGCTCGGGATGGAGCAGGTAGTAGAAGTGGGTAACCGCTCGCCCCAACGTTCCGCGGTGGGAAGCCAGGCGCTTTTGCGTTCCGTTCTGGCCCCGTACCAGGAAATAGCGACGGATCTCGGTCGGCCAGCCGCGCTCGGCCACGATTGCGAGCCCGTGCTCGCGCTCCAGGTGCTCACGGAAGCTCGACGGAGGGATCGCTCGTTGGCTCGGCGCCTGACGAACGCCATCATCCGTTGGCGGAATCGCTGGTTGTCGCGGAGGTCTCGTCTGGCCGTGGCGCGGTGAATCGGTCATTGGCTGGGCACGCCCTTCGAGGAAAATCGGTCGATCGATCGTCGTCGCAAGAACGCTGCCAGTCGCGAGGTCGCTCAGGTTTCGCGGATACTGACGGCCGGACCAGGTCTGATATACTCGACCTCGGCGGCGTCGGCCGATTCGCGTCGACGGCGGCACGGTCGAGATTCCGCCGGGTCAGACCGGCCTGGCAGACGTTTCGCGAATGCGCCGGGAGGAGTATGTCATGGCTATCACACGGCCCAGTCCATACGTTTGGATCGACGGTGAGCTGATCCCCTGGGACGCGGCCACTGTCCACGTCTCCAAGCTTGGCTGGTCGACGATGGGTGCCGTGTTCGAAGGAATCAGCGCCTACTGGAACCCCGAGCAGGAGCAGTTGTATGGCCTGCAGTTCAGCGAACACTACGCGCGTCTGCTCAATTCGATGAAGCTGATGCGCATGGAGCAGAAGTTCACCGTCGGCGATCTGGTTCAGGCCTCGATTGACCTGCTACGGGCGAACGAAGTTCGGGAGGACGTGCGCGTTCGCCCGCTGGCCTATCACGCGGATGGGACCTGGTTTGGCGGCCTGCTCGATAGCGCGACCAGCGTCGTGATAACCACCGCACCATTCACATCTTCCCTGGGAACCGAGCCGAAGCTACGCGCCTGCGTGAGCTCCTGGGATCGCATCTCCGATAACCAGCTCTCCCCTCGCGTGAAGTGCATCTCAAACTACCAGAACAGCCGCATGGCCTTGATCGAGGCGTCCATGCGCGGTTACGATCAGCCAATCCTACTGAACACCCAGGGAAAAGTCACCGAAGGTCCGGCCTCCTGCCTTTTCATCGTTCGCAACGGTATCGCGATCACCCCGAGTCTCACCAGCGGCATCCTGGAGAGTATCACTCGCCAGAGCATTCTCCAATTCTGCCGCGACGTCCTTGAGATTCCCACCATGGAGCGCGAGATCGACCGAACCGAGCTCTACATCGCCGAAGAGGTGTTCTTTTGCGGCACCGGAGCGGAAGTCCGCGGGGTGGTATCGGTCGACGACTACGTGGTAGGGTCAGGAGAGATCGGTCCAATCACCACCGCCATCGAGTCCTACTACCATGATATCGTGCGAGGGCGCGAAAGCCGCTACGACCACTGGCGGGTCCCGGTCTACAGCCGGGTCGGCCAGTCTCGCTGACGCACCAGAGGGCGACGGATTCAAGTAGTCGCCGTCTCGCCCGGCGTGCTACCAAGCCTGGCTCCGATAAACCCCGGTTGTCCCCGCACGAACGCGTCGATTGCCAGCGGGCGCTTTCCGGCGAGCTGGACCTGTCGGATGACCACCGCGCCCTGTCCGCTGGCAACCGCGACGTCCGGGCGGCGGCTGGTCTCGGATGGCAAGGTGATGACGGTTCCGGGGGGTGCCGGCCCGGTCCAATCCGGGCGCGCCTCCAGGGAGAGGAACCGCACTTGCCGCTCGCCCCAGGTCGATTGGCAACCAGGCCAGGGAGTCTGAGCGCGGCAGATGCGCGCGATCTCCTCGGCGGGTCGCGCCCAGTCGACGATCGCGTCTTCGGATCGAAGTGGCCGACAGTAGGTGGCCTGACTTTCGTCCTGAGGTCGCGGCACGACGTGCCCGGCTTGCCAGCGCGGAATCGTGTCGACCAAGAGGTCGGCCCCGAGGTGCGCTAATCGATCGCCCAGCGTCGCCGCGGTATCGTCGTCGAAGATCGGCGCGGTCAGCTGGGCGAGAATCGGCCCCGCGTCCATTCGTTCGTCCATGAGCATGATCGACACCCCGGTCTCCCGCAGCCCCTCGCGGATCGCCGCTTGGATGGGCGCCGCTCCTCGAAGCTTCGGCAACAGCGAGGGATGGACGTTGACGCAGCCAAGCGGGGGCAAATCGAGCACCGCGCGCCGAAGAATCTGACCGAACGCCACGACGACGATCAGGTCCGGGCGTATCGACCGCAGTAATTCAACCTTATCCGCCCCGCGAAGGGTCGGCGGCTGATACACGTCGATCCCTTCGCGAAGGGCAGCCTCTTTAACCGGCGACGGGCGAACGATCCGGCCGCGTCCAACCGGACGGTCCGGCTGGGTGACCACCGCCGCGACGTCGAAGCCGTGCCGGATGAGCGCTTCGAGAGATGGAACGGCGAACTGGGGCGTGCCCATAAAAATCAATCGCATCAAATCAGCCTGGAATGAAAAATCCGCGTGATCGCATCGGTGAGGTGTAGGCGTAGCTGATCGAAATGGACTTGCCCGGCCTCGACCGTTCCGTTGGGACCTTGCTTTGGTGCCTCGGGCGGAATCACCGACCATCGGTTCAGGAAGATCCGGATGGCGGCGACGATTACCGCCGCGATCGGAACACCAAAGATCGCGCCGGCCAGGCCAGCCTGTTTGATTCCCACCAGCAGGGCGAGAAAGACGAGTAACGGATGCAGACCAATCGTCTCGGACATGACCTTCGGCGCGATGACGTTCGACACCAGCACTTGGAGCCCGACCAGGGCGATCAAGAAAATGAGCATCTGGGTAGCAGGTAAGCCGCTAAAAAGGGCGATGACGATGGGCAGCGCCATGGCAAGCACCGGTCCGATGAAAGGGATGACGATGACGACCGCGGCGAACAGCCCGGCGAGCAGCACGTAGCCAAGCCCGGCGACAGCCATGATCAGGCCGGTGCCGACGCCGAAAATCGCCGATTGAATCGCCATCCCCCATAAAAACCCGCCGAACGTGCGATCGATGTTGACGACGAAGAGGCGCGCGTCGGCCGCGTAGTGCTCCGGCACCGCCGCCAGGATACTCTCGACGATCCGGTCGCCGTCGACGACGAAATAGAAGGAAAGGATCAAGATGATCGAAAAGCTAAACAGGCCGGAGGCGATGCCACTTGCCACGCCGACGCTGTTCTCAACCAGCCGCGACCCGAACTGGCCAAGCTGCTGACTCAAGCCGGGGCCGGTGACCACTCCAAGGTCGATCGGGATATTTCTTTCGTCGAGCATTCGCTGAAGCTGACGAGCGGCGCGCGGCGCGCCGGATGCGAGGGTCGGGAGCTCGTTCGCGAGCTGGGAAATCTGAGCGACCAGGAGGGGAACGACCAGGACGAGTATCGTCGCGAACACGACGAGAAGGAAGATATAAACGACCGCCGCCGCCCCGGCGTGCCCAACCGGGAGCCGCTCGGCGAGAAAGCGCACCGTTGGAAGCAGGATAAAGGCAAGTAACCAGGCCAGGAAAAACAGGATGATGATATCGCCGAAGTGAACCACGAGCGTCCACAGCTCGCCCGCCACGTATAACCCGACGGCGATGACCGCCAGGATGATCAACGCGCGAAACCAGGGATTTCGCTCCATGTCACTAGGAATTGTACGGAGAGCCGAGACGGGGCGCAAGCGGGCAGTTGAGGTCGAAACACGGCGCCGGACGGCGCGTTCGGCTTGACAGTCCTGGCCCGCGGAGTAGGATAAGATAAGATCTTGACACCGAACCGCCAGCGACTTCACGGCATCACCCCGGAGTTGATTATCATAGACGTATAGGAGGGCCGTTATGGCTGTTCAATCCTCGACCCGAATCGAGCAATGGCACGCGTTAGCCCAGCAGCTTCGCGTGGACTCGATCCGATCCAGCACCCAGGCCGGGTCGGGCCACCCGACGTCTTCGTTGTCCGCCGCGGATCTCCTCGCCGTCCTCGTTGACGGCCACCTGCGCTACGACTTCAACGATCCGACCAACCCACGAAACGATCATCTGATATTTT
>JAJPKB010000052.1 GCA_021323915.1 Chloroflexota bacterium | reverse complement strand
TGTTTGGCGACCATTTCGCCGGGCTGGTTCGCCGAAAGGCCAGCCTGGAAGTCTTTGTTCATCGCCTGCTGGATCGCCGCGAACTGAGCAAAGCTCGGATAGGTCCGCGAATACGGAATCATGTCAACGTACGGCTTATCCAGCGGGTCCCATTGAACTTTATCAAGCACCGACTGGCGCGTCGGAAACTCCGCGATCACGCGCAGGTGCTTCGAGAATGCTTCCTCGGTGGTCAGATACTCGGTCAGCTTGTACCCATCGTCCGGCGCCGTGGTCGACTTCGGGACGATCAGCGTCCGGCCGCCCATCTTGCTCGGCTTCTTCGCCGTTCCGGCCGGAAAGACGGCGGTCCCCATCGCCAGATCGGGGTGGGTGTTGTGGATATCACGGTACTCACCGGGCGCCATGAACTCCATGGCGAACTGGCCAATCGCAAAGCCAGGGTCAGCATCGGTGTAGTTCACCATCGGAATGACCGAGGTCGGCGAAACCTTATCCTTGTGCACCAGATCGATCCAGTACTGAATCGTCTCGGCACCTTCTTTCGAATTGATCGCCGAATGCCAATCGCCGTTGGCGTCTTGGGTGACGAAGTCGCCACCGTTGCCCCAGAGGTGGGTGGTCCAGTCGAAGAAGTTGAATCCACCGGAAAAGCCAACGCCCCACTGGTTCTTTGACTCGTCGGTCACCTTCTGCGCGACGCCGACGAGGTCTGCCATCGTCGTTGGTACGTCCAGACCCTTTTCCTTGAGCCAGTCAGACCGGTACACCAGACCGATCGTATCTGTCTGCCAGGGTATGCCGAATGGCTCTCCCTTGTATAAGACCATGTTCCAGCACGGTTTGATGAAGTCCGCTTGGATTCCGGCTCGCTGGACGTAGGAGCTCAGGTTCAGCACCGCGCCCTGCTGCGCAAAGCCAAAGGTCCATGGGAAGGCGACCTGGCAGACGTCACCCGCCGACCCAGCCCGGAAGGCCGCCGCGTACTTCGTCGGCGCGGTGTTCCAGGGAGCCGGATTTTCGAGCTTGACGGTGATTCCCGGGTTCTGTTTGGCGAAATCGGCGAGCGCATCCTCGACCGGCTTGTTCAGGTTGCCCGAGTCCAGATGCCAGAAGGTGAGGTTGGCCGGTGGACTCGCCGTCGGGTTGGTGGCCGGCGAGGCGGCCGGTTTCGCAGCAACTGCCGTGGCGGCCGCGGTGACGGTTGGTTTGGCAGCCGACCCAGCGGTCGGCGTGGCGTTCGGACCGCTGCCGCAAGCAGTCAGCAAGCCGGTCAAACCGAGGGCCCCCATGCTAGCCAGGAGATGACGCCGGGTGAACCGTCTCCCCGGCGTGTTTTCGAGGAGTCGACCCATTCTCTTCTCATTTCCTCCGGCGATCGCCCGGCCGCCGGGCTCTGTCGGACTTGGATTGCGCGGCAACGATAGTATCACACTATAGGGCCGGCTCCCAGGCAGGCGACGCACTGGTATGCCTTCTGCCAGACGCACCCGAAGCTGTTCCGAAACGCCGGTTCGCGGTCGCCGGTTGTGACAGTAGGCCGCCGAACGAACTCCGTCGCGGGTTGGTCGAGGCGGCGATGGGCGGGAATATCTTCGTTGGCTTTACTTGATGCGACCGAGCCACCGGGGACACCCAATTCGCGAGATGCCCCCGCTCCGCCGGGGGATTGGCCTGGCCGGACTGATCGCCTATGGGGTTGGAACAATCCTGGGCGCGGGCATCTACGCCCTGATCGGCCAGGCGGCTTCCCTGGCCGGGTCGGATCTCTGGCTGGCGTTTCTCCTGGCCGCGCTCGTCGCCGCGCTCACCGGCCTCTCCTACGCCGAGCTGGCCACGACCTTCCCGAAGGCGGGCGCGGAATTCGAGTTCGTCCGACGGGCGTTTGGCTCCGATCGCGTGGCCTTCCTCGTCGGGTGGATCCTTCTTTTGAGCGGCGCGGCCTCGGCGAGCACCGTCGCCCTCGGCTTCGCCGGCTATCTCCATGCCCTGCTTGGTCCGCCGGTCGACATCATCGCCGTTCTGATCCTGGTCGTTGCCGCGGCGGTCAGTTTCGTGGGCATCCGGGAGTCGACCGCGGTCAACGTCGTCTTCACCTTGATCGAGGCCGGGGGACTGGTGGCGGTGATCGCGATTGCGAGCAGCGTGCATGGCGTTCCCGTCCCGTCGCTTCCGGTCACGCGGTGGCCAGGCGTCCTGGAGGCGGCCGGATTTGTCTTCTTTGCCTATCTGGGCTTCGAGGACGTTGCGAACGTCGCCGAGGAGACCACCGCTCCAGAGCGACTCATCCCGAAAGCGATTACCCTGGCGGTTGTGCTGACCGCGTTCCTTTATGTGGGTGTTGCCCTTGCTGCCCTGGAGTTACTTCCTCCGGCGAGGCTCGCCGCTTCCCCCGCACCTCTCGCGGACGCGGTCGGGGCCGTATGGGGCGAACCGGGGCGGCTCGTCCTCAGCATCGTGGCGCTCTTCGCGACGGCAAACACGGTCCTTCTCCTGCTCACGGCGGGCTCCCGGATGCTGTTCGGGATGGCGCGGGAGGCCGCTTTCCCGCCGATCCTCGCGCGGGTCGATCCGACGACACGCACCCCGGCCGGGGCGATTCTTGTCCAGACGCTCGCGGCGGTCGCCCTCCTGCCGATTGGCGGGATCGGGGTTCTCGGTAGCCTGGCGAGCTGGGCCGCTCTCACCGCGTTCATCGCGGTCAACGCCGCACTCCTCTGGTTGCGGCGTACCCAGCCCGGTTTATACCGTCCGTTCCGGGTGCCGCTGAATCTGGGCTGGGTCTCGTTACCGGCGCTCCTGGGCCTGCTCGCCGCGCTCCTCGCGAGCCTGCGTTTTGAGCCAGGGGTCATCCTCGTGGGGATTATCGTGACCGCGGCGGGACTGCCGGTCTATCAGCTCTTTCACCGTTGAGCGACCGATGACCGTTATGCCTTCCCGGTGGGCAGCCCCGGGTTCTCCAGCGCGGCGATTCGCTCGGACACCACCTCGATCAGCTGCTCGAGGCAGCCCGGGCCGAGGCTCGAGGGCTCTTCCTGGTAAAGCCCCTTCCCATAGCGGTCTCGCGGTAGGAGATAGGCGGCCGCCCGCCCACCGGCCAGGGGCGAGATCAGGATCGTCCGGTGCGGGAAACGCCGCCGTACCTCGATCTGGAGGAGGTTGTAGGGCTCGCCGCCCGCGGTGATCCAGACCGCGTCGCCTAGCCGAAGCACCGCGAAGGGGAATGGGTAGGTCGGTCCGTCCGGCAGGGTGGCGAGGCGACCCAGCCAGCGGCGGGCCCGCTCGGCGCGGGCGCCGAAGTCGCGCGCCGCCCCGGCTTCGCCGCGTGCCTCGGC